>JBEBGW010000152.1:0-9422 GCA_040081025.1 Pyrinomonadaceae bacterium | reverse complement strand
TTCGGGAATTATCGCGATCGCCGCTGCATTCGGAATCGTAATGTTCACATATCTAACCGTCGGGATAGGCCTCCGCGGTCGTACGCTCGGCATGAAGATCTTCTCGCTCGAGGTGATCGACATCGAGGCCAACGAGTATCCGACGTTTCACCAGTCCGCCGTGCGGGCTGCGGTCTTTTTACTTGGTTTGCCGTTGCTTGGGATCGGATTCCTGCCGACGTTCTTCAATGACGAACGCCGTGCGGCCCACGATCTTGTTTCGGGTACGATTCTCGTTCGCGAGCTCTAACCCGTATTTCGCCTAAGACACCTTTTGCCATCTCGTCCGGAACCACCCGAATGGTTCTGGACTTTTTCTTTTGGGGGTCTAGACTCAGTCCTTATGAATATCGCGACCATCGAATCGATCATTCCCGAATTACGGGCCGCACTTGTCGGCCGGCGATTCGGGAAGGTCTTTCCGCTTTCGCGGCATTCGATGGCGATCGATTTTCGGCTGGCCGATTCTCTATATCTATTCGTCAGCGCCGAATCGGCTGATCCGCGCACGTATCTCATCCGTAGACGACTTCGCGATCTTGAGAAAGCTTCTACAAATCCATCCGCGTTCATCATGCAGCTCAAGAAGCGGCTTGCGGGAGCCGACGTTGCTGCGGTCGAACAAGTTCCGGATGAACGCATTGTTGAATTCGGATTCGCGGGCCGGGACGAATTTGGTGAAGATGTTCGCGCTGGTTTGATCGTGCAGCTCACCGGCAAGTCGGCGAACCTATTTCTCGTTGACGCAGATCGCCGCATCGTTGATTCACTCCGCGACACTCTCGGTGATGGGCAGCAGGTAGGCGATGTATATTCCCCGCCTTTCCGACCTGCAGGAGCGGAAACCCGGCCTGTCGCTGCCTGGCAGGAGCCTCATCCGACTATCTCAGAAGCTCTCGATGCTGCCGATCTTGAGAAACGTGCGGACGCGGAGTTTCGATCGGCTGCAAGTGCGGCCCGCGGCAAGGTCACGCGCGAGACCTCTAAACTCGAAAAGCTGCGATCGAAACTACACGCCGATCTCGAGTCCCACGGCGATGCCGAACGCTGGAAGAGAAACGGAGACCTACTGCTTGCAAACGTCGCGACCGCGAGACGAGCCGGTTCGATAGTTTCCGTCATCGATTATTTTGACGAATCGACCCCGACGATCGAGATCAAGGTCGACGAAAACGACGAACTAACACGAGCCGCCGAGAAATTCTTCAGACGATATACGAAGGCCCGGAACGCCCGCGACGAGATCGCCAAACGTCTCGAAGCGATCGAGCGCGATCTTGAGCGGGCGCAAAACGCGCTTAAATCGATCGATAGAGCGATCGAAGAGCGAGATATCGATGCCTTGCGTGAAGGCGTTCCGGAAGCGCAGTCGGGCACAAAAAAGACGCGCGACAAGATCTCAGCAGCGTCGGCGGTGGCGAGAATTTTTACCTCCTCCGATGGTTTCGAGATCCTTGTAGGCAAGCGTGCGAAAGACAATGATCAACTTACATTCAAGGTCGCGAAGTCTCTTGATACATGGATGCACGCTGCGGATTATCCCGGCTCGCACGTAGTGATCAGGAACCGCGACCGCAAAGAGATCCCGCCGACAACGCTGCTTGAGGCCGCCCAGCTCGCCGCGTTCTACAGCCAAGGAAAAGCACAGCCAAAGGCGGCTGTGCATTATACGTTGAAGAAATTTGTTAACAAACCGAAAGGAGCAGCTCCGGGGTTGGTCAGTCTCGCGAGTTTCAAGACTCTTCTGGTTGAACCATCCGTACCCGAAGGCGTTACTCGGCAACAACCTTAGCGACCAATTCTTCCATCTTCTTTACTTCGCTCTTGCCGCCACCGCGAAATACGCCGCGAAGATTCCCGTCGCGATCAACCACAAAACTCTGCGGTATCCCGTTAAAGTTGCTGATCTTGAGCAGGCCGTTCTGCATTGCCGTGTCGGCCCAAACGAGGGTGTAGTTGAGCTTCATCTCCTGCGCGAACCCGTCGATCATCTCCTTGGAATCACCGTCGTCGGTGTTCAGTCCGATGATCTCAAATCCATTGTCGCGATGTTCGTCCTGCATCTTCACGAGTGCCGGCATCTCGCCGCGGCATGGGCCACACCACGTCGCCCACATGTTCAGGAGCAGGACCTTGCCCTTGCGATCCGCGACCTTCGAAGTCGAACCGTCCAGGTTTTTCATATCCGCCTGAGCGACCGTCGACGCAAGCGGCGGATAAACCGACTTCTTTGTCGTATCCGGTTTGTTTTCCGCAGCGGCGTTCCCCGAGGTTCCCGTTGAAACGTCACTAACGCCGTTCGAACCGCCGCAGCCCGTAAGGCTCGAGAAAACAACCGCCAAAACTACGAACAATGCGAAACTACTCAAGATCTTTTTCATCAAACTTCCCTTCATCTATATAAGGTCCTGCAGCCGCAGGACGATCAACGTGACGATGACCAACATTCCAAACATTAGCATCAGCACTATCTGGCTAACAACCTCATTCAGCATCCACGGGTGCAGGAACGTCACGTAACTGCTTAGATCGTCCGGGATCTTCTTGACGTTGCCGAGTTCCGGTTCGGTAGGCGTCGGATTGTTGAGCGGATCGTTCTGAAACGCCTTCGCCGCCTTTTTATATTCCTCGATCGAGACGCGAAAATCGGCGAGCATTTTTTCGTTTTCCGCATCAAGCGATTTATACAATCCGAGTCCGTCGGTGTTTCCGCTCGGGTCGGCACCTTCTTCTTCCAGTGTATCCAACGAAGAAGAGCGCTTCATCGCGTCGAACGACCACGCCGCCGGCATTGTCATACTGGCGACTTTGCTGAGCCCCGCGGGAACACCAACGAGCCCCGAAAACAGTATCTGCGGTATGAGTATCAGCGGAACCAGGCTCGTAGCCATCTCTGACGTGCGAACGAGTGCCGAAATCAAAAGTCCCAGTGATATTCCGACCGCCGCCGTCAGGATCATTGTCGCAAACTGCGGAATGCCCCCCAAGAATCCCGGCATCGGCATTACCCCGATCAAATCAAAGAACTTCAACGGGACAAACAAAAAGATGCATTGAAGGCCGACAATTATTCCAAGGATGAACAACTTCGACGCGACGTAAGGTAAGATCCCGAGGTTCACCATCCGCTCGCGTTTGAACACGGGACGTTCTCGGATTATCTCGCGGGCGGACACCGATGTGCCGAACCAGAACGCGACCAATGCCAGAACGAAATAGACGAAATCGCGCGGCGCGTTCGAGCCCATCACAAAGAACGTCAGCAGAGCGATCGCCGGTGCTTGAGCGAACAAGATGAAAAGATTCAGCTTGTCCTTGAGCAGAACCTCCAGGTATCGCCGCGACAGCGTAAACCACTGGCTGATGGCGCCAAATATACCGAGCCGTCGCTTCTTTCGCACGCCGGTCTGCGGCAAATTGCCAAGCTCGGCGAGCGGTTTCTTGACGTTTTTGTCGTACTGCGGCGTCTGGAGAAATTTCTGTTTCCAGGTTTCAGCGGTGTGATCGGTCACGCCGCTCCGAACGGAGTCGCCCTTCTCACGAACCGCATTCTCGATCGGCGCTTCGAGTTTGTCGTAGAGATCCTTAAAGCTTTTCGCACCAAGATATTCGAGAGCCTCGGAAGGCTTGCCGTAGAAGACGAGCTTGCCGCGCATCAGAATAACGATCTTGTCGAAGAGCCGCACGTTTTCCATCGCGTGCGTCGTCATTATCACCGTCCGCCCCGACTCGGCGATCTGCCGAAATAGCTTCATTATCTTCTCTTCGGTAGATGGATCAAGTCCCGATGTCGGCTCGTCCAGAAAGATGATCGAGGGTTTCGTGATCAGCTCGACCGCCATCGAGACCCGCTTCCGCTGTCCGCCCGAAAGCTGACTGACCTGCACGTCACGACGCTCGGCGAGGGCAGTGACATCCAGGACCTCGTTGACGATCTGGTCGATCTCCTTCGACGAAACGTCACGCGAAAGTCGCAGTTTCGCGACGTAATAGAGCGTACGGTAAACAGAAAGCTCCTTGTGAATGATATCGTCCTGCGGGACGTAACCGATCGACTGCTTGAGCGAATCAAGATTGCGGTAAAGGTCCTGATTGTTGACGAGAACGTTACCACTCTGAGCTGGCCGGTTGCCATTCATCGCCTCGACAAGCGACGACTTCCCCGCTCCCGACGGCCCGAGTAGCCCTATAAATTCGTTCGGCTGGATCGATAGTGATACGCCGTCGAGCAAGGTAACCTTTCCTCGGCCCGAACGGTTTTTCACCTGCCGAACGATGTTGACCGCGTCGATCCGCGTTTTCGCCCGCGAATCGTAAACGCTGATATTCCCCGCCGGATCGACGCGGATGATGAACGTGCCGATCTGGACGCTGTCGGCCGGCCTTATCGCCTGACGTGACGAGCGGTTGCCATTGATGAACACACCGTTCGTCGAGCCCAGATCGTCGATCACAACGTCTGCACCCGAACGGGTAAGCTTTGCGTGGCGTTTCGAGATCTGAAGTCCGTCGAGCGAAATGTCGTTCGAGTCGTCACGGCCGATCGAAAGTTCGTTCTTGTTGCCAAACGCGACCGACATCAGCAATTGCGGGTCGGCCGACCCACCCGAATCTACTTTTGGCGAAGATATAGCACCTTTGTTGAAGACGATCGTTTTTGGGGAACCGACATCTACTATGGCGATGGACGGAACGGATTGTACCGAACGCTGACCCGCGACATCGGCTCCGGCCGGTGCGATCCGCGTCGGCGACAGAAACTTCAAAACCGGCCCGCCGATACCGAGCGTGATCTGGTCGTTGTGATAGAGCGGTATCGGGGTCGTGATCCGCTGCTCGTTTACGAGAGTTCCGTTAAAGCTCTTGTTGTCGACGATCACGTATTCGCCGTCCTCGACCTTGATCTGGGCATGTTTTCGCGACACAGTGCCCGAACTCGAGTCAAAGATGATCTCGCACGAAGGTTCGCGTCCGAGCCAAATGCTCGGCTTGTTCAATACAAACGGCTGCCGAGAGGTTGCGTTCACAAACTGCAGCTGGGCCGTCTCAAATGGTTTCTTGGGAGGTGCAGGTGGGATCGCCGCGTAGACGGGCGTGGGTGCGACAGATGCCGCCGGCTGGATCGGCTTTGCCTGAGAAGCTGGCGCCTGAGCAGCGGGGGAGCCCGCCGGTTCGAACCAGATGACGCGAAACACAGGGCCGTCAACCCCGAACTGAAGGCCACTACCAACGGCGATGGGCATCGGCTGGACGACCTTCTGCCCATTCAAGAACGTTCCATAGCTCGAGCCTTGATCGATGACAAGCCACACTCCGGCATGAAATCGGATCTCCGCGTGCTTACGCGACACCATAGGATGCTGACCGCTGTCGAACGCGATGTCACACTCGCCCGCATCGCGCCCGAACACGACAAGGTCTTTGGTAAAGGTATATTCCTTTCCGGCTCGTTCCTCTACAAGGACGATGTTCATCTAGTTAAGAGAATGGTGTCGAAAAAACAAAAAGCGTAAGAACCAGCCCTACGCTCTTGAAACCGATCTGCCGATCGCTAATTTGTTCGCACGAGGCGAAAGCCAAGTCCGGGACTCCGCCGGCTCGCTGGCGCTGGAAATCTGAATGTGGCGGTGATCGGGTTTTGGCCGGTCGTCTTATCAAACGCACCGCCGCCGCGGATCATAAAGGTCTTCTCCGCCTGGGCCGGAAGGTCAATAGTCGATCCCGGGTATGGCCACCACTCAGAACCCGTCCATTCAAAGACGTTTCCGATCATATCCTGAATTCCCCACTGATTCGGACAGGTTTTCGTGCCCGAAACCACAGTGTCATTGTTCGGGTTGTTGATGTGGGCACACCTCGGATCGAACTTATCGCCCCATGGGAACAGATTATTCTTTGCGCCGTTGCGAGCCGCGTATTCCCATTCCTGTTCGGTTGGAAGACGATAGGTCGCGCTGTCGCGCTTCGAACGCCAGTCGGCAAAAGCTTTGATGTCCTCGAGGTTTACGTAACGGACCGGCTTGTTTTCATCGCCCGCGATTGGCTTCCCTTTCTCCCAATGGGCAAGAAAACTTTCCTCGCTTGCGGGCTTGTAGTTCGAGACGGTCAGGAATTCGTAGAAGGCCGCGTTCGTTACTTCGCTCTTGTCCATCGCGAACCCTTCAACTGACTCTTCGTGCTCCGGCTTCTCCTGGTCAGTTCCGGAATTATTACCCATCTTGAACCGTCCGCCCGGGATCTGGATCAATTCCGCCCTGACCGATTGGATGTTCGGATTCGGCGTTGATCCTGGGGTTGGCGTAGCGTTATTGCCGTTGACGTTTCCGCCGCCACCTCCGCCGCCGATCAAACCGGACATGTACGCACCCCCGAGACCGAGTACGCCGATCACGAACAGCGAGAATACCCCGATCGCCGCAAGCACGAGCGGCGAGAAAAATCCCTTCTTTTTCGGCTGTGACTGGACACCGATGTTCTGTCCCGTATCCCATTGCTGGAAGGCGGTTTTCTGCATATCCGCGCCGGTGTTCTGCGTCGTCGACATACGTGCGGGGGTGTCCGCACCCATCGACGCGTGGTACGCGACAGTTGCCGCCGGCATCGGGATCCGCTGAGCTTCGGAAACAAGGTCAGCGACGACCTGTTGCGGTTTCCCGTCGCATATCACGTCGCTCGTCCAATCCGGAAAACCGTCCGCGCTTACACGAAGGTGATGATTGCCACTCTGAATTCCGTTTAGCGTGATCCAGCCGTCAACGCGACTCTCACCGACCGCCACATTATCGACGAAGATCCTTGCCTTCGCCGGGTTCGTGCGAATATTCAGCGTTGAGACAGGTAATGCTCCGCCCGATGATGTCGTGTGGATTCCTATGGCTTGCGGATAGATCGCTTCCTTCATCTCGGCGATCATCTGCTCGACGGTCCCTGTACGCTTGTCTTTCTCTTTCGCAAGGGTGTGCATCACCGCGGCTTCAAGTGCGGGTGATAACTGGATGCCCGCTTGGGCGAAACTCGGCGCGGGATCGCTGATGTGCTTCTTCATGATCGCCGGGATCGACGACCCCTTAAAGGGCACGTCACCGGCAAGCATCTGATAAAGCATCACTCCGAGGCTGTAAATATCTGAGCGGGCATCGGGCTCGTCATCGGCCCATTGCTCCGGAGCCATGTAGAAAGGCGAGCCCATCAGCCCCGTCGTCTGAGCTTGAATGAACGAACCGAGCAATTCGCCCGACTTGATTTTAGCCAATCCAAAATCGAGGATCTTGACCGCCTGCGACATGCTGGGGCGATCGGTACAGATCATGATGTTCAGCGGTTTGAGATCACGGTGAACAATTCCCTGGTGATGAGCCGCCCCCACGCCGTGGCAGATGGCAGACATTACGTCGAATGCTTTTTCGGGGTCGAGCCGTTTTTCGCGGGCAAGCAGATCGTGCAGCGATTCGCCCTCGACATACTCCATCACGAGAAACGGTATCTGTCCGTTGATCACGCCGTAGTCGTTTACCGCAACGACGTTCTGATGGCGGATCGCAGCAGCCGCAAGGGCTTCCTGTCGAAAGCGCGTCACTAGCTGCGGATCGTTTCCGACGAGATCCGGAAGAATGATCTTGATCGCGAGCTGCGTCTTGAGATAAGCGTGACGGGCTTTGTAGACCACGCCCATTCCGCCCTGGCCGAGACGCGATTCGAGATGGTACTTGCCCTCAAGGACCGGTTCGCCGGCGATCGTATGCATAGTCGGCATCCCGTCCTTTGGACAGGTTGCTACCGCATCGGCATAGCACGTTTTACATAACTGGCACTCTTTCATCGCACGCCGTCAGGAACCGCACAGAAACCGTGAGAAATACGCTTAATTTTATAGACCCTTTTGAAGGAGAACTTTTGCCGCCCGAGCACGCCTAAATTCTAGTTTTTTTACGGGTTTCAAGCAAGGTCTAACGTGCGTATAGACTTAAAGGGCGGCATTCTCCGAAATACCGCCGTTTCAATGGTTTACTTGACTACAACGTTCACCAACCGCTTCGGCACGACCACGACCTTGACGATCGCCTTTCCGTCCGTGAATTCCTTCACTTTCTCGTCGGCCAGAGCCTGCGCTTCAAGCTCGGCATTCGACGCCTCAGGCGAAGCCAGGATCCGCGAACGCAGCTTGCCGTTGACCTGAACCGCGATCTCGATCTCGTCGGCGACCGCAAGCTCCGGCTTATACTCCGTAAACCGCGCTCCGCTCGCGAGCATTCCGCCGGTCTCGCCGGTGATCTGCTCGTACAATTCCTCCGCCGTGTGCGGGGCAAACGGAGTCAACATCAGCACCAAGGCTCGCGTAGCCTCATACACCGCGAACTTCTCATCCTCAGCAGCCGTTTCAGGCTCGATCTTAGCCTCATACAAAGCATTGATAAGCTCCATCAACCCCGCCACCGGCGTGTTGAACTGCAAAGTCTCCAGGCTGTCTTCGACCCGCTTTATCGTCTGATGCGTCTTACGTCGAAGGCTCTTGCTGATGTCAGTACCACCTGCGTTAGCGGGTGGGGATTTGTCAGTACCACCTGCGTTAGCGGGTGGTTGCCCGTTGCTACGAAAACCCTCAAAAGCCCCACGCCACCGATAAACAAACCGCCAAACCCGCTGCAAAAATCGTACCGCACCCTCGATCCCCGACTCATGCCAAACCAACTCGTTCTCGACCGGAGCCGCAAACAGCACGAACAACCGAGCCGCGTCCGCACCGTAAATATCCACCATCTCGTCCGGATCGACGCCGTTGCCCTTCGACTTCGACATCCGCTCGATCGCATATTTCAGAGGAACGCGGACATCCTTGTCCGCCACGCCATCCGCCACGAAAGCGCTGATGACCTTCCCCTTCGCATCACGTTCCACCGCAACCTCATCCGGCGGAAAATACTTCCGCTTGCCGGTCGCATCGTCAAAGAATGTCTCGCCGACAACCATCCCTTGAGTTAGCAAACGCTTGAACGGCTCATCGAATTTCACCAAGCCCAGATCGCGCATCACCTTCGTCCAGAAGCGTGCGTAGATCAGGTGCATCACCGCGTGGTCGTCACCGCCGATGTACTGATCTACCGGCGTCCAATACTCCGCCAATGCCGGATCGAACGCCGCTTCCGAGTTGTTCGGATCCAGGTATCGGTAGTAGTACCAAGACGAATCGACGAACGTGTCCATCGTGTCCGTCTCCCGCCGAGCCGCCCCGCCGCACTTCGGACACGCTACATTCACGAAACTCTCGACCTTCGCGAGCGGCGATTCGCCCGTTCCCGTGATCGGAGCGTCATCCGGCAAAACGACCGGCAAATTCTCGTACTTCTCCGGCACCACGCCGCAACCGTCGCAGTAGATGATCGGGA
>JBEBGW010000151.1:0-9452 GCA_040081025.1 Pyrinomonadaceae bacterium | reverse complement strand
GATCCCACTATTGGTTTGGGGAATCTGGTATACGATCCGGCACCGTCTTCGGACGGCGTTTCCGATCCTGCTTTTCTCCGGAATGCTTACACTCGCCTACTCGATCTTTCAGAGTAATGTCGGGACAGCCTATCGTCAGCGCACGCAGATCCAAGTCTTCTTTTTTATGTTCATTGGCGTCGGTTGGGTCCTTCTAAAGGAGAGACGCGAGAATAAGAAGCTGGTTTTGGAATCGAAGCGCAGACATCTTGATCGCCCTATCGGCGCGGAGGCTCAAAGCTAAAGATAATGTGCGGAATTACCGGATTTGTAGTTAAGAATGGTTCGCGCCCGGAACGTGGAATTCTGGAGGCGATGAACCATGCGATCTTTCATCGCGGACCGGATGAGGATGGTTTCTTTCTTGACGACCACGTCGCTCTCGCGATGCGGAGGTTAGCGATCATCGATCTGGCAAGCGGACAGCAGCCGATCTGGAACGCCGACAAAACGAAATGCATTTTCTTCAACGGCGAGATCTACAATTATCAGGAATTGAGAAAGGGCCTCGATGAGCGTGGCCACAAGTTTTATACCAATTCCGATACCGAGGCGATCGTTCACCTCTATGATGAATACGGCGTCGATTGCCTTCAACATCTGCGCGGAATGTTCGCGATCGCGATCTGGGACACGGTCGAGCAGACTTTGTTTCTTGCCCGCGACCGCGTAGGCAAAAAACCATTGCTCTACTCTCATCAGACCAACGGAGACCTGATCTTCGGGTCCGAGTTTCAGGCGCTCCTCAAGCACCCCGCAGTTTCGCGTGACGTAGATCCGGAGGCGATCGACGCCTATCTATCCTATTCGTGCGTACCCGCTCCGCTTACGGCGTTTAGATCCATAAGGAAGCTCGAGCCCGGACATTGGCTTCGTTGGAAGAATGGTTCGATCGAGATGCAGCGTTACTGGAGCCCGGATTTCTCCAAGAAGATCAAGATCTCCGAAACTGAGGCTATCGAAGAGACAACGCGACTCCTGCGCGAATCGACGAAGCTGCGGATGATCTCCGAAGTTCCGCTCGGGGCGTTTCTGTCTGGTGGTGTTGATTCGTCAACGGTGGTCGCTCTAATGGCTCAGGAGTCATCGACTCCAGTCAAAACTTTTTCGATCGGGTTCGACGACGAAGACTATAGCGAACTGAAATATGCGCGAATGGTCGCCGAGCATGTTGGTGCTGAATATCACGAGTTCATCGTCAAGCCGAATGCGTTGGAGATCCTCCCGACTCTCGTCGATCACTACGGTGAACCATACGCTGACTCAAGTGCGATACCGACGTATTACGTGGCTAAAGAGACTCGACAACATGTAACCGTCGCACTCAACGGCGACGGCGGAGACGAGTCGTTCGCCGGTTACGAAAGGTATGCGGCGATGCGGATGGCGGAGAAATACCATCGCATTCCGGCGATCATGCGAAAAGCGCTAGTCGAGTTTCCGGTAAGCCTCATTCCAACTTCTGAATTGAAACGAAGCCGCGTGCGTGACGGAAAGCGCTTCCTCTCGGCCGCATCCCTGCCGCGTGTTGAGCGCTATTTCCGCTGGAGTTCGGCGTTCGATCGCGAATCCAAGAACGATCTCTACACTTCGGACTTTCGACACACAGTCGATTCTACAGACGCATCCGACTTCCTACGCCGATGGTTTGCGACCGCAAACGGATCCGGGATCGTTGATACGACGATGCTCGTTGATCAGATGACGTATCTTCCCAACGATCTCCTTGTAAAAGTAGATATAGCGTCAATGGCAAATTCGCTCGAGGCACGTTCGCCGTTCTTGGATCACAAGGTCATCGAGTTTGCCGCGAGCTTGCCCGAATCGCTCAAGATGAGCGGCGTTGAGACAAAATCATTTCTTAAGAAAGTAGCCGCGACACTTGTTCCCAGAGAAGCGATCTACCGCCGTAAGATGGGATTCGGCGTGCCGGTCGGGAAATGGTTTCGGGGCGAAATGAAAGGATTCGTTCGCGAACTGCTCTTGTCGGAAGCATCAATGAAGCGCGGGATCATCAAGCCGGAAATGCTTCGGAAATATGTCGATGAGCATACCGGCGGCGGCCGCGATCACTCATTCCGAATATGGGCATTGCTGATGCTCGAGCTTTGGTATCAGAGATTTATTGATTAGCAATTTATGAAGGGTGTAATTCTTGCGGGTGGCCTTGGCTCAAGGCTTAATCCGCTTACGAAAATAACAAATAAGCATCTATTGCCGGTACACAGTGAGCCGATGATCTATTATCCGATCAAGGCGCTGATCAACGCCGGAATTAAGGACATTATGATAGTCACCGGCGGCAACTCGGCTGGTGATTTCTTGAGGCTGCTGGGTAACGGAAAAGATTTCGGATTAAAGCATCTCAACTACACGTACCAGGAAGGCGAAGGCGGGATCGCTGATGCTCTTAGTCTCGTGGAACACTTCGCTGACGAGGGTCCGATCTGCGTGATTCTCGGCGACAACCTGATCGAGAAGAACATCAAGGCCGCCGCCGATGAGTACCGTGCACAGGACGGGGGAGGAAAGATCTTGCTCAAACGCGTGCACGATCCGCAGCGATTCGGCGTGCCTGAATTGGATGGCAATAAAGTTCTTAACATCGAAGAAAAGCCAAAAGATCCAAAATCGGATTTCGCAGTTATCGGCATTTACTTCTATGACAATTCCGTCTTTGATGTGATCCGCACGCTCGTTCCGTCGGGCCGCGGCGAATTGGAGATCACAGACGTGAACAATCATTACATTCGGCGCGGTGAGATGACGTGGAACGAACTTGACGGATGGTGGACTGACGCGGGTACATTCGAAAGTCTGTTGCGGGCCTCGAATCTTGTAGCCGAAACGGGGGCGAACAATCTATGACACAGACCGAGCAGCAGACCGTTTTTACCCAAGGCGAAATCAAAGACGTTGTTGTCTACCCGCTGAAAAAATATTACGACGATCGCGGATGGCTCGCGGAACTTTTCCGCCACGATGATCTCGCGGAAGAGTTTTTCCCAGTGATGTCGTATATATCTTTTACGAACCCTGGAATCCAACGCGGCCCGCACGAACACGTTGATCAAGCTGACCTCTTCTGCTTTATCGGGCCATCGACGTTCAACATCCGCCTTTGGGATAACCGCTCCGAATCGCCCACCTATCGACATATGATGTCGCTGCTGGTCGGACAGGACGATCCGCGGGCCGTCGTTGTTCCTAAGGGTGTCGTACACGGATACAAGAACGTCGGCGAGATCGACGGGATGGTGATCAACTGCCCGAACCGGCTCTACATGGGCGAGGGCAAACGCGATCCGATAGACGAGATACGCCACGAAGACGACCCTGACACGATCTATCGGATGGGCGAATAAAGGCGACGCTCCAAGTGAAGATCCTCCGCATCATCGCAAGGCTCAACGTGGGCGGGCCCGCGCGCCATGTGGTATGGCTGACGCAAGCCCTTCAAGGTGACGGAGTCGGGTCGAAACTGATCGCGGGCACCGTTCCTGAGGGCGAGGAGGATATGTCGTACTTCGCTGACGAGCACGGCGTCGAGCCTATCTACATTCGCGAGATGAGCCGCGAACTTTCGGTTAAAGATGCTGCATCGCTCTGGAAGATTCTAAGGGTAATTCGTAGCGAACGCCCCGACATCATTCACACGCACACCGCAAAGGCCGGTACAGTTGGACGCGTAGCAGCATTCATTTACAGATGGTTCACGCCGGGCACACTGATCGGTCGACCGCGTCGGGTGAAGATTCTGCACACTTTTCACGGCCACGTCTTTCACAGTTACTACAGCAAGCGAAAAACCCAGATCTTCGTGCTTATTGAAAAGCTCTTGGCGCGCCTTGCAACCGACAAGATCATTGTCATCACGCCGCAACAGTTTCGTGAGATCCATTCCGAAGTCGGCGTCGGACGCAAAGATCAGTTCGAGGTGATCCCGCTCGGTATCGATCTATCTAAGTTCGATTCGGGTGAGGAATCTCGTCGGGAGTTTCGCAGTGAATTCGGTGTTTCAGACGATGAGGTTCTTGTCGGTTTTGTCGGACGTCTTACGGAGATCAAGAATATCCCGATGCTGCTCAACGCGGCAAAAACCTATTTCGAAACCGCCAACGTTCCACCAGCGAAGTTCATGATCGTTGGTGATGGGCATTTGCGTCTCGAACTCGAGCGAGCGGCACGAGACCTCATGTTACAGGGAAAAATGATATTTGCCGGGAATCGCGATGACCTAGGTCGCGTTTACGCCGGACTCGACCTGGTCGCCCTGACATCACTGAACGAGGGTACGCCGCTGTCCGTGATCGAGGCGATGGCGAGCCGCCGTCCGGTGATCGCGACCGTAGTTGGTGGGGTGTTTGACCTTCTTGGTGAGCTTGAGGCGCAAGCCGATGGATTTTCTCGCAACGAGCGAGGGCTGGGTGTAGCGTCCGGAGACGTCAAAGGATTCGCGAAAGGCTTGATTTATTTGGCGAAAAGTGAAAGATTACGATTTGACCTGGGTTATAAAGGCCACCAATTCGCAATAAATAACTACGGCAAGGAGCGGCTTATTTCCGATATTCGTTCGCTCTACGGTCGATTGCTTGAGGAATAGACTCAACTGGTAAAAACGCCCATGAAACAGGAGCCCGGTGACTTCAGTTAGCGAAGTTTGCCCGGCGAACATATGCTTCAGACGATCTCAGGTCCGCTGGTTGCGGGCGCCATCAGCATCCTGCTTGCCGCCGGCCTTACCTACGCCGTTCGGGTGTTCGCCCATCGTGTCGGTCAGGTGGCCAAGCCGAAGAGCGACCGTTGGCATAAGCGCCCGACCGCGATGCTCGGCGGCCTCGGCATTTTCCTCGCGACCCTTATTGGCTATCTCCTTTTCGTTCCTATATCGGCCGAATCGCTCGTGATCATGGGCGGCGCGACATGGCTCTTTATCGTCGGGTTGATCGACGACCTCTACAGCGTCAAGCCGTATCAAAAGCTCTTCGGCCAACTTGTCGGAGCCATCATAGTGGTCGGCTATGGCCTCACGCTGCCGCTCACCGGAAATGCGCTGGTCGATATTTGGATCACGGTCTTTTGGATAGTCGGCATCACGAACGCCATCAATCTACTCGACAACATGGACGGCCTTGCTGCCGGCATCACGGCGATCGCGGCATCGTCACTGGCGTTTGGCCTGCTTGCGAATGGGCAGCTGAGCGAACTTCTGCTCGTATCCGTTTTCATCGGCGCTCTGATCGGGTTCTTGATCTTCAACTTCAATCCGGCGTCGATCTTTATGGGCGACTGCGGATCGATGTTCATCGGATTTTTGCTTTCGTCTTCGGTTCTGCTCGGCCAATCCGGAGGCCGTTCGCGCGGCGTTTTCACGATCCTTGCGGTGCCGGTGCTCATCCTTTTCGTTCCGATCTTTGACACGACGTTCGTCACAGTTCTGCGGAAATTGTGGGGGAGAAAGGCGTCTCAGGGGGGCCGCGACCATACATCACACCGGCTTGTCGCCCTCGGCCTTTCCGAGCGGTCTGCGGTTCTGATGCTCTACGGGTTCGCCATTGTAGCAGGCGGTCTTTCGATCGCCGTTGCCCAACTCCCGCTCACCAGCAGCTTTGCCTTGATCGGCCTGTTTATCGCAGCGCTGACGATAATCGGTGTCTATCTCTCGAAAGTGAAGGTTTACGACGAAACGCAGGAAGATCTCGCCGCGAGCAATAACGCGGTCTTCGCATTTCTCTTGAACGTTTCTCACAAACGCCGGATATTCGAGGTTGTTCTCGACGTTTTTCTGATCACGGTCTGCTACTACGGGGCTTACGTGTTTCTTTTCGGATCGTTTGAGAGCGACGGCAATTGGGATCTGTTTTTGAATACACTTCCACTCCTCGTCGTACTAAAGTTGTTCGCGTTCTTTTTTGTCGGAGTATATCGCGGTCTCTGGCGATACACGTCGATCGGCGATTTTGTCGTGTACGCTAAGGGCGTCGTGATCGGCAGTGTCTTGAGTGTAGTCGCCATCTTGCTGCTCTACAGGTTCGAGAATTTCTCGCGGTCCGTTTTTGCTCTCGATGCGATTCTTCTTCTGGTCGCTCTTGCAGGGAGCCGAATGGCATTCAGGTTGATTCGCGAAATAATCCCGCTTCCGCATCAAGGGGTCGGGCGCCGAGTCCTTATTTACGGTGCGGGCGATGGCGGCGAGATGCTGCTCCGCGAACTTCGCAAGAACCCGGATTGGAATTACAGCCCCGTGGCGTTCGTGGATGACGATCCACTAAAGCGCGACAAACTGATCAATGGCCTAAAGGTCTACGACGCGAATGGATCACTTGCTTCGGTTTGCCGCGAGCAGGACATTCAGGAGATCCTCATCTCTTCGAAGAAGGTCAAACCCGAGGTGGTGAAACGCGTACGCGAGATGTGCTCGCAGACGAATGTTCGCCTGATGCGGGCGCAGATCAAGATCGAACCGATCGACTTCGAGTAATCTTCCGAGTTGATGCCGACCTCACGATTTACACTCACAGCAGGGCTTCGACACGTCGTCGGGGCAGCTGCGTCCGCAGCCTTGGCGATCGGCTGCCTTTTCGTGATCGTATGGGCTTTTGCCCACACCTTGGCGAGAAACTCCGACGCGATTCAGGCCTCCGAATTCGCCGCGAGCCTTTCGCCGGGCGATCCCCTTGCCCGATTTCGCTACGCCTCAGATCTCGAGAAAACCTTCGACCCCGCGGCGATCTCGCGTTCGCTGCGGGACTATGAATCTGCGGTAACGTCTAGCCCATATAATTTCTCGCTCTGGCTCGCACTTGGTCAGGCACGAGAGCGCGATGGCGATCGGCCGGCGGCTGAGACTGCCTATCGTCGAGCGCTTGAACTCGCTCCGAACTACGCGCGTACCAAATGGGCGCTCGGGAATAATCTTGTCCGACAGGGCCGTTCCGACGAAGGTGTAGAGCTGATCCGGGGTGCGGTCGATCAGGACCCGACCTTTGCCGCTCCGGCCGTCATCGCCGCCATGCAGGCTTTCGACGGAAACGTTCAGCGCGCGACAGAAATACTCGGGCCAAGCCCGGTCGCACGGGCCGAACTGGCAAAATATCTTGTGAACGCCGGTCGGTTCGACGAAGGTCTTTCGGTGTGGAAAGCGGGGAAATTCGATGTAGGCGTCGCCAAGATAGGAGAGGTTGGGCTTGCTATCCGAGGAAAGCTCGTCGAGGCGAAACGATTTCGCGACGCCGCAAGCATCGCTGGCTCGCTTGAGCCCGACGAGATCAAACACCCGGCCATCGGAGCGATAACCAATGGCGGTTTTGAGACTGGCGTCCCCACGCAAAATCCCGACTTTTTCGATTGGCAGATCGGCCAATCCTATCCGATCTACGGCCTTACCGAGAGCCAGCCGAAAGAGGGTCGTTACTCACTGTTGGTTAGGTTCACTACGGCGTCGAAACTTGAGTTCTCAACGGTCAGCCGCATGGTCGCGGTCGAGCCGGGGACACCATACGAACTTTCGATCGCATATCGCAGCGACCTGACCACCCGCGCCGAGTTCCGTTGGGAAGTATCATCAGCGGCCGATGCGACAAGAGTGGCGATCGGCGGACCGCTCGCGAATAAGTCCGACTGGGTAGATACGCGTATACGATTCACTGTACCGACAAATGCTGATGGGATAATGATCCGCCTGGTGCGCGAGAAATGCGACTCGGCCGCGTGCACTGTATCGGGAAATCTCTGGTTCGACGATTTTAGACTGAATAGATCTTGAGCGAGTACATCTCAACCAACGAACCTCGGTCGAGCAGAACGATCTTCGCTCTGCTTTTTGTCATCCCGATCTTTGCGGTATTGCTTTACGGCAGTACAGACGTCAGCGCCCTCATTCCCTTGACGATCCTGACGGCCATCCTCGCGGGAACCTGGATCGGTCGAAGCTGGCGATCGGGCATTCTCGAATTGAACCTCGATTCGATCCAGCTACCCCTTGTCGGGCTGCTGGTTCTCGGTCTCGTTCAGCTGCTTCCATTCGGCGATGCCGGACTACAAGCCGGTGTACTTTCTGACCCGCCGTGGAGCACTCTTTCTATCGATCCGTTCTGGACCCGGATATTTCTCGTCAGGCTTGTCGGCTACATCATCTTCTTCGCAGCAGCTCTCACCTTTATCGATACGGAAGAACGTTATCGTCGGGCGATCACGGCGATCATGGTTTTTGGCGGCTTTATTGCCTTCGTCGGCATACTTCAAAAGCTCGCCAGTCCTGATGCGATCTACGGCGTGCGAAAACATTCAGGTGCGATCCCATTCGGGCCGTATATCAACTCGCATCACTTTGCATCGCTGATGGTTCTGATCTCGGGAACGGCGATCGCGCATTTGCTCGGCAACGGGATCACGAGGCAGATCAAACTGCTCGTCGCTATATCGGCGGCTGTGATGGCGATCGCGGTCCCGTTTACCAGCTCTCGCGGAGGTGTCATCGCATATATCGCTATGCTCTCCGTCGCCATCCTAGCTTGGTTCTATCGCGGTAAGGAGAGGGAACGCAAAGGCTGGATGCCGATCCTCGTCGGTGGTGCGGGCCTTGCGCTGATCGTAATCGGCAGCCTTGTTTATCTTGGCGGAGAGGCCTCGATGCTCCGAGGATTTGGAATTCAGAATGCTACCGACGACATCTCAAGTGGCCGTTTTCATTTCTGGTCCGTCGCCTGGCAGATCTTCCTTACGAACCCGATACTTGGCACCGGTTTCGACTCTTTCGCGATGGCTTACACTCGCTTCGATACCCAGAGCGGATTGTTCCGCGTCGAGCAGGCGCACAATGACTATCTGCAGATTCTTTCTGACGGCGGAATCATCGCGTTTCTCATCACATTAAGCTTCATTGTTTTGCTTGTCCGGAAGGCTCTAAACCGGATCAGAGAAGAGTCTGACGATCTGGTTAGGACTACCGTGATCGGCGGGTTTGCGGGCTGCGTCGGCATTCTCGTTCACAGCATCTTCGATTTTCCGTTGCGTACGGCCGGGAACGCTTATATGTTTCTGCTTGTCATCGCGGTGATGTTCGCACCCGTCGTCTTCTCGGTGCGCCGATCTAACGGACGCGGACGATCACGTCTCTCCTCCCGCACGGCGCCTTGAACGTCACCTGATACATCCCGGTCTTGTCGCTGACCGATTTGATAACAAACATTGATCGTCCCGAAACCGATACAAGGTTCAGTTCCAGCCTGACCTCAACGTCAGCGGGACTGTTCGACGCACCCGTTACAAGTTTGACGTCCTCGCCCTGTTCGATCGAAACCAGCATCGAGAAGCTTCCGCCATTGTTTATCAGGGACACCGATTCCTGACTCACCCCGATCTCGCACGGGAGCAACTCACCCGTTATAGCCTTACCCTCGACGATCCTCGGA
>JBEBGW010000499.1:0-2498 GCA_040081025.1 Pyrinomonadaceae bacterium | reverse complement strand
AAACGCGTCCGCTCGTTTTCCGGTAAGAAGGCCTGCGCTGAGGATTGCGGCTGCTCGGCCAAATCTGGAAAACCTGTGCAATAATCATAATTTGGCCGAAACCCCCAAATTTCTAACCGAAGGCGTGCGCGCGATGTTTATATCTACGCTCGCCTTTTCTCTTGCCAACGTTATCGTTAAGCAGATCTCCCACATACCGGCGATGGAGGTCGTTTTCTTTCGCTGTTTGTTCGCGAGTTCATTCTGTTTTATCGGGCTTTATCGAGCCCGAGCCGATTGGAAAGGATCGCACCGAGGTCTGCTTCTCGCCCGCGGTATCTTCGGCACGACCGCGCTTTATTTTTTCTTTGTTACTGTCCAAAACACACCCCTCGCCTCGGCGATGACTATCCAATATCTCTCTCCAATATTTACGAGCGTTATCGCGATCGTCGTACTAAGCGAGAAGGTGAAATCGCTGCAGTGGCTGTTTTACGCGATGGCATTTGCTGGCGTGCTGTTGATCGAACAGTTCGACCCGCGTACATCGCTGTTCTACGTGGCGATCGGAGTTCTCTCAGCGTTCTGCTCCGGCGTGGCTTATAACCTGGTAAGGCGAATGCGAGAACAGGAGCATCCGCTTACGGTCGTGCTGCATTTCCAACTCGTGGGTGTCGTAGCCGGATTCTTTAGTCTCTTTTTTAGTTGGAAGATGCCGCAAGGATGGGATTGGTTCTGGCTGTTCATGATCGGCGTTTTCTCGCAGCTCGGACAGATATTCCTGACCAATGCATTGCAGCGGGAGAAAGCGGCCGGAGTCGCGATCATCAACTACAGCGGACTTATCTACGGAATATTTTTCGGAGTATTTGTCTTTGGCGAGCAGCTTTTTCCGGTTACATTACTAGGAATGCTGCTGGTCGTCGGAGGTGTGCTGCTCAGCATCGTGTACAGCACGCGTGAGAATCGTAGGCTCGCCGAGCTCGACGTGACACAAGCATAGAACAAATGGCAGAGAGTGCGAAAATATCCGCTGCAGTCGTAACAGCGAGCGATTCGCGAACAATAGACGACGATATATCCGGCAGCCGGTTAAAGGGCCTTCTGCTCGAACGCGGTGCGGTTGTCGTGCATCATTCGGTCGTGTCCGACGACCTTAACGCGATAAAGAACGAACTCCTTTCGCTGACCGATCGATCTGATATTAATCTCGTCTTATCGACCGGTGGCACCGGCCTGGGCCCGCGAGATAATACCCCGGAAGCTACTTTGAGCGTGATCGAGCGCGAAGTTCCAGGAATAGCGGAAGCCATGCGGAGTGCAACGTCATCGCAGACGCCAACCGCAATCCTGTCCCGCGGTGTCGCGGGAACGCGGAACCGAACGCTGATCATCAATCTGCCGGGTTCTCCGAAGGGCGTGGAGGAATGTTTCGAGGTGATCGCGCCAGTTTTAGACCACGCAGTGCGAATGGTTTCCGGCAATACCAAACATTGAGATGAGAAATCCAAGCCTTGCAATCCTGCTAGTCATTTCTCTCGCGGCCAATTCTCAGGGCGTGCCAATGGGGCAGGCGTTCGACTCGAGGTGGATCGTCTCAGAAGCTACGTTTGAGAAGTTCATTCGAACAGAACTGTACTTCGGCCGAAACATTCCGACCGGTGGAACGGTGAGCGAATCTGACTGGCAGACGTTTGTCGATGAGATCGTAACACCACGGTTTCCCGACGGTTTGACGGTACTCGACGCCGATGGACAATGGCGTGGAAAAGACGGCTCGATCGCTCGCGAGGAGAGCAAGGTGATCGTTTTGCTCTATCCGCGGAAAATTCGGAAGGCCACGAACGTGAAGATCGAGGAGATCCGGGCCGAGTACAAGAAGCGTTTCAGCCAGGAAGCAGTGATGCGAATCGACGTGACGAAGTCCGTCGAAGTTAGCTTCTGATCAGCGTTTCGCCGACGTCAGCATAAACGCCGACATATCCTCTTTCAGCTTCCGCAAAGATCCTTTCTCGATGTACATCATATGCCCGGCTTCGTAGTAAGCGAACGAGAAGTTCTTTCGAAGCTGCGGATCAAGATTCATCGCTGAGACCGTGTACTCAGCCGCGAAGTACGGCGTTGCCATATCGTAGTATCCGCTCGCGACGAACACCTTCATATAAGGATTCTTACGCATCGCCGACGATAAAGCCTGTGATGTGTCCGCATATTGATTGTTCGTATTCCAGTTCCAGGGCGATGAGATGCCGCCGCCGAGGATGTAGTATTCAAGGTCCGATTTGAAGTTCAATTCGCGACGCACATAGTCGTTGAACACCGCGGTGTACGGCGTACGTATCGCAGTCATGCTGGGATCGAAATCGGGCCCATCACCTGACGAGTCTCTATCGTATCCGAGGAATCTGCTGTCGAGGCGTCCGGTCGAACGCCTCTGCTTGCGAAGCAATTCCTTGTTGAATTCGCCAAGATCCACCCGAAAATTGTTCTCGTCAACAAAGTCGCGGCTCAGGCCTGAA
>JBEBGW010000150.1:0-9503 GCA_040081025.1 Pyrinomonadaceae bacterium | reverse complement strand
ATACTCATCTACCGCCGCTCGGAAAAAGACGCTCCTGCGTACGACTACGAACTCGAACTCGCTAAGTCCGACGGCATTGAGTTCATTTGGAAAACCGAACCTGTCAGAGTAATGTCAGACGGCAGCGGCAACGTCTCGGGACTCGTCTGCAAACATCGTGACGGTACCGAGCTCGAACTCGCCTGTGATGTCGTGATCAAAGCCGTCGGCCAAACCAAGAAGCGGTCGTTCTTCACCGATGTCTGCGAGATCGAAACGGACGAAGCGGGTCGCGTGGTCGTCAACGCGTCAATGCAAACTTCGAATCCGAAGATCTTTGCGGGCGGCGACTGCGTCAACGGTGGCGGCGAAGCCGTGGAGGCTGCCCAGATGGGCAAGCTGGCCGCGCAGGGAATTCACGCCACACTATCCGGCGAGTCGGTTAGCTTTGCCGGAGCCTTTCCCCGTTGATGTTACTTCTGGTTTAGTTTTGACGCGTGGCTGGAAACCATCCACCAGCGTCCGCCTTGCCAGATCAGTGTGTCGGTGAATTGGAATTCGGCTTCGATCGGTTGGCCGTTAAAGGTTCCCTTGATGACGGTTTTTCCGGTTACGACCGCGGTATTGCCGTAAAGCCGAGGTTTCATATCGACATTCTTAAAGGTGGTGTATTTAGCTTTAGCGGTTCTTAGGTCGTTTATCTCGTCGGCGAGAGTGGTCACGGTTCCGTCCGAACTTGTCAGCGTAAAGTCAGCGGTCATATTTCGTTTCAACCGTTCAATATCTCCCGTTTCGAATGCCCTACAGAGCTCGTGGATCGTACGTAGAACGGAATCGACATTTTTTGACGGTTTGTCCGACTGGCGGAAAAAACCAGTGGAAAGGGTAAGGATGGCGAGGGCGACGCTGATAATAATTGCTGATTTTTTCATTGAATCATTGTCGCAAAATTTGAATAGATCGAACCTCAGCATGTGTTGAAATCATGCAGATTTGATTTAAGATACGACTCACAGGGACCAATGACTCGGCATTGGAGATTCTGATGGCAGACTTAAGCACAAACTTCGCAGGGATAAGGTCGCCGAATCCGTTCTGGCTGGCGAGTGCTCCGCCGACGAACATGGGTTCGATGATCGAGCGTGCGTTTGATGCGGGTTGGGGCGGAGCAGTGTGGAAGACGCTGGGTGAGCCGATCACGAATGTTTCTTCGCGGCTTGCGGCGATAGACTACGGGTCCACGCGGATGCTCGGCCTTAATAATATCGAGCTGATCACCGACCGGTCACTCGAGATAAATCTGAAAGAGGTCGCCGAGTGTAAGAAGAAGTATCCGAATCACGCGGTAATCGTTTCTTTGATGGTCGAATCGAAAAGGGAAGCATGGCACGAGATCGTCAAGCGTTCGCAGGACACGGGCTGCGATGGATTCGAACTGAACTTCGGCTGCCCGCACGGCATGAGCGAACGCGGTATGGGCGCCGCGATGGGGCAGGTGCCGGACTATACGTGCATGGTCACGGAGTGGGTGAAGGAAGTCAGCGAGATTCCGGTGATCGTAAAGCTAACGCCGAACGTCGCTCATATCGGCCCGCCCGGACGTGCCGCGGTGAAAGGCGGTGCGGATGCTGTTTCCCTGATCAACACTATCAACTCCGTGATGGGCGTCGATATCGATACCTTCGTCCCGCACCCGAACGTTAACGGCAAAGCTGCGCACGGCGGATACTGCGGACCGGCGGTGAAGCCGATCGCTCTCAACATGGTGTCGGAACTTGCCCGCGACGCAGAGTTCAACATTCCGATCAGCGGAATTGGTGGGATATCGACATGGCGTGACGCGGTTGAGTTTATGCTTCTCGGTGCTGGCAACGTTCAGGTCTGCACGGCGGTAATGCATTACGGCTATCGGATCGTCGAAGACATGATCGACGGGCTGAATAATTACCTCGATGAGAAGGGATTCGCGTCGGTCAATGAGATAATCGGCGCTTCGGTCAACCGGGTCACCGATTGGGGCAATCTCGATCTGAACTACGTCGTCAAAGCCCACGTCAACGAAGAGAAATGCATCCGCTGTAACCTCTGCTACGTCGCCTGCGAGGACGGCGCCCACCAGAGCTTTGAGTTTGTTGAATCTAACGGCTACCGCTTTCCGCGGGTGATCGAAGAAGAATGCGTAGGATGCAATCTATGCGCTCTCGTTTGTCCGTCGCCCGGTGCGATAACTATGGAACGCCGCGACGACGGCTCAAAACCGCAGACGTGGAAGCAACGCACCGAGGCAGCCTAGATCTTTTCTTTTGCAAGCGCCGTTTCCGCGATCTGACCCAGAGCCGCGACGAATCTGTCGAAGTTTGCGAAACGCTTGTCATTCGTAAACCCCTTCACGTATCGAACGTAGATCTGCTGTGCGATGACGGCGATCTTGAAGGTGCCGAAGACATAGTAGAAGAGCATGTCGGGAAGGAGGTGTCCTACTGCTTGCTCATACATTTCGACAAGCTGTTTGCGTGAGACATTTTCCATGAGTACGCGAGGGTTGAATGGCATCGAGAGAAGTTCGTTCGGAGCGTCCGCCGACATCCAGTAGCCGAGAGTAGTCCCAAGATCCATCAGCGGATCGCCGATCGTGACCATTTCCCAATCGAGAACGGCAGTGACGCGACTCAGATCGTCGGGGGCGAGCATGACATTGTCGAACTTGTAGTCGTTGTGAATTAGCGATGTCCCAGATTCGGCAGGGATGGTTTCGTTGAGCCATTCGATCGCGCTTTCGAGTGGGGCCCACTCGTGAGTTTTTGCGGCGAAGTATCGCTTGGTCCAGCCTTCGACTTGGCGACGGTTATACCCCTCGGGATGTCCTAGCTCAGCCAACCCGGCAGCGGCGTAGTCGAGGGAATGAAAGGATGCGAGGTTTTGGATGAAGCTTTGGGAGATCGCCTTTCGTTCGATGTCACTCGATAGCGAGTACTGAGCGGGAAACGCTCCGCGAACGATCAAGCCGTTACGCCTTTCCATCAAATAGAATTCTGAGCCGATCACCGACATATCGTCGCAAAAGATAAGTGGTTTGGGTGCGGGTAAATATATAGCGGAAAGTTTCGAGAGCACGTCGAACTCGCGTCGCATATCGTGAGCCGTCTTAACCGTGTTGCCGAACGGTGGACGTCGAAGCACGAACTCTTCCTCCCCGACCGCGATCAGATAAGTAAGATTCGAACTTCCGCCGGAGAACTGCGTTATACGCAGGCCGTCACTGGAACCGCTTACAACATTGGCTTCGATATAACTAGCGAGCTCCTCCACTGGAAGAGCTTCTTCCGGGCGCGCCCCGAGGGTCTTCATGTCCATTTCTCCGCAATCATAGCCCCAAATGCGAACGGTTTCCACACTTCGTACGATCAAGGCCGTGTTGGCTGAATATCCACCTAAAAAAATACTTTCCCATCGATGATAGTTTTCCGCGAAGCCGAACGTATTCATAGGTGAGCGGGCAAAAAAGGGCCGCCTAAATGAGGATTTTTCATAGAAAGGAGCATTATTTATGTTTGATTTTGACGCAATTAAGAAGGCCGCAGCTAACGTATACGACTACTTTGCCGCTTACTCTTTCAACGAAGAACGCGGTTATTCAAAGAAGGCGATAAAGATCATTCGAACTGCGGTAGGTGTCGCGCCGCTTGAGATGTGGGATGCCGCGGCGATCTCTGCCGTTGAGCGATGGCAGGCAGCTCCGCAGCGGCTCAAACCGCTCGATGCGGACGGTAAATTTGGAGCAAAGTCGCTTGGCGTTCTGATCGCCGAGCTAGAAAGGAAGGGAGACACAATGTCAGTGGCGATATTGAAGCAGTTTTCCTATAAGGACGTCCAGACCGGTCAGGTGAAGAACAGCCCGAGTCCGATGGTCGAGGTCAGATTCAACCAAATGCCTAAGAGGATCCTGGCATTAACCAAAGATCCGTCGGGTTCCGGCGCTTGGGAAATGAAGGGAAGCTTCAAAGTAATAATGAATGTCGATCCGACGATCGTCGAACCCTGGCGTTATGAATACAGACAGTACATCAAAGGAAAGGTAATATTGAACCAGCCATCGAGTGAAGAAGATATGAAGGACCAGTTCAAGGTTCCCGGAGGCCTGAACCCAAATGAGTTCACCGAGGACGGTGAGAAAATGCCGAGCGGTATTATCGAGCGATTCGGATACCGGAATAAACCACCGACCTACAGGCCAGGCCTAATGGACTATTACTCACACGGTCAACAGGGGCCGGACTATTTCCTCGAGGATACGTTTGGTATCGAAGGCACCAGTGCGGGGAATTTTCATAAAATAGCGGTTAACATCTCGTATCGCGGGGTGGTTATAAAGGATGGAAAGGAACTTACTCGCGACCAGATCAACAGTCCCAACTTCCGTGATTACTGCATCGCCGGAAATCAGTGGAACTACTCAGAAACGAAGTTTTTCTAGATCTTGAGACAGAGAGAAAGATGAGAGGACGCGATCCGGCGTCCTCTTTTTGATTTTGGTCAGTCGTTCGATATTCGATCTGGAGATCATAAGTTAGACTTATTCCCAGTAAAAAGGAGACACCACTAGTTCAATGCATTTCGAATACTCGGACAAATGTCGCAAGATCCTGGAGCGTCTGAGCAGCTTCATGTCCTCTCATGTCTATCCCAACGAACAGCGATACCACGACGAGATTAATGCCGGCGACCGCTGGCAGCCGAGCGGGCTGATCGAGGATCTGAAGGAGAAGGCGAAAGCTGCCGGACTGTGGAATCTTTTCCTCCCGTCTGTCTCGGGGTTGTCGAATCTAGAGTACGCTCCGCTCGCCGAGATGATGGGGCGGGTTGTGTGGGCGAGCGAGGTTTTCAATTGTTCGGCACCTGACACGGGAAACATGGAGGTCCTGCATCTATATGGCAGCGACGAGCAAAAATCTCAATGGCTTGATCCGCTGCTCAACGGGGAGATCCGTTCGTGCTTTGCGATGACCGAGCCGGATGTGGCTTCGAGCGATGCGACGAATATCCGTGCATCGATCAAGGCTGACGGCGACGACTATATACTGAACGGCCGGAAATGGTGGTCGACGGGTGCCGGCGACAAACGCTGCAAACTGACGATCTTTATGGGCAAGACGGACGAGTCGGCGGCAAAGCATCTGCAGCAGTCGATGGTGCTCGTACCGATGGATTCGCCGGGTGTGAAGATCGAGAGGTTGTTGAATGTCTTCGGATTCGACGACGCTCCCAACGGCCATGCCGAGATCTCGTTTACGGATGTGCGGGTGCCGAGATCGAATATTCTCCTCGGTGAAGGCCGCGGATTCGAGATCGCCCAAGGCCGGCTCGGACCGGGACGCGTTCATCATTGTATGCGGTTGATCGGTGCGGCTGAGCGATCGCTTGAGTTGATGATCGAACGGGCGAAGAGCAGGGAAGCGTTCGGTCGTGAGATTGCCAGCCAGGGCGTTATCCGGCAGTGGATCGCCGAGGCTCGCTGTGAGATCGATCAGGCGCGGCTGCTGGTCTTGAATTGTGCGTGGAAGATGGATACTGCCGGAAACAAGGCCGCCCGCAAAGAGATCGCGATGATCAAGGCCGTCGTTCCGCAGATGGCGTTGAAGATAATCGACCGTGCGATACAGGTTCACGGCGGTGCCGGTGTCTCACAAGATACGCCGCTTGCGAATTTTTGGATCTACGCGAGATCGCTGCGGATCGCTGACGGGCCCGATGAGGTGCATTTGGAGTCCGTTGCGAAGTTGGAGATCACATCCCCTGCCACTTGGTAGTTTTCCTGAGGATTTCTGAAATTCGGTCAGAAACAGTCTTCACTCTGACTGATATTCGTTCAACAAATCGTTCAACATTGTAAAAAAGTGTTGACACCTATTGTTCAACCGTGTAAATTCAAAACCTGACGACGCTCCTCGCGATCGTTTCCCTTCGCCACCCGATGCGAAAAGTTTTCAATTCAAATAAGGAAAAGACGTCTTAGACGCCTGATCCTTGCTCCGGCACGAACGGGTTATTGGCACCGCTTTCAGTTGGCCTGTCCTTGAAAGACCCCGCAATACTCGCAGCTTACCGGTGTGGCACGTTAGAAAATAGAACCTCAAAGACCAATACCCGAATCGTCCAAATCCAGAAAACAAGCAGGTTAGATTGGCCCTGAATAGGAGTGAGAAAAAATAATGCTGTTCGGTAAAAAGAAAAGCGTTGCCGGTTTAGATATCGGTTCGAGTTCAGTAAAGATGGTTGAGCTTGACGGCAAGGTCGGCAATCTCAGCCTGGTAAGCCTTGGCTTTGAGAACCTTCCCGATAACACGATCATCGACGGCCAGATCATGGAGCTGAACACGGTCTCCGATGTCATTCGCAATGTTTGCACGAACCACAATGTTTCGGCCGACAGTGTGGTGACGGGAGTTAGCGGCCATTCCGTGATCATTAAGAATATCGTGCTTCCGCCAATGAGCCAGGAAGAACTCGAAGAGTCGATCGACTGGCATGCCGAAGAGCACCTTCCTTACGACCTGGCCGATGTCAGCCTTGATTATCAGATCACCGGCCATACCGGCGATTCGACACAGGTCCTGATCGCCGCGTGCAAACGCGAGCGCATAGACAACATAAGGCAGGCAGTGCAACTTGCCGGTAAAGAGCCGGTGGTGATCGATGTTGATTCGTTCGCACTGCAGAACTGCTATGAAGTGAATTATCAGCCGGATGCTTCACAGGTCGTGACGCTTCTCAACATCGGAGCCTCGACGATGAATGTCAACATCGTTAAAGGTACTCGCTCGCTGTTTAGCCGAGACATCACTGTCGGCGGCAGCCAGTTTACCGATGTTCTCCAAAGAAGCCTTGGCCTCAGCTTCCAACAGGCCGAAGCCGTGAAACGCGGCGTCAATCACGCTGTAGAGGGCTTGGAAGAGAAAGCCATCGAACCGTTGATGAACAACGTCACTGAGATCGTCGCGATGGAGATCCAGAAGACGTTCGACTTCTATCGTGCTACCACGGAAGACAATCAAACTGTCGTTCAGAAGATCCTTATCTCCGGCGGAGGTTCGAAGCTTCAAGGATTGGCACACGACCTTTCCGCCCGCTTGGAGCTGCCGGTCGAAGTACTCGATCCGTTCCGCAGCATCAAGGTAGACACACGCAAATTTGACCCGGATTATCTCAGCGAGATCATGCCCGAAATGGCGGTAGCCGTTGGATTGGCAATGAGGGGAGTGAACTAAGAAAATGTTAAAGATCAACCTACTTCATTCAGTCACAGAGCGCCAGGGCGGGGCAGTCATGTCCGTCGACCGCAGGGTTTCGAGCCCGGGCATGCGCCTCCTCATGATCACTCTCGCAACTGGTTTCCTGCTTTTTGCAGTGATCGGTTGGGACGTTATCAGTACCCAGATGGCCAAGGTGGAAGCCGAACGCCAGCTCGAAGAGCAGAAGCAGATCGCTGCCGAACTTGAGTCAGTGATGAAAGAGCAGAAAGAGCTCGAGACCAAGATCGCAGCGATCGACGCACGGATCAACGCTATCAAGAAGCTCCGCGAAGAGCAGAAAGGCCCGAGCGCGGTACTCGACGCCTTGCGCGACAGGATCGCGATGGTTCCCGGCCTTTACCTGCAGAGCGTAGAGCAGAAGGGCGAGCAGGTTGAGATCAAGGGAAATTCTCCTGACGAGGCCGCGGTCACACAGTTCGGCCGAAGCCTGGAGTTCTCAAACGGATTGTTTGCCAATCTCAACATCGAAACCCAGCGTCAAGAGGTAGCTCCGCAGAACGCCGCTCCGCCAAAGGACGGCACCGAGCCTCAAAAGATCAACGTCGTGAACTTCACGATCAGGGCCGGATACTCGGCAAAGGGAGGGGCTGCTACCGCGACCGCTGCGAACGGCCAACCGGCCGCCGCTGCTCCAGGCCAGCCTGCACCCGTCCAGGTCGCAAAGAACTAGCCAAGAGCCACCCCGAATCTTGAGTCGCCCAGTCTCAGCTAATTTCGAAAACAGAAGGATAAGAACATGTTAGACAAACTGAAAAACCTGAAATGGCACTTCCAGCTGCTGATAATGCTCGTAGTCGCCGGTCTTCTATATGGAGCTGTCTACTACTTCGTCACCGGCCCGACCCGCGATGAGGTCGCACAGTTGAACGAGCAGGTCTCAGCGCTTCAGGCAAAGAATGAAGCCGCCAGGATCGCTACACAGAGGATCAACGAATTCCGTGCGACCTATGCGAGCAAGGTAATGGAATACGAAGAGCTAAAGGTCCTTCTGCCGGAACAGCGTGAGATCACAAATGTTCTTCAGGGACTTCAGGACAACGCAAAAGATTCGCGACTGATCGTGATGCGGTTCTCACCGCGTGACGATACGAACCAGAACGGAATTCAGTCGAAGCCGGTCGAAGTCGAGGTCGACGCAAACTTTAACAACTTGCGTGCTTTCTACGAAAAGATGGCCCAGCTTCCGCGTATCGTCTCGATCAGCGATTTCAAGATCAACCAGCTTGATAAGCAGAAAGCCGACAAGACCATCCATGCACAGTTCCTGCTAACTGCATATTACGCTGACCCTGAAGCACTCAATAAGCCGGCCGCGCCAGCTCCCGGACAGCCCGGAGCAGCTCCGAAGCCGGGACAGCCCGCCGTTCCTGCCGCCCCGCCCGCAACCAAGTAGCACACCCGAACCACCAGCCAAAGAGAGAATAGCCATGATCAAGACATCTACACAAAAACCCTTTCTCCGCCTCGCCATGCTGGCATTTGCCCTCGCCGTTCTTGGCGGAACGGTCATTGAAGCCAGCGCGCAGCGTGATCCGTTTGAAAAGCCGGCCTGGGCACGAGCTCGGGATCCGAGGGTTGGCGGCGGCGGAACCGGAGCCCCTGGGGCCTCGGCTCCCGCAACGTTCGGAGTGCCCGCCGTTGAGCAGCGAATCAGCTATTACAAACGTCTTCGCGAGGATGCGGTTGCGAACAACCTGCCCGTCCCCAAGGTAACGTCCGTTTTGACCGTGGACGAATTGGCGGTTACGGGTATCTTCAAGACCCCCCGAGGCTATGCTGCCATCGTCGAGGCGACGCCGATCAAGCTTTCTTACACGATCTATCCGGGCGACAAGTTCTTCAACGGCCAACTGGTCGCGGTCGAGGAAAACCGCCTGGTATTCCGAAAAGTCACGAAAGTCGCAAAAGACAAGTTCGTTTCGTCAGTTGAGAACAAGCCGCTGCGTAAATATACGGATCAGGAAATGATCCAGGGCACCGCGCCGGCCGGTTCGACCGAGGCAAGATCTGACGCGCCGACGAATGCTCCGGCTTTCGTTCAGGACGGAAAGACGGTCGCTGCGGCTCCGGCTCCGGTATTGTCGCCCTTAGCCGAACTGGAAAAATCCACGCCGAAGGAAGTAGCTAAGGAAAAGACCGCTTCGAAGACGAAGAAGCCCGTCAGAGTCGCCTCGAAGAAGAAATAGTTTTTAGTAGTACCCCGCGGCCTGGCGA
>JBEBGW010000149.1:0-9515 GCA_040081025.1 Pyrinomonadaceae bacterium | reverse complement strand
GCCGCGGTACGAGACCGCAGCGTCACTTCGTACCGCTCTTCTCCAGATTCGCCGCCTCTAATCAATACGGCTGGAACATTCTGGTCAGGCTCGAGACTTGCGATCGTGTTCGCCCAATCGAGTTCGGCGATGATCGGCACGCCATTGACAGACTCCACGCGATCGCCAACCCTGACTCCAGCAGCCTCCGCATCAGGCAATACCGTCGAAACCTTGCCGCTGGTGCTGCCGATCGGCAGGTTTGCGGCTCGAAACGAGATCCGATATCGCTCCGATATTTGCGAATAGTGCAGTACGAGTGCGGTTCCAGCGAACAGGAATGTCACCGCTAGTAGAGCCAAAAGAAGGCGTCGATTTGTCATATGGGTCGAGTTCACGCATAAGATACCATAGTCCGTTCGTCGCAGCCGACGCTCGGAAATCTCTGCCCTTGCTGCCAACCCTTAGCAAAGATCGAGAATCGAAGCACCGAGTAGTTCAAATCGACCTTTAATTCGGAGCCCAGACAAATGAAAAAGTTCATTTTTCCGCTGTTTATTTACGTTCTCGTATTTTTTTCCACTTCGACGACAAACGCCCAGCAACAGGTCGCGAGCGTCGCTCATTTTCGCCATACGATAACTTCCAAAGCATTGGGCGAGGAGCGGACAATTCTCGTCCGTGTTCCGCCGACTTACGAGCGTTCAACGCAGCGATTTCCCGTTGTCCTGATGCTCGACGCTCACGCGCCGCAGAACGGCATGATGGCGAGCATCATCGAGTCACAGGCATTCGCCGGAACGATGCCCGAAATGATCCTCGTCGGCATCCAGAATACCAACCGCGGCCGTGACCTCACACCGACTAAAACCGAACGCCAAGATAGCGGCGGCGGTGATAAGTTTCTAGATTTCATTGAACAGGAAGTCTTGCCACTGGTAGACAAAAATTACCGGACCGAGCCATATCGTGTTTTTGTGGGTCATTCGCTTGGCGGCCTGACGGTCGTGTATACAATGCTGTCGCGGCCCCATTTATTCGGTGGATACATCGCTGCGAGCCCGGTACTTCACTGGGATAACAATTTCCTCATCAAAAAGAGCGATGAATTGTTCAAGACTCAAAAAGAATTCAAGAAGTCATTGTTCATCTCGCTCGGCGACGAGCCCACTTACCTAAACGGATTCAACTCCTACAAGGACCTCCTAAAGAAGAACAGCCCCAGCGGGCTCGAATACGAATTTCAACATTGGACCGACGAGGATCATGGATCGGTCGTGATGCGAACCTATCTGGCGGGAATGCGGAAGATCTTCGCCGGCTGGCGGATCAACGCATCGGTCGAGAACCTCGCGGCGCTGAAGGCACACTACTCACAACTCTCCAAACGATACGCGTACGAGATCAAGCCGCCCGAGAATATGATTAATCAATTTGGGTACGCTCTCTTCCGATCCGAAAAGATTGACGATGCGATCGAGGCATTCGAAGAAAACGCGAAGCTCTACCCTAACTCCGCGAATGTTTACGACAGTCTTGCAGAAGCTCTCGAAAAGAAGGGCGTTAGGTCAAAGGCGTTGGCAAACTACGAGAAAGCTTATAAGATGGCGGAGCAGAAAGGCGAGGCTCAGCTTGCGCAGTCTGCAAAAGCCAATTTTGATCGCCTTAAGAATGCCAATTGACGATGCCTTCAGCTACGAGCTCTGATGCGGGATACACATTGACAATTGAAGACCGCGAGGGATATTTGTATGCTCTCGCAGGCGGTGAGAGGCTGACTGCCCAGATCTCGGCTGCATATTGGAGCGAGATCGCGGGCCGCTGCTTCGAGAGCAACATTGAACGCATTCTGATCGAGAAGGATTTCGCGGAAGGCGTCGGCCCGGAAGAAATGCTTCTGATGGCGGATCATCTCGGTAATCTTCTGCCCGGCCGTCGGATCGCATTCGTCGATCGCCATCAACACGATCGCATCAATGAACTTGGAAAAAAGCTTGCAAGAAATCGGGACGTGATAATGAAGCTATTCAACACCGTCGCGGATGCCGAGAAATGGCTCAGAGCAAACTGATTACTTTTGAATCGCCGACCAGGATCCGAGCCATACCTTCATTTGCTCGATCTCCGCAGTTTGTGACTTTGTGATCGAATCCGTTAATGTCCGCAACTCCGCGTATTTGTCGTCCGCCTTAAGAGCCTTGGCCATTTCAATTGCACCATCGTGATGCGGGAGCATCTGCCTGATGAACTCGACGTCGAACTCGCTCCCTTTCAGGCCCGCGAGTTTCACCGTATCCATGCCGGCCATCCCCGTTTTCATTCCGGGAAAATCCAAATTCAGAGCAGGCTTTGCTTCGCCGAACCACTTCTTTCGCCACGCCTGCATATCCGCGATCTCGCGACGCTGCTCGTCAATGATGTTTTGCGCCAGCTTTTTCATCTCGTCGCGATTCGTCCGCGTATTCACTAGCTGTGCCATATCGATCGCACCCTGATGATGAGCGATCATCGTATCTATGAACTGCAATTCATGCGGTGCGTTGACCGCTCCGGGCGACGATTCCATCTTCGAGTGATCCATAACGCCGTGGTTCACCTGAGTATGATCGTGCTTTGAATGATCGGCCTCTCCCGTCGGGGGTCGATCGCAACCGGCCAAAAACACGACGGCAAAAACTAAACCTAGGAATTTCATCTTACGGACGCTTCCCTTCTACCCATTCCGGGCGAAAACCTGAGTTCACCAGCCACTCGATCGGCTTGATCATCGAGTTGATCGACTTTGTCATATGCCCAAAATCTATCGTCTTCAATTCGTCGCTCGCACGGTGGTAATCGGTGTGCAGCCCAAAGCTTGAAACCGTATGAGCAATGACTCCTTGTCGGGCGAGCGTGTAGTTGTCGGAACGTTGAAAGAAGTTTTCCGTCGGATGCGGATCTTGGACGAGCTTAGCACCACGCTTCGCGAGTTCCGGTCCAAGGTTTGAGCGTTCGTAACCGGTCAGCCAGAGTTCTTCGGGCTTCACCTTCGCATCCGGCCGCCCGATCATCTCCCACTGAAGGTTAGCTACGATCTTCTCTTTGGGAAAAGGCAGGCTGTTTACGAAATGTCCCGAACCAAAACCACCAGCCTCTTCGCTGCCATAGCAGACAAAGTAGACGCTTCGCTTCGGCTTCTTGCCGGCAGCGAGTACTCGGGCCAATTCCATTACTGCAACCGTACCCGAAGCGTCGTCATCCGCCCCGTTAAAGATCTTGTCGTCCCCCGGGGCATTCTCACGCACTCCAAGATGATCGAGGTGCGCACTCAGAACGATCACGTCCGAACTCAGCTTCGGATCGCTTCCAGTGATCTTTCCGATCGCGTTCCATGTCTGCGAGGTCTGTACCGGCGCGAGCGGTCCCCCGAAGTCGATCCGGGTTCCGTCAGGAAGCTTGGAGATCGCATCTGCGACAGACTTACTGACGATCACCATCGCGACCGGTTTGGTCTGGGTTGACGACACCGTGTACCCAACCCGCCGGCTCACAAAATTCGCCCAAGTCGCTCGCCACTGTGTCGTCTCTTCGACAATAACGATGGAAGCTCCTTCGGCCGCGAGTCGTTGTAGCGATTGCTGTAGTGCACGCGGATCGTCACTGACGGCAGTCCGAAGAAACACGGCGCTTCCGGGATAAGGCTTCTGTGCTGCAGTGATCAGCTTCTGAAGCGAGCCGCCAGCGGTTCCCGTGTTGGTCCTAAGAACCACCATCTCGCCACCATGACTGAGGGTCGTCGAGCCATATCTGAGAAACGGGGCACCCGCAAAACTTCCTCGAGAAATATTTACGGTTTGGATGTAGCCGGGCTTCCCGTCGAACCCATTGTCGCCTGATGCTTCAAGCCCGAACTGCATGAACTGCGAGCCGATATATTCAGCGGTGATGCGTTCAAACTGCGAACCGCTTCCGCGGCCTTGCATCGCATCACCCGCTAGGAACGTCATAGCCGCCCTTACGTTTCGTTCCTCGACCTGAGCAATAGCTGCGATTTGGGCAAAAAGGAGAACTGCCGCGATAACAAGTGATCGCTTGATAATAATTGTCATTGTGTTTGGTCGGTTTGAGTGCAAATCCTAGTTTGCCAAACGCGGATAATATCGCCAACTCGTCGAGCGATCCTTCGACAGCTTCTGTTTGGTCAGTATCGCCCGGACCATCTCGACCGGGATCGACCCCTCTTTCAGGACGGCATCGTGGAATTGCCGGTCGGTCATCTTCTTGCTGTCGACGAGATCTTTGTGAAGTTCGTAAAACTGCAGCCCGCCCATCATGTACGCCATTTGATAAAGCGGTCCATAGTCGCCCGAGAACGACCGGCGAACTTCAGCCAGCGCGTTATCACGCTCGTGCCCGACCTTGTTGACGAGCAGGTCGACACACTGTTCGGGCGTCCAGTTTCCGAGGTGGAAATTGAGCGAAAATATGATACGAGCCGCCCGGTGCGATCGCCAGAACAGCGCGCCGATCTTGTCCTCTGGCGTCTTCGTAAATCCGCGATCCCACAGAATGAACTCCCAATAAAGAGCCCAGCCTTCCGTCCAAAACGGCGTACGGAACGGACCGCGATACGCGCGATACCGGCGATTCATAAACTGCTGAAGATGATGCCCGGGTATGAGTTCATGATGAGTGACCGCCCGTGCGAAGTGCGGATTGTTGCCGCGCATCGACATGAGCTTCTGCTCGTGCGTCATCGTGTCGGTCGGATAAGAAACAAGGATCGTCTCGCCACCTAGGAAGAAGGGAGCCACAAGTTGCCGCTCCGGAGACATCATCTCCATCCGCCAAGATTCTTCGGCGACTTTCGGCACGGTCACGAGGTCGTTCTTCTTTACATACTCGATCGCCTCGCGAGCCTGATCGCGGATCAGCTCCGGCTGCTTTCCTGGCTCGACGTACTTCAGCTTCACAGCCTCGATCGCCTTCATATAGTCGTCGCCCAAGCCCATCTCACGCGACGCCTTCTTGAACTCAGCGATACACCACTCGAACTCCTTGTTGGCGATCTCGACCAACTCTTCCGGCGTGTAAGGGATCATCTCGAACTTCAACTCTTCGATCAGCGCCTCGCGCCCGATCGGATCGCCGATGATCGTGGTGCGGTCGTCCGCTCGAATGCCAACGAGCTTATCGAGAATGTATTTGTTGTAATTGTCGAGAGCTTCGTCGGCCTTTTTGTACGGCTGTTCGTTCCACCACGTAAACTGCGGATCGTAACCGGCGTGAAAGTTGTACCAATTGCGCAGCGTGTTTCGAAGCTGTATAACCGTCCTCGACGCCCGAGCGGCGACAGTTCGCTTTGGCTTCGTTCCAGCATCGATCGCCTTCGGAGTAGCCGCGATCGTCCTTGCCAGCTCATCCAACAACGCCGCAGTCTTCGCCCCATCCACCGACTCCAACCGCCGGCGCGAATCTTCCAGATCCGCGATCGTTTTCGCAAACGGGATCAGACCCGCCATCTCCGCGAGTTGAGCATCGAATCGAACCCCTTCCTTCTGTTCGTGATCAAGATAATTGCGGAACAGAATGTAATCAACCTGCTCGTCGTGAATCAGCGAATCAAAATTCAACCGCCCAATTTCCCCAAGATACTCAGCGTACAATGCCTTCATCCGCGCCACCCGATTCGCCGATGTCTGAGCGCTGTAGAACCTATTAAGGGCTCCGGAATCTTGCTCGAAGCGCTCTATCACGCCGCGAAGCCGCGATGAAGATTCTGATTGATCGACGGTCTGGCCAAGGCAACCGAAAGAAGCGAGAAGCACGACCACAAAAAGAATGAACAATCTCATATGTTGATCTGCAGATTGGACCAAGAGCTATCAGCCAATGGCTAAAACAGCTACTCTTATCCAAATTGTTGTGAACAGGATTTCTTGAAGTGAGAATAATCTACTTTAAGTCGGAAAGAAAACTCTCACCGGCGCTGAGCGACAATCCGAAATTTTCCGCCACGGTTGCTCCGATATCGGCAAGCGATCCGCGCGTTCCCAGGTCGACACCGGTCTTCGCTGTTTTACCGTAAACCAGGAGAGGAACATACTCGCGAGTGTGGTCGGAACCTCGATAAGTCGGGTCGTTGCCGTGATCCGCGGTCAGGATAAGCAGATCGTCATCATGCATCGCGTCGAAGATCTCAGGTAGTCGCGCGTCGAAATGTTCAAGTGCCTTGGCATAGCCTTCGGTGTCGCGTCGGTGGCCGAAGAGCATATCGAAATCGACGAGATTGCTAAATATCAATCCGCGAGAATCAGCGTCTAGTGCGTTGATCGTTTGGTCGATCGTCTGATCGTTGTTTTTCGCAGTGAGGTCTTCCGTAACGCCGACCGAATCGTAGATCGAAGCGATCTTGCCGATACATACAACATCAAGACCGTTATCCTTAAGCAGGGGAAGCAGGTTAGCGTACGGCGGAGCGACGGCGTAATCGTGCCGATTTTCGGTCCGCTTGAAATCTGCAGCATTTGACCCCAGAAACGGACGAGCGATCACACGGCCAACCTTATCCTCGCCATCCAGGATACGCCGAGCGATCTCGCACATCTCATAGAGCCGGTCGATCGGAACTACCTCTTCGTGAGCCGCTATCTGGAAAACCGAATCGGCTGACGTGTAGACGATCGGCTTACCCGTGCGAACATGTTCCTCACCGAGTTCCTTAATGATCTCCGTCCCGCTCGCGGGGATATTTCCCAGGATACCGGGAACCTTTGCCTGAGCTACGAACTCGTTGATGATCCGGTCCGGAAACCCTTTCGGGAAAGTCGGGAAAGCTTTCTCAAGAACGATCCCCGCCATCTCCCAATGACCGGTGGTCGTATCCTTCCCGTTCGATTTCAGCGTGCATTTGCCGTAAGACCCGATCGGCGATGCCTCAGTTGGAACGCCATTGAGCGGTCGAATATTGCCCAGACCGAGCTTTTGAAGGTTCGGCAATCGAACTTCCCGGCTCTTCAAAATATTCCCAAGCGTGTCCGCCCCTGCGTCACCCCAAGCCGCTGCGTCCGGCATCTCACCGATACCCGCCGAATCCAATACGATCAGGCAAACCCGTCGAAACTGAGCTGTCATGGAATCTATTTTATTAGGAATCCAGGCTGAAACAAATCTTGCGCGTATCAATTGGACGGAGCCGTGTACCCTTCCCGAGCCCTTATCTGAGTTCCCGCAGGAAGCCCTTTTACGTCGACCTTGATCTTCCGGTAGCTGCCGTCGCGTTTTTCGTTCGCGGAGTAGTACCCAAGACTGTACTTGGTCCCGATCTCTTCGGCCACTTTCTTAAATGCAAGCCGTGCCTCGCCAAGATCGGCGATCGCGAAAACCTTCCCGCCAGAAACCTTAGCGAGCTGCTCCATCTCGGCATCGGCGAGGTCATACAAATTCTTGCTGATCGCCAGCCGTTCGAAGTCTCCGAGTTCGCAGAAATTCGTCGTCTTCTCGAGCTTGGACGAAGCGAATCGGCGATAGTAGCGACGTATCTGCGAAACCGAAAATCTTTTGGAGATCGAGCAGTCTCCCAAAAGGTTCTCTTCGAAATACTCACGAGTATCGACCTTTATGAAATAAGCCGCACCACCGGTCTCCAGCAACAGATCTTTAGCTTCCTCGAAATCAGAAATGCTCGTCGAATCGACACCATCTGTCAACGCGACGATCGCCCTGCGGCCGCGGAATTGCTCGCCTGGCGGATCGCGAAACACTCGCTCGGCGACCTGGATCAGACTGTCGTAGTAAGGCGTCCCAAAACTTGTCTGAACCTTGTCAAGTGCTGCCGCAAGTGCGGCCCGATCGCTGGTCAACGGAGATATCAGTTCCGAAACCGCGGTCGCCCTACCCGGTTCCCGTACCGCCTTGTACGCAATGATCGAGACTTTATCGCCCGGCCGGAGCGACGCAATGAAATTCTGTGCAGAACGTTGGATGAGCGGAAGCTCGGCAAGCGTCGAACCGGAGGTGTCCAACACCAATGCCACCTCGAACGGCGCACTCGTCGCCGAAAAATCCGTCAATTCCTGAAGCTTGCCGTCCTCATAAACCACAAAATTGCTCTTCTTGAGATTCAGGATCGGCTTACCCAATTTATCAGTAACGACAAACGGAACCTCGATCAGATCGGTATCGACCTTGATCTCTTCGTCCTCAGGCTTCGTCTGCGCAAGAGAGGCTGACCCAAGAGACAGGATCAAAGCGATAAAAAGCGGCAAGAAAAACGGCTTCATACGCAAAAAACTCGGAAGAGTTAGTTTCCTGAATTCTAACAGAAACCGCTCTCCCGAGTCTCGATTTATTTCGGATCAATTTCTAAGAAGCGGCCTGACAAGCCGTCTGCTCAGACTCGGTGGGAAGCTCAGCATCCATCCAAGCCTTCGTCCCGCCCGCGACATTGTACACCGTCTTGAAGCCCGCATTCTCAAGGATGCTGGCGCCTACGCTTGACCGATATCCGCTCTGGCAGATCACGTAAGTCGGCGTGGCCGGATCGAGTTGATCGAAATCACGCGAGAGTTTGTCAAGCGGAATGTTTAGCGTTCTGATCGCGTGCGCGCCAGCATATTCAGCCGGACGACGGACATCTACCAACTGCAGATACTTCTCCGTTTCCGCAAGACTGGCAACCTCGGCGACAGAAACCTGTTCGACGGCCTTCATATCGGCGGTGAAGTCCGCCATTAGAACGAAACCCCTAACCGTCTCATGCCCTACGCGCGCGAGCCGCGTGAATGCCTCATCAACCTGTTCCTGCGTATTCGCCGCGATCGCGATGGGCGTTCCGATCGGGATCATCGTCCCGGCCCAAGTCGCGAACTGCCCGCCCAGCCCGATATTGATCGCGTTAGGGACGTGTCCGGCTCCGTATTCCGCATTCTGTCGGACGTCGATCACGATCCCATCAAAACGCAATACCTGTTCCGAACTCAGCACTTCCGGTTTCGGCAGATCTTCGATAGCGACCGAGCCCTTTAGATTCTGAGCGGCACTTACCGGAAAATAGGCGGGCACCTCGGGCTGATTCCTAGCAACGACCGAGATGAACTCCTCCCGGGTCATCGGCTTGAGTGCGTAGTTGAACCTCCTCTGCTCGCCAAGCGTCGACCACGTTTCCTTCGAAAGCGATTTTCCGCACAGCGACCCAGCACCGTGAGCAGGATAAACTTCGATGTCGTCAGACAAAGGCAGGATCTTGCTGTGGATAGAGTCATACAACATCGACCCCATTTGCTCTGCGGTAAACCCCTTCGAACCGATCAAATCGGGCCGACCGACGTCACCAATGAACAGTGTGTCACCGGTAAACATCTTGATCGGCTCCTCAGTTGCCTCAGTGTTCTTGGCAAGTATCGTTATCCCTTCCGGAGTGTGGCCGGGGGTTTCTAAAAAAGTAAGTTCGATCGCTCCGACGCTGTGTTTATCGCCGTCCTTTACCTTCAGCGTAGGAAACTCCGTGTTCGCCCGCTCGCCGTATATGATCTTAGCTCCGGTTTTCTTTGCAAGCT
>JBEBGW010000498.1:0-2530 GCA_040081025.1 Pyrinomonadaceae bacterium | reverse complement strand
CAATCTTCCCGTCGAGCGGCGTGATCCTGAGCCGTGCGGCGGACGCCTCTTCGATGGTGTCAAGCAGGGCCCGCATTGCTTCTGCCTGAAGAGTTATCTCAGTGCTGCCGATCTTTGCGGTGGATAATATGAGGCCGCTTTGAAAACGTTCGACCGCTGTCCCACTATCGAAAACACACTTGGTCGGAGCAGTGGCGCGTTCATTCACAACGAAGACCGCGCCATATTCTCGAAAGACCCGGGCCGCGACGACGTCGTTCGTATGATCGCAGATCGCCTTTGCAAATTGATCGGGTTTCTTTCCGGCTCGTTGTGCGGCGTTTTGAATAAATAATGCCTGGGCGGGCGAAGACAAACTGAAAAACAGCGGGAGACCAGCCAACAGAAAAACAAATATTACTTTCAAGGCTTCTTTCTCCGATTTGCATGGGCCTTTTCGCCTCGCTCGATATGCAATCGTGCGTGCTCAGCCAGGTCTAGATACTCCTGTCTGATCCGGTTCAGCTCCGTTTCATCCATGTCCTCAAGATCGATCATCTCGTTGCGTGCCCCTTTGATAGACCGGATGATCTCATCGAGTTTGATCTGCAATGCTTCAGTGTCGCGATTCTGGGTATTCTGAATAAGAAACACCATTAGAAACGTGACGATCGTTGTGCTGGTGTTTATCACAAGCTGCCACGTATCGCTGAACCCGAAGAGCGGGCCGGAGAGAGCCCAGACGATAATGATCGCTGTGGCAACAATGAATGTTATCGGCCGGCCTGTAACAGTTGCCGCTACTCTGGCAAATCGTGTGAAAAGTGAGATGTCTTTCCGTTCCATCTTCTACGCACCCGCAGTCAGGTAGTCCTCCACGATAAACGCGATCTCGTCCATATGCGCCTTCATATAGCAATCATCTTCGATGAACGGCACGCGCTCGCGAATATTTTGATACATATCGCGCGTTCCTGATCCGAGGTGCTTATCACTGCCGATCTTTGCCTTGCGAAAGTCGATACCCTGAGCGGCGCAGAAAATCTCAAGACCAAGGATCGTTTCGAGATTCTTGGCGACCTGACGCATTTTCAGCACCGCGGTGACTCCCATCGAAACATGGTCCTCAACGTTCGCCGAGCTTGGGATCGTATCGACGCTCGCCGGATGTGCAAGCACCTTGTTCTCGGTACACAACGCGGCGGCGGTGTATTGGACGATCATGAATCCCGAGTTGAGCCCGCCGTGATCAGTCAAGAAGGCAGGAAGGACGTGTGCATTCGATGCCTCGTCGGTAAGTCGCATGATCCGACGTTCGGCGATGTTTCCGAGTTCGGCGAGTGCGATGGTGAGATAATCGAACGCTAACGCGAGCGGCTCGCCGTGAAAGTTGCCGCCGGAAATAACCTCGATGTTTCCCGCGTCGTCCTGGAAGATCAGCGGATTGTCCGTCACCGAATTGAGCTCGATCTTGAGCAACCACTCGGCGTAGGCAACCGCATCGCGACATGCTCCGTGAACCTGCGGAATGCAGCGGAGTGTATACGCATCCTGAACGTTGGTCGGGTCGAACCCTCGGACGAATTCGCTTCCGTCTAGTATCTTGCGAAGGTTCCGCGCGCAATCGACCTGACGGGGATGCGGCCTGAGTTGGTGGATACGATCGTCGAACGCCGAAAGTGTTCCGTTCAAGGCTTCAAGACTCAGACACCCGGAAACGTCAGCCAGGTCGGCGAGCCTGATCGCTCGGGCTGTCTCCAATAATCCGACGGCGGTCATTATTGTCGTGCCATTTGTTAGTGCGAGGCCTTCCTTTGCTTTAAGAGTTACCGGCGACAGACCGGCCCTCTTGAGCGCTTCGGCTCCGGATAGGACCTCGCCGTTAAACTCAGCTTTTCCTTGACCGATGAGTACACAGGCAAAGTGAGCCAACGGCGCAAGATCGCCGCTCGCACCCAGACTTCCCTTCTCCGGAATGATCGGATGAACGCCTGCGTTAAGACAGTCAAGAATTAGCAGCAGCGTTTCAAGCCGAATGCCAGAAAACCCGCGTGCGAGAGTATTCGCACGGATCAGCATGATCGCCCGAACCGTCGGTATATCGAACGGATCGCCGACGCCGACCGCATGACTGACTACGATGTTCCGCTGAAGTTTCTCAACCTCTTCGCGGCTGATGATCTTGTCCTTAAAGGCGCCGAAACCGGTGGTGATGCCGTAAGCGATCTCTCCGCGATCAAGTAGCGTGTCGACGGCGTCGGCAGCCTTTTGGACCTTCGCCTTTGCGTTATCGTCGAGAAAGACGCGAGGAGCGCGCGGGCCGCCGCGGGATCGTAATCGAGCGCGGGCACCGACTCGGGATCGTACGCCCAGTGGAAGGGCGGCACGCCCGACTGTGCCACGATGCGTTTCGTCTGCGCCTTGTCCATGGCCACGGCCGAAGCGCGCACGCCCGAGTGCGTGTAGGGAATTGCCAGAATTTCCAGCAGGCCTTGCACACAACCGTCCTCGCCCCAGCGGCCGTGCAGCGCGTTGAAGCAGACATCGGGCC
>JBEBGW010000148.1:0-9610 GCA_040081025.1 Pyrinomonadaceae bacterium | reverse complement strand
GTTTTCTACTATCTAAGTTCGCCTTTCGGACCGGAAGGCGTTTGATTTTTGAACCGAGGCCGACGGAATTTCTTGTTGGCCTCACCCAAAGAAGCAGTTTTTTTGGGCACGTACGTCAATTGGTAGACAGCCTCCCTTACAAGGAGGAAGTTAGGGGTTCGAGTCCCTTCGTGCCCACCAATCTGATTTAGCAGAGGCCACCCGCTCACGCAGGGTGGTTCCGACAAAGTTTGCGGGGTCGTAGTTCAGTTGGTTAGAACGCCAGCCTGTCACGTTGGAGGTCGCGGGTTCGAGCCCCGTCGGCCCCGCCACTTAGCCTAAAGCCGAGGAGTTTTACTCCTCGGCTTTTCTTATTGGGCCTTCGATATCGTGCTCAAGAGTACCGCGTTCGATGCGTTGAGCCCTCTCACGGCGGCGACTTTCTTCATATCCCGCGAATACGAAAAATCGACCACCTGATCATGACCGGCGGATAGTAATACCCGGGTCTTCCCAGTTGATGCGTCAGCTGCGAGTATCACATTCTCGGGTTGATATCCCGCCTGCCTTTCCCTATAAACAATGCTCTTGCTGTCAGGAGACCATTTGAATATCGTAGATGGCCAAATATCCAGGATCGTGGACGGTTCAGGTCTATCTATGGCCCGGATCGCGATCTTCATTTTCTCTTCTTCGGGGACCCATATGCTGTAGGCGACGGATCGTCCATCCGGGGACATTGCCCAGTAATATGTGTTGAAGATCGGGATATTGTTGTTTGGTCTTAGAAATTCTTCGACAGGCCCGCCGTGAAGAGGAACTCGGCCGACGATTCGATCTGCATTGTTGAACCAATCAAACACCACCGTTTGGCCGTCCGCGGAAAATCTGGGGCGTTGTGTTACTCCCGGAACGTCCGTCAGAAGCGTTTGCTGACCGCCGTCGATATTCATGCGATAAACCTGATTGTGCCCGGCCCGTTTCGACGTGAAAACGATGAACTGTCCGTCCGGCGAGACTTGAGGTTCGAAATTACTTGGTCCCGCCGATGTCAGCTTCTGTCGATTGGTTCCGTCGGAATTGGAGAGCCAGATCTGCGCGACGTTGTTCTCGTAGCCGTCGTATACAAGCCGACCGTCGGGTGTCCACAGGACATTCCGATAAGGCGGTGGCTCCTGAATTGTGGGTTTCAGCGTTGATGGATTTGTGGCGTCGCCAACCCAAAGCTGTTGATCATCGGATCTTTGCGAAACTAAGATCGTCTTTCCCGCCGCATCGACGTTTACTCCGAAATAAAAGTGGAGGTCGTTGGTAAGCCGCGTCTTCGTTCGGTCGGCCAGCGAGAAGTGAAAAACTTGTTGTAGATTCGAGATCGGATCAACGGCGGTGAACACGAGTCCGGTTGAGTCCGGCAAAACCGCGAGTTCGCTGATGCGTTCCGGTTGCGAGAACAACGCATTGACCTTTTTACTTTCGATGTCGATCCATTCTAACGACCATGTCTCGACGCCCAGCTGATTGTGCGTCCGAATAAAGAAGACCGACTTTCCGTCGGGTGAAAACTGTGGGTCACGAAAGTTCATGCTTCTTGCTTCTGTGACAGGAGTTTCCAGGATAAGGCTCTCGTTTCCACCGTCGCTGGTGTTTACCGTTATGATCCGCGACTGCTCACCGTAACGAACTAGCAGCAGACTTTCGCCGTCAGGGGAAATGCCGCCAACGTCATTCACATTTTCGACGAGTTTCCGTGAGGGGCCGCCAAGCGACGAGACTCGGTAAAGGGTTCCAAAGGTCGCGGTTCGTCCGGCGGTCAGATAGAACACTTGCCCGCCGTCGGTCGAGATAGCAAGGCCACCCCAGACCTGAACGCGTTGGTGTGCCACGAGAAGCAGCGGATTGCGGTCGTCAACGCGGCGGATCCACAAGGACCGGGTACCTTCGTCTTCATACGTCGCATATGCGACAGACCGGCCATCAGGACTGATCTGCGCGTATCCGACATTATCGGCGTCCGAAAATCGCCGCATGCCAAGATTGTCGAAACGAATTGCGAGGCGGCGATCCTGAGTTCGCGGAAAGTTCCACCAGGCAGCAACGGACAGTAGCAAAACGATCAATGCCAACGGTGCCAGCCAAAACTTGGATGGGGAAGTTGCCTCGCGGTAGAAACGTCGGGCGAAGCTGTCAACCGAGATTCCTGCATCGCTAGCTGTTCTGGTTTCCTTCAGAATAGAGCAGATCTCTCGCATCGACTGGAAGCGACTATCCGGCAGCTTTTCCAAACAGCGCTCGACCATCTTCACGACGACGACAGGCACATCAGGCCGCTGAGACGGTATGGGGTCAGGATCGGAATGGATGACCGCCCGAACGATCAATCCTTGCGTCGAGCCTCGGAAAGGCCGGTGTCCCGTCAGCGCCTCGTACATGACGGTTCCGAGGCTGAATATATCGCTTCGGACATCGACATCGGCGCCCTCAGCTTGTTCCGGAGACATGTAAGAGGGCGTACCGATGATCTGTCCGGGAGCGGTAATGTCGTTCGCGTGCGAAACACCTCCTACGAGGCTGCGTTCGATCTGAGCAAGTCCGAAGTCCAGTACCTTCGGCGTGCCGTCGCTCGTGATCATGATATTTCCGGGCTTGATATCGCGATGAATGATCCCTCGCTTGTGGGCCGCCGCAAGTGCCTGAGCAATGGGATCAAACCACTCGAGAAATGTCTTCAGGTCGAGGCCTTCCTCGGAAGTCAGCTTGTCGAGTGTCTTTCCGTCAATGAACTCCATCGTCAGAAAGTGGATGCCTTCGATCTCTTCGACTGAGTAGACGGTAGCGACGTTAGGATGATTAATGTTTGCCGCGGCTTGGGCTTCGTTTCGGAAACGCTTTAAAAATGAGGGTTCTCCGACGCACGAGGGCGGAAGGGTTTTCAGCGCTACTCTGCGGCCAAGCTTGATGTCGGTCGCGAGATAAACCTCACCCATCCCTCCGGAACCGATAGCTTCCTCGATCTTATAATGGCCGATCGAATTACCAGGAGTCAGGGCGTCAATGTGATCGGCAAAGTCGGATACAAAATTGCCTGCCACCGGCTCTGAGATGAACCTCCCCGCATCGTTTCCTGCAGCTAGGAGTGAATCGACTTCGGCCCGAAGGGTTTTGTCGTCACCGCACGCCTCGCGCAGGTAGCGCTCGAGTTCCGCCCCGTCTTTTTCCAGGGCAGAATTGAAGATCTCACCAACTTTTTCCCACCGATCCGGTGTCATCGACTTAAAAGATCGAGTCCTATTCACTGCCAGCGGAATTCCCGCCGGCGTTCAGCAACACTGCATCTGTAAGTACCCGCAGCCTGACCGCAGCAAATCGGGCCTTATCGCGGGAAAAGCTAAGGTCAACGATATCGTCGGGCTCAGTTGTTAACAGAAGTCTTGGCTCACCCTTGTCGGGATCGATCTGGAAAACCTTCTTTTCAAGACCATCCCCTTGCTGCGATTCCTGGTAATAAAGACTCTTTCCATCGGGCATCCACTTGAAAAACCACGTCGGACGAATATTCAATACCGCTCGAGGTGTCGGCGAGTCTACGGCCCTGACGATCACCTGCATCGGATCGGCATTGTCGCCTCCGCGCGTGTATGCGAGATACTTTTCATCTGGAGACATCGCCCAATAGTATGTGAACGCGTTTGGCAGGTAGTTCAAGCCGGTTACCGGGCCACCCTCGACCGAAACTTGTCCCATTGGGGCCGACCCCTCGTTATACCATCGAAACACGACCGTCTTTCCGTCAGCAGCGAACTGCGGCGTCTGTGTGATGCCGGCCGCATTCGCGAGAAGCATCTGGTTTCCCCCGTCGATATTCATCCGCCAGATCTGATTAAAGCCAGCCCGCTTCGAGGTAAATACGATGTATCGGCCGTCGCCCGACACACGAGGGCTCCCGTTATCCGAATCCTGAGGAGTAAGCTGCAACGCATTCTTTCCGTCCGCGTCCGCTATCCAAACCGAAACCCGATCGTTCTCCAGCACGTCGAAAACTATTCGCCCATCCGGTGTCCAGTCAACGGCTATGTGAGCCAACGGTTCGCGAGTGATCGGCGACATCGATCGAAAGTCCGTCGAATTCCCGATCCATATTCGTGACTCGTCGGTCCGCTGTACCGAAACGATGTTGCGTCCTTCACGGTCAATGCTCACTCCTGAGTAGCTATTAAGATCATTCGTGATCCGCGTCATCTCTCCGCTCGGAACCGCCACATGAAATAGCTGCCGTCGATTCGAGGAGCCGTCGACTGCATTGATCAATAGGCCCTTGTTCGCATCAAGCACGGCGATCGCGTCGATTCGTTCAGTCTTGCGAATGATCTCCCTTTCGCCGGTCGTTTGAACGTTGTACATTACGATCGACCAGTTCTCAACCTGGTTGAGTTCGCGCTTGATATAAAAGATCGAATTGCCATCTGGCGAAAAGCGAGCTTTTCGGATGATCGACTCTCCCTGGAGGGCTCGGAGTACTTGTTCGTCGCTACCGTCTTCGGCATTCGTGGAGATCAATTTCGAATCGGTCACATTCACGGACGTATCCGGGGCGGGATCTCCATATCGAACGAGCAGCAGCCGCTTACCGTCCGGCGAGAGGTTGCCGAGGTGATTCACTTTCTCCGTGATCCGCCGCGGCGTTTGTCCGCCGAGTGCCGGAACACGGAATAGCGTTCCGTGGGTGCCGAACCTCGGTGCTGTTATGAAGTAAACGTATTCGTGGTCGTTGCTGAACGAGATATCCCAATAGTGGACCTGTTGCGACGGAACGATCTTTATCGCGGTCGCGTCGCTTACCCGCCTCATCCACAACGCACGTCCACCATCGTCTTCGTACGTTACGTAAGCGACCGAGCGTCCGTCGGGCGAGATCACCGATAGGGCTACGTTGTTTGATTGCGAGAGCTTGCGGATAGAAATGCTGGCAAGGCTGAACGGCAGAGCCGAAGGTTGGATCGAGAACCAGTACCAACCGCCGAGCGCCAGTACAAGAACGAGCATTGCGGTTGCGGCCCACCAGAGTTTTGACGGCGAAGTAGCCTCGCGGTAAAAGCGCCGGGCGAAACTGTCCATCGAGACTCCAGCGTCGCTGGCTGAGCGTGCTTCTTTCATGATCGAGCGGATCTCCCGCATCGACTGGAAGCGTTTCCCAGGCGATTTCTGCAGGCACCGCTCGACCATCTTGATCAATGCAGGAGGGACGTCCGCCCGGTATTTCGTGATCGGTTCCGGATCCGAATGCACAACGGCTTTCACGATCAATCCCTGGGACGACCCGCGAAAAGGGCGCTTGCCGGTGAGGGCTTCGTACATCACCGTGCCGAAACTGAAAATATCGCTTCGAATATCGACGTCCGAGCCTTCCGCCTGCTCTGGCGACATATACGACGGCGTCCCGATGATCTGGCCCGGCGCCGTGATGTCATTTGCCATCGAACGGATACCAGCGAGGCTCTGTTCGAATTGCGCGAGCCCGAAATCCAGGATCTTCGGCGTGCCGTCCGCCGATATCATGATGTTGCCGGGCTTAATGTCACGATGGATAATGCCGCGTTTGTGGGCGGCCCGAAGCGCTTGGGCGATCGGCTCGAGCCATTCGACGAAGGTCTTCATCGCCAAGCCGCCCTCTGGCGTCAACCGGTCGAGTGTCTTGCCCTCGACGTACTCCATCGTGATGAACTTGATGCCTTCAAATTCTTCTACGGAGTAGACGGTGGCGACGTTCGGATGGTTGATGCTCGCCGCGGCCTGGGCCTCATTTCGAAACCGGCGGAGGAATGACGGATCCGAAGCAAACGACGGCGGAAGAGTTTTCAGGGCGATCTTTCGGCCCAGGTTCGTGTCGGTGGCGAGATAAACCTCGCCCATTCCTCCAGACCCGATAGCCTTCTCGATCTTATAGTGGCCGATCGAATTGCCGGGAGCGAGAGCCTTGGCATGTTCAACAAAATCCGGTACGAAGCTGCCGACGATGGGCCTAGAGATGAACTGCCCGGCCTCATTGCCGGCGTCGAGAAGCGAGCGAACTTCCGATAGCAGAGTCGAATCGTCACCGCAGGCGTCGCGCAGATATGCTTCGCGTTCCGCGGTATCCATTTCCGCCGCGGAACTGAATATCTCGCCGACCTTTTCCCAACGCTCCGGTGTCATTAACTTATGTTCGGCTAAGTTCGCGGAAGAGCCACGCTCGGGCGAGATTCCAATCTCGACGGACGGTCCGAGTCGATATCTCAAGCGTTTCGCCGATCTGTTCCTCGGTCAGGCCCCCAAAATATCGGAGCTCGACGATCCGGCTTTGCCTTTCGTTAAGCCCGGCCAGGCGTACAAGAGCTTCATCCAGTGCCACGACATCCGCCGTCTTCTCCTCGGCAACGTCGACATTGTCATTGAGCGTGACGTGAACTCCGTCGCCGCCTCGCTTAAGGCTGGATTTCTTGCGCGCGAAATCGACAAGGATCCGTCGCATCAATTGGGCGGAAATTGCGAAGAAATGATTGCGGTCCTGCCAATTGACGCGGTTCGAATCGACGAGCCTTAGAAAGGCTTCGTTCACAAGGGCAGTTGTCTGCAGCGTGTGGTCGGGCTTCTGCCGCCGCATATAGTTCCGGGCGATGCGTTTGAGCTCCGCCTGAACGTGCGGGATCAGTTCGTCCAATGCGCCTCGTTCGCCGCCTCTCCAGGCGAGCAGTAATTCAGTGATCGGGGGCTGTTCCATTGCTGTATGACGGTTCCAAACAATCCGGATCTAGGGCTGTAAAGTACCGGCGATTTTAGCATAGCTTACACCTGTATTGAACTGTTACGCGCGGCGTTGTCCTGTTTCTTTTGCCTAAGTCGTCTTAAGGAAACGGGCGAGTGAGGGCATCGGTTCTGCATCTCGTATGGAATTCATTTTTTTTGACGCATTTATTGGTATCTGGAGCCTCAATCAATGTTCAGCGAAGCAATAACAAAGGAACGGATCGAGATCGACAGCGCCGACGTTCGGCCGGTGATCTCGAGCTACGACATTCGCGCCGAGGCGGCGACTTCTGTCATTACCCTGGCGTTTTCGACGGATCCGATCGCGCGGTGGACCTATCCCGATCCGGACCAGTATCTTCAGTTTTTTCCGCAATTCATACGTGCATTCGCCGGCAAGTCATTCGAAAAGGGAACGGCCTATCTCGCACCGGATTTTGCGGGGGCTGCGCTCTGGCTTAAGCCCGGCGTCGAGTCGAATGAAGATGCGTTGCTTGGGCTGATCTGGGAATCGACCTCAAGCGACGTTCAGAAGGATCTGTTCCCGATGTTCGAGCAGATGGCGGCCTTTCATCCGGAGTCTCCGCACTGGTATCTGCCCATGATCGGCGTAGAACCCAGCAGGCAGGGAAGCGGCGTCGGGTCGGCATTGCTTCAGCATTCGCTTGCGAATTGCGATGCTGACGGGCTTCCTGCGTATCTGGAATCTTCCAATCCGAAAAACCTCTCCCTATACGAAAGATTCGGCTTTGAGCAGATCGGGGTTATACGGTCGGGCGACGCTCCGCCGATGTTCCCGATGCTTCGCAAGCCGCAGCGAACACGGGACGAGGACATACTTAAAACACAATCATAAACGGAGAAATCATATGTTAGGAGCAACTGTCATTGAGAACGGATCGTCATCGATCCCCGGCCATCAGTACGATTACCGCGAGACTATCGTCGCCTCAAACAAGGTGAATTGGCGGATCGAGGACATCATCGGCGGCGATAAGAAGCTGGACTTTTCGAAGCGGTTCATGCCGGAATCGCTGGCCCGCGTCGAAGAGTTGTCGTTCCTGAACGACGAGGAAAAGAGGGTCCTAAACCAGATCCGCGGAAATGCGTATCTCTCGATCTTCGGTCTAGTTGAAGAGTTTATTCTGCCATTCGTTATCGATCACGTGCGGCCGTCGCTGGATGTCGATGACTATCGAGTGCGGGCGTTCCTGCAATTCGCAGGCGAAGAGGCTAAGCACATCCAGCTCTTTAAGGTTTTTAAGGAAGAGTTCCGCCGAGATTTCGCGACGGAGTGCAAGACTATCGGACCGGCGGCGGATGTGGCGAAAGAGGTGCTTTCGCACGAGCCGCTCGGCATAGCCTTGGCAATTCTCCTGATCGAATGGATGAGCCAGCGGCACTATATCGAGAGCATCAAGGACGATACTTCGCTCGACGCTCAGTTCAGGAGCCTGCTGAAGAATCACTGGCTCGAAGAAGCTCAGCACGCGAAGCTCGATACTCGGATGGTCGAGGATCTTGCGGAGACGATGTCGGCCGAGCAGATCGAGCGCGGAGTGGATGAGTTTCTGGCGATCGGATCGTTCCTCGATGACGGCTGCAAGCAGCAGGTGTTGTTCGATCTGGAAGCATTCGAGACCGAGACCGGCCGCGTGCTGAATGATACGGAGCGTGAGGAATTTATCACCAAGCAGCACCAAGCGAATCGATGGACGTATCTCGGAACGGGCCTTACCCATCCGAAGTTCCTCGAGACTCTCGGCAAGCTCTCTGAGGATCAGCGGAGACGTATCGAAGAAGTCGCTCCGGTTTTCTGCTAAGGGTTTGAATCCGGATCTCGGTTCGGGGCGAAAACTTGGATTACAGCACAGAAAGACCTCCTGTTTTCTCCATGCTGTTCTGGGTTTCGTCAGATCGAGCAAGGGTAGTTTATATGGACGTCGCGGAATATCGCGGCGTCTTTTTTTGTTTTCGGTGATGACCAAAATTCATTAGGCGAAAAGCACTGTTTTTGCTGTGGATATTGGTGTGCTCGTTGGTGGTGGTCGGCTAAAGCAATGGAAAACTGACAATGGACAGTGGACAATTCTGGTCGTTCTGAAGGCGCCATCCCGAAAAAGCCTTGACCCCATATCCCATACATGATACGTTTTCTCTGGCGTGGGGGTCTTTGAAAATCTAAAAATAGGCCTAAAACGGTAAATTGCTGTGTGTGGGACAGTGGGACAAGCAAATTTTGGGACAGTCCGCCGTCGTTTCCAACTTAGCCTGCCCGATCTCGGAAAGTACGCAGTTGTTGGGACACTGGGACATGGGACACTTGACCTCGATAAAATAGGCCCCTGAAGCGATTTCCACAGGAAAATCACTCCAATTTCGATACCGTTTTGGGGTCTAAATGACACCTTCCGAGGCCTTAATTTGACCTCGGAGGCCTCTAATTCGACGTCCACAGTCTCAAATCGACGCCAAAAGAGGGTGTTGGTATCTTTCGGACTTCAAATGACGCAAAGGATCGAACGATTAGAGAAGTTCGCTGTAGACCAAGTCGGCTCCGAGGAACGAGCAGAGTTAAAAAAGTTTTCTGGTCAGGGAACCTTTTTTGGACTTGCGGTGTCTAACGGGGAAAGCCCTGGCGTATTCAAACGTCTGAATTAGAATCCTGAAATTTGGAGTTTTGTAGTTATGCGAAAAGCACTGTTTTTGCTGTGGATACTTGTGTGCGCGGCGGCCGCGTTCGGCCAGAATGTAACGCAGGGATCGCTCTATGCGATGAATGCGGGCGGGCGGCAGCTCGGAGCGTGCCCGCTGAAAAATACGGCGGTGAATGTCGAGATCAGCGGATTCG
>JBEBGW010000147.1:0-9642 GCA_040081025.1 Pyrinomonadaceae bacterium | reverse complement strand
AGTCCCAACTTCAGGAATTACGTGGGAATCCACCACATCTACGCTAATCCGAGGGCAATGGAAGGTTACGAGAATGGAATATTCCCTGATGGTTCGGTGATCGTGGTCGATGTCCTGGAAGCTCCCGAAACAGACAGCATCACAACCGAAGGTCCACGCAAATTTATCGACGTGATGCTCAAGGATAGCAAGAAATTTGCAAAGACCGCCGGTTGGGGATTTGAAAAATTCAACGCCGATAGCACAACGGGACGCCTATTGAATGAGGAATCTGCAGCCCGATGTTCGGCTTGTCACGCTTCGCAAAAGGATCACGTATTCAGCGATCTTCGAAAATAGAAAAGGAGAACGAATGGAAGACAAACCCCTTGTTTCCGATCTTGAGATCTCGTCCCCAACCGCAAAACCGTATGCGTTAAAAGCTATCCTCTATTCCGGGCTCACGGTCGGCGTGCTCGATGGCATCGCCGCGACCGTCAGTACTATGATCAGAGGCGGAACTCCGATCCGCGTTTTTCAATACATAGCGAGCGGCCTGCTCGGCCAATCGGCCTTTCAAGGCGGAATATCAACATTCGCGCTTGGCCTGTTGCTTCATTTTGTCGTCGCCTTCGGCGCGTGCGTAGTTTTCATATTTGCCGGCAAATTTTTGCCTGTGCTCTCGCGCGTGCCCTTCTATATTACGGGCCCTATCTACGGAGTTTTGGTTTACTTCGTAATGCGCGACGTCGTGATCCCGATGTCGCTGGTGACCAGACTCAACTACAACGCATCGGCGAGCGCTATCGGGATCATTATTCACATCCTCTTCGTTGGGCTCCCGATCGCTTTCATCAATTCACGTTTCACGAAAGAATACACGTCCTAGCCTGTTTCATTTAGCACCGAGTTGTCGTAAACTGAATCGTTGTAATCGCAATAACGACCGTTTTATGGCAAACGATAAGGCATTTCAGGAACGTCTCGGCAGGATCTTCGATCACCGCTCGATGGCAGACATTGCGCGCCGCATCGGGCTTCCGCACGCTACCGTCCGCAACTATTTCGGAGGCAGGCTTCCGGCCCCCGAGGTGCTCATCAAGATCGCTGACGTAACCAACGTCTCGCTTAACTGGCTGTTGACCGGAAAGGGTGAGATGTACGCGGGCGACCCGAAGGGACTCGACATCGGCATCGTCATCGACGCACGGATCGCCGAGATCGTCGAGCGAAAGCTGGCCGAACGGTTCGAGCCGGACGTCCAGCAGCTCGGCACTATCGATGAACCGCAGCCGTTTGACGTGGCCACCGCGATCGGCAAGTTTGGTGATCCGCAGCGGGTGATGGCGGAGTGGTTCAAGTTTGAGGGACGCAAGTATCCGAAGGACTTCGGGGTCGTGTTCTTTCAGGGCTGGGAATCGTTCTCCGAGGATGAACGAGTTGACGCGATCCACGACGCCAAGAAGGTCCTCGACCGCACATTGCGGAACAAACGCTAAAAACTCCGGATGTGACCAAATCCGAACTTCGAAAGGTCTACCTCGAACGGCGAAGGTCCCTGTCGCCGCTCGATCATTCCGCCTTGAGCAGCGAGATCGTCGACCGCTTGTTCGCCGCCATCAATGTCAGCTCGATCCACGCTCTCCACTGCTACATTTCGCTGGAGCATTTCGGCGAGGTCGAGACTGGAATACTTTTCAGCCGAGTTTGGGCGATGTATCCGCGGATCATCGCGACGGCGCCTAGGATCGACGATGCGACCCGCGAGACCGACTCCCTGATCTATCAGCACGACACGCCGACACTAGAAAACAGATGGAAAATTCCTGAACCAGCAGGATCCGAGATCGTCTCACCAGAAGCACTCGACTTGGTCATCGTGCCGTTGCTTTGCTTTGACCGCGGCGGACACCGGGTCGGCTACGGCAAGGGATTCTACGACCGCTTCTTACAGAAATGCCGGCCCGATTGCATCAAGGCCGGCCTCAGCTTTTTCCCGCCCGTCGACTCGATCGACGACATTCACGAATCGGACGTTCCGCTCGACTTATGTGTAACGCCAGCCGAGACGTTTCAATTCCGCTAAGCCTTTCCCTTAAGCAGATCTCTGATCTCCGTGAGCAGCGTTTCTTCGGGCGTAGGATCCGGCGGCGCCGCCTCGAGCCCCTTGAATAGACTGATCGCATACTTAGCAAGAAGGAACATCACGAAAGCAACGATCACGAAACTGATTACGTCGTTGATCAACTGCCCGTACATGATCAGCGGTTGTTTGGCCGCAATTGCAGCCTCGATCTCCGCGCCATTGGTTACGGGCATGTTGCCAAGGTTGATAACCCGGCTCTTGAAATCGATCGGGCCCGTGATGATGCCCACGATGGGCATACTGATCCCGTCGGTAAACGTTTTGACGATAGCCCCGAACGCTCCAGCCATGATTACCGCGATGGCGAGATCTAGTACATTCCCACGCGCAATGAATTTCTTGAAGTCATTCAACATAAACTTGACCCTCCCAACATTGGATTTAGCTTTTAACTACCGCTGAGTATATTGCGTGCGGTGACTGTCGCCAACATCGAGCACAAAAAAGCGGAGCCTAGAACTCCGCTTTGATCCTATCTAGAAATAGTCAGCCAGTTAAACCTTTGCTGTTTCCGTTTTGCTATCCTTCGACGACAGCAATGCATCATCGTCGTCGTCATCGTCGGTAGTAGTCTTAGCCGCAGATGAGGTTGATGAATAGCTGCTCGTCGAACTGCTGCTGCCGTAGCTCGGAGTCGAACTCGACGACGACGATCCGTATGAGGATGTCGTGGCTGCGGGTGTCGTCTGCTTCTCGGAAGTCTCGCGAGCCTTGATCATGGTACAACCGCCCTCAAAGAGCGCTCCATCTTCGATAACCAGTTTCGGCGTAGCGATATTGCCGACTACTCGTGCCGTACGACCGAGCTGGATCCGCTCGGTCGCTGAGATATCGCCATTTACTGTTCCATTGATCTGGGCGACGCCGACAGAAACGTTCGCATCAAGCTTGCCGTTGTTGCCGACGATCAGCGTACCGCCATCGGAGCTGACCGTACCTGTCAGATGCCCGTCGACGCGGAGCATCATCTGGAACGACGTATCGCCCGTAAGCGAAGTGCCATGACCGACGAAGCCGCTGAGCTTGCCGTCCTTGATATCGCGGGCAATATTTTCGCTGTCGGTAGCCGGTTTCGTGATCGTGTTCGTCGACTCATTGCCGTAAAGAGGGGCCGGCGTACTTGTGGACTGAGTAGATTGGGGGTAGCTCGACTGGATATCAGGGGCATCAGACGTTTCGGATTTCTTATTTCCCATTCTGATCATAGAACTAGTCTCCTTAATGCGATTTCAATTTGTTTCGTGTTGCGGCAGCAATGCCAGGAAAAGTAGCTAAATATACCTTTCAGGCGGGATCCTGAGAAACTCTAGGCTGTATCACTCTTTATGCGAAGTGGTAAAACTGTCGAATAGTGCCTGCATTCGAATGATAAACGAGCGCCGCTTGCGCTGTAAAGCGAAATGTCGAAGGGTTGTAATAATACGCCTTTGATGGGACAATCAGAGGTTTCGCGCGACCGCGGAGGGCGATAGCTGTGGAATCGAAGACAAAGACAAAATTGATGAAGAAGATCGGGAGAGCGATCCACGACTTCTCGATGATCGAACAGGGCGACAAGGTGATGGTATGCCTTTCCGGCGGAAAGGACAGCTACACGATGCTTGACCTGCTCATCGACGTCCAAAAACGCGCCCCGATCGACTTTGAGATCTTCGCCGTCAACCTCGACCAAAAGCAGCCCGACTTTCCAGAGCACGTTCTGCCGGAATACCTCGAAAACGTGGGTGTAAAGTATCGGATCGTCGAAGAAGACACATATTCGATCGTCACAAAACACATTCCCGAAGGCCAGACCTATTGCTCGCTCTGCTCACGCCTTCGCCGCGGCATCCTCTATAACGTCGCTGTCGAAGAGGGCTGTACGAAGATCGCCCTTGGCCACCACGCCGACGATATCGTTCACACGTTTCTACTGAATTTGTTCTATGTGGGCCAGTTGAAGGCGATGCCGCCGATCCTCCGCAGTGACGACAAACGAAACACCGTGATCCGCCCTCTTGCCTACTGCCAGGAACACGAAATCGCGAAGTACGCCGCCGAACAGCAGTTCCCGATCATCCCGTGTAACCTCTGCGGTTCGCAGCCGAACCTGAAACGGGCACGGGTCAAACGACTGCTCAACGAACTCGAAAAGGAAACGCCGTTCATCCGAAGCTCGATAATGACGGCTCTGACGAACGTGACGGGATCGCACCTGCTCGACAACGAACTCTACGACTTCCGCAACTTCGAGCCGATGATCAAGGCGATCCCAGGCGGGCATGGCAGCGTCGAAAAGGAACTCGACGCCGTCTTCGACCACAGCGAGCCCGCCTTCGTCCCCAACCTAATGGCCGCAGCCGGCCTCGAACGCAGCGTCTCATAGGAAACTTGCTCTTGAGCAAGGTCTGGAAACCAGATACTAACAAGAAATCGGCCAAGAATGGAGCCGATGCCAGCGGTTCTTAACGCGAAATTGCGCACCCAGCACCGCCATTTTTTGACCGATTTTTTTCCAGCATCGCGGACTCCATACCCTCGATAATGCATCCTTCGGACAGCGGTCCATCGGCCGGCCATACCACCCACAACACCTGCAACAATGACTCGTAATGATCCACTCGATTATCCTGCTTCATAGATCGCTCACAACCTGCTCCGAGATGGTCGCTCGATCCTCGGTCCGCTGTTATTAAGTGGCGGGCGACGCGAGACTCCGCAAATGCTTGACATCCCCAACCGCGAACCTTATATTTTGAAGTTCGGCTTTCGTCCCGCATCAAGATAAGCCGCCCTAGCTCAGTTGGTAGAGCATTCGATTCGTAATCGAAAGGTCGTCGGTTCGACTCCGATGGGCGGCTCCATAAAAATCAATAAGTAACACGACGAATCGGCTCAAAATAGAAAGTGCAAGGTACTCTCTAAAGTACTCTTGCCTTTCTATTTGGGAACGACTGCGGTTCCGGCGGCTACTGGAATGCCCTGATCCAGCCCGTCAACTATTGTTTTGGGGTAGGTTATTCTAACCACGAAAAAGGATCTGAGGAAACAAAAACGGGTTGGCTTGGTTCACGCTGGGCGTGCTAGTGATCTATTTTCCAGGAAGCGTGGTGTCGTTGCTGGTGGCCAACCCGGCAGAAGCGGATCACTGGCAGTAAAACTAGTTGGAGAACGAAGCGGGTATCTTGTATGCGGCGGTTAGGTTGGGCCCGATGCTGGTCTTTATTTCGCCGTTTTCGGCGTAGATAACGAGCGGGCGGGCAATTGAGAAGTCGATTCAACAGTTGGCTCAAGATGTCGAAAGTGGAAAAGTCGTACTCCCGGAATTTCATCGAGATTTTGACTGGGAGATTACTATGACATTCGACCTTTTCGATTCGATCGTAAAGGATATTTTCGTCGGCGCAATCATAAATGGTATTCCTTCGGTGCGCTGATTACGGACCGATTCCTTCCCGCCGGCGCAGACAAAATCGCCCTTGAATTTGATCTTCCCGTGCGTGTAGACGGCGATATCGCCTGCGAACCTTAGGTGCGTAGCCGAGCGGTAGATAGAGAAACGCGGCCAGACGAGCAAGCGGGAATACCGCAAGCCATTTCGTAGAGCGAGCTGGGCCATACCGTATTGAAGTTACCTCGAAAGATAAAGTAAGCTCTCCCCATCTCATAGCGCCAAGTGATCACGATCGTCGCAAGAAAACTATTACAGGGAACTCTTACGCTACTTTTTGTGTCGATAATTTCGTTCGCGATGTTGTCGGCGGCCGGGGGCGATGCTCTGACGGCGCTGTCAGACAACCCGCAAGTTTCGAGCGAAACAGTCGAGCGGCTGCGAACCGTGTATGGACTTGATCGGCCGCTATCGAAGCGATATTTCGCGTGGATTTCGGCCGCGGTTCGAGGGGACCTTGGTGAGTCATTCACTTACCGCACACCTGTCCGTGATCTGGTTCTATCCAGACTTTCGAACACCCTGATCGTGGCTTTGCCTGCACTGATCCTCGCATTCGGATTCGCCTTCTCGGGAGCCTACCTGCTCGAGAGCAGCCGTTCAAAGCTGCTCGACCGAATGGCTGAGATATGGATCGCGCTCTCGTCATCGACTCCGCGAATCGTCGCCGCGCTGGTTGTTCTGCTGGTGATAGTCGGGTCAGCAGATGCGACCACGCGGCAGGAACCTGGATCGTATCTGGTGGTGGTTGGCTGCATGATCGTGATCGCATTGCCGCTGCAAGCCCTGTTGTTAGCCCAGGCTAAAAGCGAACTGGCCCGAGCGTCGGGGGCAGAGTTCGTTAAATTCGCTAGGGCCAAAGGATTGTCGGAACGAGTTGTTATCGTCAAGCACGCATCGCGTGAAGCCCTGAATCCGCTGATAACATTGTGCGGGCTGTCATTGGGCAGCGTCGTTAGCGGTTCGATCGTGGTCGAGACGGTCTTGGGATGGCCCGGAATCGGAGCCTTGATGGTGACCGCCGTCCGCGGGCGGGATGTTTCGCTCGTCATGGGCATCGTCATCATCACGAGTTTGTTGATATGGATCGCTAACTCGATGGCCGAACTGCTGCAAATGGTCAATGATCCTCGACTTATTGAGACGGAGGCCGCGGGCAACGAATGAGCAACGCCGGGAAGATAGGAAGTCTCGGGCGTATGGTTTCGTGCTTCGCTCTCGGGATTTTCGCGGCTATAGTCCTCTTGGGAGATTTCATTGCCCCGTACGATCATGCGCTCCAATCGAGATCGGAACCGGCGGCCCCACCGACGAGGATCCACATAGTCGACGAGTCCGGCGAAGTGCGATGGCCGTTTATTTATAGGCGATCGCTCGTAGACCCGCTTGCGAGAACGTTCGAAGATGATCGTTCCGAGTCGTACGATCTTACGCTTTTTGCCATCGGCGACCCTTATTACTTACTTGGCGTCGTGCCGGCGCGAATTCATCTTTTTGGTGTTGACCAAAAAGGAACGGGAACGCCCAGGGTCTACCTTCTGGGTACTGACGAACTCGGCCGTGATCGCTTCTCACGTATCATTATCGCTACGAAGTTTTCGTTGATCGTTTGTCCCCTGGGCGCGATTCTCGCAGGGCTGATCGGTGTTGTCATCGGCCTGCTTAGCGGGTATACGAACAGGACCGTCGACACTATCCTGATGGGAATCGCCGATACTATGCTCTCGCTGCCGGCTTTAATGATCATCCTGACGGCAAGGGCGGCGTTCCCGCTTGAGTTACCTCCGGTCCGTGCTGCTGGTTTGCTGGTGATGATATTCGCATTGACCGGGTGGGCAGAATTTGCTCGGCTTATGCGCGGCCTTGCAAGATCGTTGAAGGAACGAGAGTTCGTTTTGGCGGCTCGTTCACTCGGGCTTACCGAGATACGGATCATGGTCCGACACATATTGCCGAACGCTCTCCCGACTATGCTCACGCAGGTCCTTGTGATGCTTCCCTATTTTCTACTGGCGGAGGTAGCCCTTTCATTTCTCGGCGTCGGGTTGCAGGAACCCTATCCAAGTCTTGGAAATCTACTGGCTTCGGCGGCCGATATCAATCGCCTGCAGCGGGAGCCTTTGCTGGTTTTGGCTCCCGGTTTCGTTATTGCGACATTCGTCTTGACCATCCGAGGACTGGGCGCAAAGTCCGAGAGAGTGGCCTGATCAATTCTTTACAAAAAGACGCTCGGCATTCCACAAAGAGAATGGGAGGATACCGCTCGGAGAATGATTTCCGATACGAGCGTTGACCGCCGAAACGATATGCCGCGATACGATCGGCACGATCGGCATCTCTTCCGCGAAGACCGCCTGGATCTCGTCGAACTTCTGTTTCCGTGCTGCCCGATCGATCTCACGAGCTTGAGCGGAGAATAGTTCATTCACCTTCGCCTCCCATTCGGTCGCGGGTTCGGTCTGCTTTGGACGCCATTGATGGCTAGCTCCACTGGTAGGAAGGAAGCCTGCGTAGGACGATGGATCGATGGCGGTCAAGCTGATCCCAAGTAGAATTGCATCGTAATCAAACGAGGTCGTCCATCGTTCGCTCAATCCCTGAAAATCGATCGGCGCGATCTGTACTTCGATTCCTAGTTTTCCAAGGTCTTCCTGGATCACAGCGGCCATCAACTTTCGCGGCTCGTTCTCCGCGGGAACCAAAAGGGTAAATTGCACTCGATTACTGTCGCGGTCAAAAAGCTGGCGTTTTCCATCAGCCTCCTTCGTCGAAAAACCCGCCTCGTTCAGCAGTTCGGCCGCCTTGGCAAGATCATACTCGGCTTTGGTAAGACTGTTGTTGACCCAAGCTCGATTCCCGCCCGCAACAAACCCGAAGAGCGGAGTAGCCAGGCCTTGCAGGGTATTTACCGCAATCGACTGGCGGTCAACTGCGTGGGCAACGGCCTTCCTGAAACGCTTGTCGTTGAACCACTTGTGTTTAGGCGTAGCCTCCAGCGATTCGCCTGACTTCTTGGCACGATTCAGGTTGAACCAGATATGATCCGAAGCGAGGCCCGGACCAGCATCTATCGCCCTTACGGTACTCTCGGCGCCTTTGAGTGCAGCGTAATCGGTTGTCCTTATCCGATCGGCAATGTCGATCGAATTTTGGTGAAGACGTGCGATGGCGTTGTTTGCGTCAGGGACAACTTCGAGGACGATCGAATCAAGATACGGTAGTGGTGTGCCGGCGGAATCTTTCTTCCAGTAATGAGGATTTCGCACGAGGACCACCTTCTCACCAGGGAGGACGGACGAAACTTTGAATGGTCCGCTTGAGACGACGCTCGCGGGATCGGAACTGATCTTCCAAACCTCGGCGAGCTTGCTCGATTCGAGGACGTGCTTGGGAAGGATCGCAAGGTTCTCCAGATAGTTTTCGATCGAGGCGACTCGCTCCGGCAGGATGAGTTGGAAGCGTTGGTCATCCTGCACCTTGACCGCAATCTCCTTCCCGTTGATCAATAACGCATCTCGAAATATGGGGGAAGCGGTCCGCTCATCGTATGCTCCCTTTAGGGAGAACTCAACGTCGGCGGATGTAATAGGATTGCCGTCCGAGAACTTCAGCCCCTCCCGCAAAACAACATCGACTGCGTTGCCGTCGTCCGTCGATTGATAGGATTCGGCCAGCGATGGAACGTATTCCTGCTTCTCGTGATCCAACGCAACCAGGCGATCATTCAAGAGAAAAAGGGTCAAAAGAACCGACGGCTCGTCATCGGCCTGATAATAGTTAAGCGTTTTGATGGATGTGGTAACGCGATGCGTGATCGTGCCGCCGGGCTTCCCAACAACTTGCGGCTCGCGGTTGGGCTTGGACTGGTTGGTATTACCGTTCTGAACGCTGCCGCCCCCACAGGCGACTATCAAAATGCACACTGCAACTATCGCTAGCGATCGAAGGTTAGATGCGGTAATCATTTTTTCCTTGAACAAACTGATCGAGTATTGAGAAGACGAGCGGAAGTTTAAGTCCTTTCCTCGCGCGAATCAATTAGCGCCGAACAAGGGGAGGGTGGGTAAAACACGGGCAGATCTAGTGA
>JBEBGW010000497.1:0-2548 GCA_040081025.1 Pyrinomonadaceae bacterium | reverse complement strand
ACCGTGCACGACGCGTCTACCGTGCCGTTGCGATATACGTCCGGGCCGGTTGCGGCATCTCTTCGGTCGAAACCGTCGGCGAACGAAGCGTTAAGAATTGCACCGGATCTTTCTGAAACAGCAGATCGAGCGTCCAGTCGAGAGCGACCCGAAGCTTCTTTTCAAAACGCGGCAGCTTCATCAGATAGATCGTTCGCCACAGCCACCAGGCGATAAAGCCTGAAAAGTTGATGCCGAATATCTGAGCAACGCCGGTCCGCCGTCCGAGCGCCGCAAGCTGGCCGATCGTCTCGAAAACGAACGGCTTCATCTTGCCGCCGACTATCGATGCACGAACATTGTTAGCGAGAACCTTGCCCTGTCTTATCGCGTGCTGTGCCGTCGGCGGATATGGCTTGCCCGTCTTTGGATCGGCTATCCATGCACAATCGCCGACGGCCCACACGCCCTTGTAGCCGCGGACGCGCATATATTCGTCGGCACAGACCTTGCCGCGTTCCTTGTCGCACGGTAGTGTGTCGAGAAGTGGATTAGGTGCCGTCCCGGCGGTCCAGATCATGGTGTTCGTCGTGATCACGGTGCCGTCGCTTAGAGTGACTTCGTTGCCCTCGACTGTCTCGACTTTGGTATTGAGATGAATCTCGACGCCCCGTTCGCCGAGTTTTGCTTGGGCGTATTTGCCGAGCTTCTCATTCAGCTCGGGCAAGATCGTCGCACCGGCGTGAACAAGGACGACTCGGATCATGTCTTCCGATAAATGCGGATAGAATAGCAAAGCTTCGCGGACAAAATCGTTGATCCCTGCGATCGTCTCGACGCCCGCAAACCCGCCGCCAGCGACTACGAAGTTTATGAGCGGTTTTCGCACGACCGGACAGCATTCAAAATCGGCCTCCTCGAGGTTTGATATAAGGTGGTTGCGCAGATAGATGGCATCGCCAAGCGATTTCATCGTCAGGGCGTTTTCTTCGAGACCCTTGTTTCCGTAGAAATTGGTGATCGACCCGAGACCGAGGACGAGATGGTCGTATTCGAGTTCGTGATGGTGATGCTCTTTGCCATGCGAGACGTGAACGACGCGGCCATCGAGATCGACGCTCTCGACGCGGCCATTAAATATCTCGATGTTCTTCAGCAACTTACGCACAGGACTAACGATATTTGTAATGTCGAGATCGCTCGCCGCGACCTCGTGCAGCATCGGAGTGAAAAGGAAAAAATTCTCGCGGTTGACGAGCGTGATCTCGACATCAGCGTGACGGGCAATGGTCTTGTCGAGTGCGAGGGCGGTGTACATGCCGCCAAATCCGCCGCCGAGTATGAGTATTTTGGTTTTCTTGTTCATATGATAGCTAAAAACGCATGTTGCGCGTTCGTTCAGCAATCACACCCGCGGCCACGATTATTCCAGCTCAAGAAAATTGGAATAAAAAGCCGCGCCCGTCCAATAAAGGTTTGTAACTCGTCCAAAACGGTTACGATTGGGGAAACCGAAATGACAAGATTTACTAACCGGACGCTCGAATGGCGTATGTCGAAATCGCGAAGCTGGCGGTATAACGCTGATATGTACACGACTCCACCGATGCAATCGCTGGAGGAAGTTCGCGACGAACACCGCCTTCGACGCGCTTTGCGAGAGGCAGTTTACCGTGACCTCGCACCTCAAAGCCTTATCGATTCGATCAAATTAGGGATAAGACAGTGATACAATGCGGACAGAAGCCGTCTCACTTTCAGCTTTGACTAACGACATGCAGACAGCGTCGCATGCACTCGAGAATCTGCCCGCTACGCCGTCGGTGAACCCCGAAACATGGGTTGACGATCACGGCGACTGCTTGTTCAGGTACGCGTTCTCGCGTCTGCGTGACGAGACTCTGGCAGAGGACATCGTCCAGGAAACTCTGCTCTCGGCCATTCAATCGCTCAATTCCTACGGCGGACGCTCGACCGAGCGGACCTGGCTGACCGGCATTCTTAAGCACAAGATAATCGACCACTATCGTAAGAACAGCAAAAATGTCCAGTTCACCGAAGATGACACCGATCTCTCGGTGACCGATCATTTCTTTGAGCGGCCCGATGCTTGGGACGGACATTGGGTGATCAAGCTAAGGCCGGTCGACCCGGAACAATCGCCCGAGCAGGTTGTAGAACGCGGCGAATTTTGGGATGTAATGAACACCTGTCTCTCGGCTTTGCCGGAACGGGTGGCTAGCGTTTTCACGCTTCGCGAAGTGGATGGTCTTACGAGCGATGAAATATGTGAGGTACTTTCGTTGTCGCCGAGCAACTTTTGGGTGATAATGCACCGTGCCCGAATGCAGCTTCGCCGCTGTGTTGAAATAAAATGGTTTCGTAAAGTGATCTAAGACAGGATGAAGGAAGCGCAAGTAAAACATACCCGATTTAATCTCTTGATCTGGCGCAAACTGCCGGAATGCAAAGAGATGGTCAAGATCATAACCGCTTCGATGGACACAAAACTGTCTTGGAAGGAATGGCTCTTGATGAAGATACATCTCATCGCATGCGACCCGTGCGT
>JBEBGW010000496.1:0-2549 GCA_040081025.1 Pyrinomonadaceae bacterium | reverse complement strand
ACGTAGTGAAAGTCAGATAGGAATTTTGCCCGCGAAATTCGCGAAAGAACGCGAAAGGTCATGAGATTTTTCGCGACCTTTCGCGGGCAAACTCCTCCGCGGAGAAAATCAATGAAATTCTTATTTACAATTCTGTCGGCAGTTATTCTCACGGCCGCAACCTTCGCCCAAGACGCACCAGCCGGCAAGCCGGCGGCATCTATCGATCTCGCGAGTACCGAGGGCGTCAAACTTGTCAGCGGCCAATGGCGTTACAGCGACACGAAGATCGTCGAAGCAAACTTCAACGCCGCCGGATCCGACAACCAGCCGAGCGGCCCGTCGGTCAAGACGTACGATTATGAACCGAAGGCAGGGATCACTGGGTTCGACGATTCCTCGTGGGAAATGGTACCCGCAATCGATCTGCAGAAACGCCGCGGGAACGGCCGTCTTTCGTTCAACTGGTATCGCATTAATTTAACGATTCCCGAAAAGGTTAGTGATTTCCCGACCGCCGGATCTACCGTCGTATTCCAAACCGCTCTCGACGACTATGCCGAGGTCTGGGTAGACGGCGAACTCGCAAGATTCCTTGGCCAGAAAGGCGGCAGTGTCGTCGCCGGTTGGAACGCTCCGAATCGGCTCGTCGTCGGACGCGACGTAAAGCCGGGCCAGAAGATCCAGCTTGCGATCTTTGGTATCAACGGCCCGATCTCCAATCCGCCGACCAACTTCATCTGGGTTCGCGAGGCGAAGCTCGAATTCTTTAAAAGCGAAACCAAAGGCCCGGTTGCCATCACTCCGAGCGAAGTTAACGTTGAAATGGTTCGGCTGGATCCCGCGATCAACAAGATAGTCGGGCCAAACCCGAAGGTCTTCAAACTCGCAGAGGGATTTCAATTCACCGAAGGCCCTGTGTGGACAAAGGATGGATTGCTTTTCAGCGATCCGAATGCGAACACGATCTACAAGTATTCGACCCACGGCAAGCTGAGCATTTTCAAGACGACGAGCGGATACAGCGGCTCGGACATCGCCGAATATCGCCAACCCGGCTCGAACGGGATCACGCTGGATTCCGCAGGCGACATCGTCTTCAACCAGCACGGCAACCGCCGCGTGGTCCGAATCGAAAAGGACGGCAGCGAAACCGTGATCGCCGACAAATTCGATGGCAGGCGTTTCAATTCACCCAACGACCTCGTCTACCGCTCCGACGGAATTCTGTTCTTCACCGATCCCAATTTCGGCCTGCCAAAGTTTGGCGACGATAAGCGTAAGGAACTGGCACACGCGGGCGTGTACTCGCTCAATAAGGGAAGGCTGCAGCTCTTGACGAAAGAATTCACCGGCCCTAACGGTATCGCGCTCTCGCCGGATGAGAAATATCTTTACGTCGGCAACTGGGATGACAGCAAGAAGACGGTTTACCGATACGAACTTCAGCCCGATGGCTCGATCAAAAACGGAAAACTCTTTTTCGACTTCACTGCGATCAAGGGCGAAGACGCGATCGACGGCGTGAAGGTCGATGCCGCGGGTAACGTATATGTCTCGGGCCCAGGCGGCTTGCACATCGTTTCGGCCGAGGGCAGCCACCTGGGAACCATCATTACTCCGCAGCATGTCCACAACATGGCCTGGGGTGACGAGGACGGGAAGACTCTATATCTCGCTGCCCGTACCGGACTCTATCGCATGCGGCTGAACATCGAAGGCGTCCGGCCGAAAGCGCTATAAGCCTCGATGCGATCGTTCGCTCGAAAGTCGACCGTTCTGCAAAAAATGCCGGCGAAGCGTTCCACGCTCGTCGGCATTTGAGGTATTGAGGCTTTCTTCGGTGCGGATGTTTGCCATTACATGCCTACTCTGGTCAGACATGTAAAACCTTTAGCAGCTAATCATTCAGCTTTGTCTGAGGTGTCTGGCAGATGAATTGACTACCCGTCGGGCAGACTATTGAGAAGAAATATTAAAAGAACTACTCCCAATCCCAGGGACACAACTCCGACCAATGCAATATAGCTCAGGACGGGTGGGACGGCTTTCTCGGCAAAATGGCGATGCCATTTCCACGGAAGGAGAAGTAGAACTGCGCTTGTGCCGACTAACATCCATCCAAAGATAGTGAACGCTCCGGGGTACGTCAGAAGCGGCGCTTGGAAAAGGATCGAACCACCGACAACCAGCCGAAGTGCCATTTCAAGATAATGCGTGAATGAGGACGCAGCGAACCCAAGAAGAAAAGCCTTCGCTTTGGCTGGTGCAAGAAACGAGACCCCGCCCAAAGCCATAAGAAAAAGGCTGAAGAGCAGGACAAACGCAAACGTGACCGCGTAAAGGATCGGGGCCAGGTTATCCATACTGCTAGTTCCGATCGGAACGTGCCTTTCGGGGCAATAAATCGGTCGTATTTTCGATGACACTCGGTAGGGGCTCGAACGGCCGGTCTTCGATGAGCTTGCCGGTAGTTTGGATCGCAGGTGTTCCGTCGGTCGGGTCGGTTTGCCGATCGGTCGTTCCATGCCGAAGAAACAGCTTCGAGTATCAGATCAATCCAGCGCCCA
>JBEBGW010000146.1:0-9711 GCA_040081025.1 Pyrinomonadaceae bacterium | reverse complement strand
GATCGATCTCAACGATACCGGTCTGGAGAGCAGCGTAAGTTTCGGGAAGGTTTCTGGCGGCGTCATCGACGAGCCGCCTTTCCACATTCTCGCGCTCGGAAATTGGAGCGGTGACGCCGAGCGGCGTGATCTCTCGGCCCGTCGGCCGATCGAGATCGACCGCGATAATTTCGACGAGGTCATCGCTAAATTGAACACCAGCGTCGTACTCGATTTCGATGACGGGTCGGAGATCGCGCTCGAATTTAGTTCGCTCGATGATTTCCATCCGGACGAGATCTTCCGCCGCGTCGATATGTTCGAGCAGCTTAGATCGCTGCGAAAAAAGCTAAACAACTCCGACACGTTTAACTCGGCTGCATATGAAGCGAAGCAGCTATTCGGACTAAAACGCGAGGACATCGAACCTGCATCCTCTGCGGTCGCGGACGATGAGCCTGCTGCCGACAATCTGCTTGACGCGATCCTTGCAAAGCCCGAAGGTGGAGCGGCCGCTCCGAAGCGGAAGCTCTCGGGCGAGCTCGGCAGCCTGGTCAGCGAACTCGTACGGCCGCATCTGGTGACCGTCGATGAACAACAGCAATCCAGCCTCATATCGTTGGTCGATGCGGCAACGAGTGGGCTGATGCGGAAGATCCTTCACCACCGGAAATTTCAGACGCTAGAGGCAGCCTGGCGTGGATTGTTCTTTTTTGTGAGACGGGCGGATACGTCGACCGAGCTGAAGATCTTCGTGCTGGACGCATCAAAGGATGAACTCGCCGCTGACCTCAAGAGTGCGGAAAGCCTTTCATCGACAAAACTTTATGACGTTCTGGTCAGCCAGACGATCGAAACGCAGGGTGCCGATCCGTGGTCGCTCATTCTGGGTGATTACGCTTTTGCTCCGGTCGTCGATGACGTTGCGACGCTGATGCGGATCTCGAAGATCGGTGCTGCCGCCGGAGCGCCGTTCATCTCGCATATGCGGCCAGATGTGCTCGGCGTTCATTCTCTTTATGAACATTCGGATCCTGCCCAATGGAACGCGGCCGCTGACTCGAACGCAGCAAAGCTCTGGGCGGCACTCAGCGGACAGACGGAATCGCAATTTCTCGGTATGACGATCCCGCGATTCATCACGCGGCTTCCATACGGTAGCGATACCGACCCACTCGATACATTTTCGTTCGAAGAGTTTGAGTCAGCCTCGGAGCACGACAACTATCTCTGGTCGAATGGCTGTTTTGCGGTCGGACAGCTTCTTGCTGAAAGCTTTGCGAATTATGGCTGGGAAATGAAGGATCGGCTCGCTCAAGACATCGACGGCCTGCCGCTGCACGTTTACAAGAAAGACGGCGAAACGATATACAAACCGTGCGCGGAGATCCCTATGACCGATGTCAGCGTCAACAAACTCATTGCCGCGGGCCTGATGCCGCTGGTTTCTTACCGCGGAACCGATCGCATCAAGCTGGCGATGTTCCAATCGATCACCGGCTCCGCACTTAAATGTCGTTGGTAGGCAGCTACCTTTGGCTTTCTAGCTTGGGAGCTTCGGCGTCCTTCAGGCGTTTCCAGACAATGGTTGGATTGCCGTCCGAGTCTTTCCCGACTACATGAAACGCAACGATGATGTCGCGGCGTCGATCGAAATCCATCTCGTCGTACTCCACCCCGTCGATGGAACGCGGAAACTTGCCGCGGAAAGCGATCGACCGAAGTGCGTACGAGTTGCCCGTCCTCATCGCATGGCCGTTGCGGTAGACAAAACCGTCGACCACTACACCTTTTGCTATTCCCGCGTCGAAGGCGGCGAATGAAGCCCTATCTTTCACAGGCATAAGCTCAACGAGATATTTTAATCCATTAGTGTCGAGCGTTACATCCTCAATGTTGACGCTTCCAAGATCGACCAAAGCAAATTGCTGAAGTACCGCATCCGCGCCGAACATGCCATTGAACAATACGATGTCAGCGAGCCTAGGGACGCGGTAACTTTCCATGCGAAACGAATACGATGTTCCCGCCCCCGGCATTTTCAACGCCGCACACCTTTCAGTCGCCACGATGATCTCTGCGGTCGAAACACAAGAAGATTCGCTGCTTAGCTTAACTATTCCGGTGCCTGGCTGTTTAAGGAAGGATTCATATCTTGATGCATGCTGAGCATCCACGGCAAGCACGCGTATTTCATCGTCGGTTGCCTTTCGATACATGCCTTTCTTTCGGTCAAGCAGTGGGTGGTTGGTGGGGCCACTTTTCGGGGCGATCTTCTCAATCGATCTAAGCCGGTCAAAGCGAGCATTGTCATCCGCCAAAGGATTTATCGGCCGCCCGTCCGGCCTTGGGGTAGGTGATTGAGCGGCTGCAATGGAACTAAAGAGAAAAACGATCAGAATCAGGGTTCTGTATAACATTCGCTTCTTGCCTCCAGGTCTGGGCTAGAATATCACCATTCGTTCGGCGAGCATCTTAAATCTTGATGCTGCAGACGAATGTGATTGGCAAACCGCTTCGGGTTGTTTAAAATCTAAAGTTTTCGGATTGATTCGGAATTGTATCTATGTTTGACGAGTCTTTTGATGTGATCGTAATAGGTGCGGGGCACGCGGGCTGCGAAGCGGCCTCGGCTGCGGCGCGCCTTGGGGCCGAGACGGCCCTGGTCACGATCAACCTGGATCTTATCGGACAGATGTCGTGCAATCCGGCGGTCGGCGGCATCGCCAAAGGCCACGTTGTCCGCGAGATCGACGCCCTTGGCGGCATTATGGGCCGCGTTACCGACCGGACCGGTATCCAGTTTCGTCTGCTCAACCGTTCGCGAGGACCGGCGGTCCAATCGCCGCGTGCCCAGGCTGACCGTAGCCTATACCGCACGGAAATGCGTCGGGTTCTGGAAGCCACGCCCAACCTGCATCTTCGACAGGGTGTAGTGGTGGATCTAATTGTTGAGAACAATAACGTTATCGGCGTCGAGATGCAGGATACGCGTCGGTTTGGAGCGAAAGCGGTGGTTGTGGCAACCGGGACGTTCCTTAACGGGACGATTCACACCGGCCCGCGAACGTTCTCCGCGGGACGGGCGGGCGAGCCCGCTTCAATCGACCTTGCCGAAGCGTTGAAATCGTATGGATTTCCCGTCGGGCGTCTGAAGACTGGTACTCCGCCGAGGCTCGACGGACGCACGATCGATTGGGACGCGTTCGAAGCACAGCCCGCCGATGAGAAACCTGTTCCGTTCTCATTCGCAACTGAGCGGATTGAGCAACCGCAGATACAGTGTTTTATTGGTTATACGAGCGATCGGCTGCATCAGACGATCCGCGATAACCTGCACCAGTCACCGCTCTACTCCGGGAAGATCAAGGGGGTTGGACCTCGTTACTGTCCGTCGATCGAAGACAAGGTCGTAAAGTTTGCCGACAAGGACCGTCATCAGCTTTTCCTTGAGCCCGAAGGCCACAACACTAACGAGGTCTATCTCAACGGTTTCTCGACGTCACTACCTTCGGCGTTGCAGTTAGAGTTGTTACGGATGGTTCCCGGATTCGACAATGTCGAGATCATCCGGCCCGGGTACGCGATCGAGTATGACTTCGTCGATCCGCGAGAGCTTCGGCCGACGTTGGAATCGACTCGGATGAAAGGACTGTTCCTTGCCGGCCAGATCAATGGCACGACCGGGTACGAAGAAGCGGCATGCCAGGGATTGATGGCAGGGATCAACGCGGCGTTTTCAGTCGAGGGCAGAAAGCCTTTTATACTTCGACGCGACGAAGCCTACATCGGCGTGTTGGTTGACGATCTGATCCAGCATGGAGTCGATGAGCCGTACCGATTGTTCACGTCGCGAGCCGAGGCCAGGTTGACTCTGCGCCACGATAACGCGGACCACCGGCTCTCACCACTTGGCCGTGAAGCAGGGTTGATCGGCGATTCGGCCTGGGACCGGTTCAATGCTCGGCGCGACCGCATCGCTCGTCTGAGAAACGCTCTCGACTTTACACGGTTCAAGCGTTCGTCGCCGGAGTATGCGGCTGTTTCGCAGCTGCTCGGCGCCGACATGGGTGACGCGTTCACGCTTTCGGCTCTTGCGATGCGGCCTGGAGTCGATTCGGCACTGATCGAGAGGCTTCTGCCCGAAGAGGTACGTAGCGACGCCCGCGACACTGATCTTCAGACCGCGCTCGCGGATTCGCTTTACTCTGGCTACGTTGAGAAACAACGAGTCGTGAGCGAGCGGGTCAATCATCATGACGCATTGCGGGTGCCTGAAAGCTTTCAATTCAATTCGATCAGCGGCCTTTCTCATGAGATGGTCGAAAGGCTCGAACGTGCCCAGCCGCAGAACTTCGGGCAGGTCCGGAAGGTCAATGGCCTCACGCCGGCCGCACTCTCGACGGTTCTCGTCCATCTGACTGCCTACAAGCCTCAAGAATCATCCGCAAACTAAAAAATGTGGCACGTGCCACATTTTCTGAGCGTTGAGAGCAGCCATCTAGTCAAAATCGCTCATTTTCAACCAGTGAATTCCCCTAAACTATGATAAATGTGGCACGTGCCACATTTTAAAGTGGTTTCGAGCAAATGTGGCACGTGCCACATTTTCACGCGCGGCGGGCGCTGTGTTACCTTATCCATTCGAATTCACATGGGAAAGATCATCGCTATCGCCAACCAGAAGGGCGGTGTCGGCAAAACCACAACGGCAATAAACCTCTCCGCGGGCCTCGCCATGAATGAGAAGAAAGTACTTCTCGTTGACGCGGATCCCCAGGGGAACGCGACATCGGGCTCGGGCATCGCGAGGACAGGGAACCGCAAATCGCTCTACGACGCGATGGTTGGCCGGCTTAATATCCGTGACCTGGTATTGCCTACCGAACTCCCGACGATGTGGGTGCTCCCATCTGACAAGAATCTCGCCGGCATCGAGATCGAGCTTGCCGACGCGGAAGACCGAGCTAAGATATTAAAAACGCTCCTCGATGAGGCACGTGACTACTTTCACTACATCATCATCGACTGCCCGCCGAGCCTGGGAATTCTGACAGTCAATGGCCTGACGGCCGCCGATTCGCTTCTGGTCCCGATCCAGTGTGAGTATTTCGCACTCGAGGGTGTAACGGAGCTTTTCGAGACGCTTGCCCGGCTAAAGCGAGAACTCAACCCGAACCTGACCATTGAAGGGCTACTGCTCACAATGTTTGACGAGCGGACCAACCTATCGACGGCTGTAGCGAAGGATCTACGCGATTTCTACGGCCCACAGGTGCTGAAAGCTGTGATTCCGAGAAATGTGCGGCTTGCCGAGGCTCCGAGCTTCGGCAAGCCGATTCTTCTATACGACATCAAATCCAAGGGGGCAGAAAGTTATCTAGAACTTGCAAAGGAGATTTTGAGCCATGGCTAGACAACCCCTGGGCCGCGGTTTGAGTGCGTTGCTTGGCGACACACCGGGAGCAGCCGCAAAGGCCGAGATCAGCGTAAATGAAGTAGACATTGATCTTATCGACCCTAATCCGGAACAGCCGCGAACGCGCTTTGTCGAGTCTGCGATGGACGAGCTTGCAGCGTCGATCAGATCAAACGGGATCGTGCAGCCGATAGTCGTTAGGCGAAGTGGTGATCGATTCCAGATCGTCGCCGGTGAACGACGCTGGCGCGCGGCGCAGAAAGCCGGGCTTCGACGAGTTCCTGTTACTCTAAAAGAGATCTCAGACGAAAAGCTCCTTGAGGTCGCATTGATCGAGAACATTCAGCGACAGGAGCTGAACGTCGTGGAAGAGGCTCGTGCATACCGTAAACTCCTTGATAACATTGGGTTTACGCAGGAAGAGCTGTCGGAAAGGGTTGGCAAGGACCGGTCGATGATCTCGACAGCACTCCGCCTTTTGAAGTTGCCTGAGCAGGTGTTGGAATTTGTCGAAAACGAGAAGCTGACCCCCGGCCATGCTCGAACCCTTCTTGTATCGAACGATTCGGCAAGGCAGGTAGAGGTCGCGAAGGCTATCGTAGATTTCAACCTGACGGTTCGCGAAGCCGAGCGGATGATCAAGAAGAAAGAATCGCCTAAGGCCGCAAATGATGATACTAAACCGGTTACGGTCGCGAAAGATCCGAATGTGCGGGTGGCTGAGACCAAGTTGATGCGAGCGCTTGGCACGAATGTGAAGATCTCGCCAAGCCGAAAAGACGGCGAGGGCAAGATCGAGATCGAATACTATAGCTCCACCGATCTCGACCGTCTTTACGAGCGATTAGTGAATTCCAAGGAGGGATAAGCTGTTGACAGCATTGCGTTTAACGGAAACGGTTAGTTGCGGGGGCTGTTCGGCTAAACTCGCTCCCGGCGATCTTGCCCGGGTGTTGGGCGGGCTGCCGCTTCAATCTAGAGAAAATGTTATCGTCGGTTTCGAAACCGCCGACGACGCGGGTGTTTTTCGTCTCTCGGACGACCTTGCGCTAGTCCAAACGGTCGATTTCTTCCCGCCTGTCGCTGATGACCCAGAGACCTACGGATACGTGGCCGCTATCAACTCGATAAGCGATGTTTACGCGATGGGCGGCACTCCGATCTCTGCATTGTCGATCGTGTGTTACCCGCAACGCGGGGACTTCGAGATCCTCGGACAGATCCTTGCAGGCGGCCAGCGGGCCATGACCGAACACGGTATCGTCGTCCTTGGAGGTCATTCGATCGACGACGCAGAGATGAAGTTCGGTTATGCCGTAACCGGCACGATCAATCCAAATCGGGTCATCAAGAACGGGGGAGCAAAGCCCGGCGATGTTCTCATCCTGACAAAAGCGATCGGAACAGGGGCGATCAACACCGGTGTAAAGAAAGGCGTCGCGAGCCCGACCGCGATGGCGGCGACGATCAAAGCGATGACAACCTCTAACGCGGCTGCGTCGAAGGCGATGGTCCGACTCGGCGCTAACAGCTGCACCGACGTTACCGGATTCGGACTCCTCGGCCACGCGTACGAGATGGCGAAGGCGAGCGATGTTACTCTGGTAATCGAACCGGCAAACGTTCCGCTGCTTCCGGACGTAATAGAGTTGATCGAGGCCGGAATGTTGACACGCGGCGATAAGAACAATCGCACCTATGTCGGTGACACTATATCGATCGCCGAGCATGTCAGCGGCCCGATGCAGAGCGCTCTGTTCGATCCGCAAACCGCCGGAGGCCTTTTGATAAGCTTGCCGGCGGATAAAGCAGATGAATTTCTCGCGGAGATCGAAAGTTCGCGGATCATCGGTGAGATAAGAGAATTCAGCGGGAAACTGATCGAGGTGAAGTAGTTGTACCTGTTTATCTTCGAATCTTTGGGAACGTCGGAGCTGATCCTGATCGGGATCGTGGCGCTGATTTTCCTCGGCCCGCGGCGGCTACCCGAGATCGCTCGGAAGGTCGGCAAGGTGATGGCCGATCTTCGCGGTACCGCGAATGAGTTCAAGCAGACTTGGGAAAAGGAAGTAGATTTCGAGGAAGAGACAAAGGCATTCAAGATCGACAATTTGCTCGACGAAGCCGACGACGAGAAACCGGTTCCCCGAGACAACTCGATACTTCCAAAGAATGAGGACGAATCGACACCGATCGAAGTGCCCGCGATCAAGACGATGAACAAGGAAGAGTTCGACGCAATGGCGTCCGCAGCAGCGGCAGAGCCGGAGAACACTAACGGACATCACGAGATCGAGCCCGAAACCGACCAGGAAGAACCCGACTTGCTATCCGACAAACGCAACTGGCTGTGAAGGAACTGGAATCAAGACGCGAAGATACCGAAGCCGGCCAGATGTCGTTCCTCGAACATCTCGACGAACTGCGCAAGCGGCTTGTGCGTTCGGTCGTCTTCATTGTCATTGCTTTCGTTGGATGTTTCTTTGCTTCCCAACAGATATACGAGTTTCTCGCCGTCCCCATAAAGCGTGCCTTGAACGAGGCCGCGGTCAGGGATATGACCGCGACGGGTTTGGATCAGAGTTCCATTGGTTCACTCGCGGAGCTAAAGGCCGGCGACCGCGGAAGGTATGTATTCAATCGAGCGACTAGTTTCGGTCCGGTGGCCGTGCAACCAGGAGCCTCGGTCGAGGTTGTTACCGCTCTCGATGGTGACGGAAAGCTCGGCCTTTACACCGATGAGTCACTACTCACTCAAAGCGGCATCGTTGCAAAAGGCGTTCGTCTTCCGGTAGATCTCGCCGCCAAACCATCCGACACCGCGCCGGATCTCGGTGAAAAGCTCATCGTAACGACCGCGCAAGAGGCTTTTACGCTCTACGTAACGGTCTCGCTCTATTCCGCGATCGCGTTATCGATCCCGTTTCTTCTCCTCCAGGTTTGGGGATTCATTTCTCCCGCCCTGTATCAGCATGAAAAATCATACGTAACGCCATTCATAGCGCTTTCGAGTATTGCGTTTGTCGCCGGGGCGGCATTCGCCTATTACATTCTCTTCCCGCCCGCGGTTGGATATTTGCTCGGCGTCGCCGAAGAATTTCGGCCGTTATTGCGGGCTACCGACTATTTCGACCTGATCACCCTGATCATGCTGGCGATGGGGATCATCTTTCAAATGCCAGCGGTTACCTACGTTTTGGCCCGTATCGGACTGGTTTCGTCGTCGTTTCTCATCAAGAATTGGAAGGTCGCGCTGATCATTATCCTTATCGTTGCGGCCTTCGTTTCGCCGACCGGCGATATCCCGAATCTGATGCTTTTTGCCCTGCCGATGGTCGTGCTTTACGTCTTTTCGATCTTCATCGCTTGGTTCTTTGGCAAGAAACGGCAGCCGGAGCCTGCCGTTTAGGCGCGGCGAGCAACCCCATTCAGTCCGAATTCATCTTGTATTAATGGTGTAATCCGCCTAAAATCTAGGTTTGTACGCGCGTTGAATTTTTTCGGCCGGAAAGGCCCCAAACTGGTTTGATCAGGAGTAGTACCGGTATGTCAGGTTCTCGATTTTTTAAAGGTATTGGATTCTCGGCGTTGGCGATTTCCCTCGCCGGAGCGGCTGCTTTCGCTCAGCCGCCTGATAAGGGTAAAAAGCCCGTCGAAGATATCAGCGGCAAGGCTCGCAACGTTAAGCCCGAGTTGAAAGAGGCTTACAAGCGCTGGCTCAACACCGACGTCGATTACATCATCACGAAGGAAGAAAAGCGTGCGTTCATGGCGCTCCAGACCGACGAAGAGCGCGAGAACTTCATCGAGAATTTCTGGCGCCGCCGCGATCCGAATCCTGACACCGAAGAGAACGAATACCGCGAAGAATATTACGAGCGCATCGCGTACGCTAACCAGCACTACACATCGGGTATTCCCGGATGGAAGACCGATCGCGGCCGCATCTACATCGCTTGGGGAAAGCCGGACTCCGTCGAATCGCATCCGTCCGGCGGTTCGTATGATCGCCCGAGCTATGAAGGCGGCGGTTCAACGACAACTTATCCGTTCGAGATCTGGTTCTATCGCCATCTCGACAATGTCGGTGACGGGTTGGAGATCGAGTTCGTCGATCCGACCGGTACGGGCGAATACCGTATGGCTCGTAACGCTAATGAGAAGGACGCTCTCCTGATGGTTCCCGGTGCTGGTTTGACGACCGCCGAACAACTTGGACTCTCGGATAAGGGCGACCGAATTGGCGGTTACAACGGTGCATCCGGTACCAACTTCATGCGTGAGCAAGATACCCCGTTTCGACGGCTCGAGGT
>JBEBGW010000006.1:0-34007 GCA_040081025.1 Pyrinomonadaceae bacterium | reverse complement strand
TTCGAAGCTCAATTACCGAATCGGTTCGCGGTTCAACGTCCGCATGAAACCCCCGATCGATCGCGCACACAACGCTCCGGCCGCCGCAGTAGTCGGTGTGCTTGCCTAGAACCTCGATCCGGCCGGGAATGAACATCAATTGCTCTCTAGAAATCGCCGCACGCTCTCAATATCGGCACGGCTCGAAAGATCAAGAACACCTTCGCTAGATCTAACCACCGCGAATCTTTCGCCGAGATGACTCATCGCATACTGAACCGCCGATGCTATCTCATATTCTCCGCGTACCGATGGCTCGATCGTTCGGCACGCCTCGAAGATAATGGGCGAAAATAGCCACGCGTTCATGGAAACGAGTAAACCCGGTTCGACTACGTCGGGCTTCTCGACGATATGCGTGAGATAGCCTTCGCTGTCTATTTCAAGCGTCGCGAACTTCGCAATGCGATCAGCCGGAATATTGCTGTTCTCGATCAATGCCTCACGTTCAAAGCCGATAAGGCCGGGGCGGTTGATCGCGCGTAATCGTCGAAGGCTCTCGACCGGGTAGAGATTGTCCGAGTTCACGACTAGGAAAAGCTCGTTGCTGTTTATACAACTCTCGGCTGCGAGCACAGCATCCGCAGTCCCGAGCGGTTCTCGCTGAGTTGCAAACTCGACCGACAGATCCTTGTTCGAACAGAAGTCTCGGACAGCTTCGTGTTCGGGCCCGATAACTAAGCAGAGTTCGGATAGTCCCGCGTCGTAGAGCCTTTCGACGATCAACTCTAACATCGTCTTCTCGCCCACAATGGGCATTAACGCTTTGATCCCTTGCGAGGCGATACGCTGTTGGTTTTCGGTCAATTCCCACGATGCTGGGTCGGCACGCATACGCGTTCCGAGCCCTCGAGCGAGGATGACTGCTTTGCTTGGAGATTCATACATTGGCGTCTGATGTTCGCGAATCATTAGAGTACATTGACGCACCATATGGGCCGAACCGGCTGACGAGTGAATTTTTGACTACGCTGCTAAATGAAGTGAGCAGAGCTATTTCCAGCTATGGCACGACCTTTGCACATGCATATCGCAAGTCCTCCCGGTAGGCGTGTGCCAAAGGGAGTTATAGGAGAAACGACAATGGGAAACAGAAAACTTTCAATTTTGGCAGCACTCTTCACGATGCTGCTAGGCGTCGCAGGCGTTCAGGCTCAGTGGAACGCACAGCCGAATGAAACACAGGTTAGAAACCTTTTAGCCCGTTTGGAGACGCGGACGGACACGTTCCGCGGGCAGGTCGACAATCGGCTCGATAACAGCCGATATAACAACACCCGTACCGAAGACAACGTGATGGCGTATGTAGATGCCTTCGAGAATGCAACGGATGAACTCCGTCGCAATTTCGACGGTCGACGCGTGTCTAACGCTGACGTCACCAAGGTAATGAACTATGGCTGGTACATCGACGATTTTATGCGTCGAAATCAGCTTGCCCAGGCCCCGGAGCGTCAGTGGACGATGATCCGTTCGGACCTCAACCAGCTGTCCAACCTCTATCGTGTCAGTTGGAACTGGAACCAAACGCTACCGCCGTTCCCGCAGGAACGACAAGGTGGCGGTGGCCGACGAAACAATCGTCTCGACGGAACCTATACATTGAACGCCTCGCAAAGCGACGATGTGGATGCCGTTCTTAACCGGACGATCAGCAACACGACAGCTCGTGACCGGCAGCGTGACAACGCGTCACGCCGACTCACGGCTCCGCAGACGATAGCTATCGAAACGCGTGGCAATCAGATCACCATGGCGACCGACTTCGGTTCGCAGGTAACGCTCACGGCTGACGGCCGGTCGATCACCGAGACGAACAATCGCGGACGTTCGACAACGACCCGCGTCACGATGGTCGGAAGAACGCTGACCATCCAGATGCAGGGCGACCGCAGCAGCGACTACACCGTTACGTTCACGCCGGTCGGTGGAAACCGCCTGCGCGTTTCGCGTAGCCTGTATCTCGAAAATCAGGGTCAGATGATCACAGCTAGTAGCATCTACGATCGGACGTCGGACGTAGCCAGCTGGCCGCCGGTGAATAACAACCGGCCAGGTTGGAACGACCGTCCCGTTGCAGGAAACTTCTATATCCCCAACGGAACGCGGCTGACGGCGGTACTTCGCAACCGCATCGCGACCAACGTCACGCAGGCAGGTGACAGGTTCAGTATGGAAGTGACCTCGCCGAACCAGTACGCAGGCGCGATCATCACCGGCCGTATCACGCAATCCGACCGCTCGGGTCGCGTCTCGGGCCGTGCAAATCTGTCGATGGACTTCGAGTCGATCCAGTACCGCGGAAGCACATACGGCTTCGCCGGTATCATCGATTCGGCTCGGGAAGCTGATGGCGACATCATCAATATCAGCAACGAGGGAACCGTTCGTGACGGCAACCAGACCACGCGTACCGTAACGCGTGCCGGTATCGGAGCCGCCCTCGGCGCACTCATTGGTGCCATAGCAGGCGGCGGTCAGGGTGCAGCGATCGGAGCAGGAGTCGGTGCAGGTGCCGGTGCTGGAACGGTGTTGATCCAGGGTCGTGACAATCTCCAGCTCGAAGCGGGTACGGAATTCATGATCACGGCAACCGGTCCGGCAACGGTCGGCTATCGTAACTAGCGATCATCACGATCCAACTCGAAAGAGGCAGGCTTCGGCCTGCCTCTTTTTTTCTCGCGGGCTAATTACCGACCTTCTGAAACTATCCCTTCGCGTTTGTAGTAAAATTCCGAAAACACTAGGAATCAATATCTAATGCATATTCGATACAGGCTCGGATCACTTCTTCTCCTCACTTTCTTTCTTGTTCCCGTCGCTGCCGCTCAATCCGGCAAGCTCGACCTAACATACACCGTCGCCCTTCGTGATACCGCGAGTCAACAGTTTCACGTAACGACCGAGATCAAGAACATCAAGCAGGACCGGCTTGAGTTGGCGTTGCCGACGTGGACGCCGGGGTGGTACGTCGTCGAAAACTATGCAAAGAATCTCATCCGCTTCGAGGTGACCGACAGCAGCGGAAAGCGGTTGCAGCCGCTGATGACGCGGAAGCAAACGTGGAGCGTCCCGACGAAAGGTGTTAGTCAGATCAAGGTCACGTATTCGTATCGCGCGACGATCCTTGGTTTGAATCAGGCGAAGGTTGGCGACGATTATGCATTCTTTACCGGCATTCAGCTCTTCATGGAGCCGGTTGGTCATCGCAACGATCCAAGCACCGTGAAGTTTCAGATCCCGCAGGATTGGAAGCTGATGTCGCCGCTCAAAAACACGGCGGACCCGATGACGTTCACTGCCGCTGATTACGACACACTCGTCGACGCTCCGGCGATGATAGGTAATTTCGACATCCACGAGTTTTCGGTCGACGGCAAACCGCACTACTTCACCGCCTATCCTGCTGGCCGGTTCAACGCCGAAAAATCGAAGCGGTTTACGGAAATGCTCGGAGCCTCTATCAAGGCTCAGGGAGCCATTTTCGGCGGTCTGCCGTATGACAAATACATCGCCTACTACTTCTTTCAGCCCGCCGAATCGAATGCGAGCGGAGCCTTGGAACATCTGAATTCCTATGTTGCTTTCGCTCCCGGCGGCGAACGTTCCACGCCTGAGCAGATCATCGGTACCGCATCGCACGAGTTCTTTCACGTGTGGAACGTAAAGCGGATCAGGCCGGCCGAGATGTGGCCCTACGATTATTCGAGAGAGAACGAAAGCCCGTCGCTGTGGTTCTCCGAGGGTTTCACTAACTATTACGGTCTGCTCGCGAATTATAGAGCGGGGAATGTGACACGCGAACAGTTCATTAGCTCAACGGCCGGGGCCGCCGCCTCGATCGAGAATACCGAAGCCCGCAAGTATATTCCGCCAGCGAACTCGTCGGCGATCACATGGGTAGGCTACGACACGCCGCAGGCGTTTAGCATCTCTTACTACACGCAAGGGCAGAACATCGGTGCATTGCTAGATCTTTCGATCCGCCACGACACGAATGCTGCCGCCGGACTCGACGACGTATTGCGTGCTCTCTATAACGAGAACTATAAACGCGGAAAAGGCTTCACGATCGACGAGTTGATCGCGATAATCAACCGCATTACGAAGAAGAACTACCGGGGCTTCTTCGACAGCTACGTTTACGGAGTTGAGGTTCCGAACTATGACGCGGTCTTTGGTTACGCAGGATTCAAACTCGAAAGAAAAACGCAGTCAACTCCCGACTTCGGCTTCTCCGGCCGACCGCGAACCGGCGGTTTGACGCTCAGCGATGTCGAACCTCAGAGCTCCGCATCCGCTGCGGGACTTCGTTCAGGCGATGTGATCACAAAGGTCGATGGCGAAGCGACCTTCAGCGCGAATACGGGTGGTCTCGCGGGCAAGGATGTAAAGCTTACCGTGCTGCGCGGCGGTTCGGAAATGGAGATTCCGATGAAAGTCGGTTCGCGGGAGTTTCAGAGCTTCTCGCTGGTCGAGATAGCGAACGCCACTCCGCAGCAGGTCGCGGTTCGAAATGCTTGGCTAAAAAAATGAACGATTCAGCTAACATCGTCGAGTTTCGATCAGTCGCATTTGAGATCGATGGCCTGCACATCCTCGATGACATCAGCTTTGCGATCGAAACGGGCGAGGTCCTGGTGTTGCTAGGCGAATCGGGCTGCGGGAAAACGACTACGCTCAAGCTGATCAATCGTCTAATCGATCCGACATCGGGCCAGGTGACCGTCGAGGGAAAGTCCACGCTCGATTGGGACGCGATCGAATTGCGACGGCGGATCGGATATGTGCTGCAGGATGGCGGATTGTTTCCGCACTTTACGATAGCTCAGAATGTGGCGTTGACGTTGACACTTGAGGACGCCGATCCGGCGCGAACGAAGCAGCGTGTCGACGAAATGCTATCCCTTGTGAATCTTGATCCGGCGAAGTTCTCCAATCGCTATCCCCACGAACTCTCCGGCGGACAGCGTCAGCGGGTTGGTGTGGCGAGAGCGTTAGCCGCCGATCCAGATATTGTTCTCCTCGACGAACCCTTTGGAGCTCTCGATGTCTTGACTCGAACAAGTCTCCAAAAAGAGTTCGCTTCGATGGTGCGTGAGATGGGCAAGACGGCTGTTTTCGTAACCCACGACCTCCACGAAGCAAAACTGCTCGGATCACGGATCGCGTTAATGGAGAAAGGACGCATCGTATTTCTCGGTACGCCCGAGGAATTCAGCGATTCGGATGTGCCGCTCGCACGAGCGTATCTCGAAACCGTCGCGGGGTGATCGGTATTCGGCACGGTTCCCGCGTATTATCATAGGCACACTCCTGAAATCCTTGCCGTAAATATTAGAAGACCCTAAACTTAACCAGATATGAAGCTCGCTGTCCTGATCTCCCTTGCGATAATGGTGTATTCCCTTCAAGCGCTCGCCCAAACCGCCGCCGAGTTTTCGGAGATCTGGGAAAAGGAACACGTATCCGATAAATTCCCATCCAATATCCGACATAAGGACGTCGTCCAAGACCTCGAAGGACTTAAGAAACTCGGCGTGAAGGTGAACGAAGTCGGTAAAAGCGGGCAGGGACGCGAGATCTTTCAGATCGAATGGGGCAAGGGGCCGAAGAAAGTTTTTCTTTGGTCACAAATGCATGGCGACGAGCCGACCGCGACTCCGGCTTTGATAGATATGTTCACGATCTTGCAGAAGAATCGTGACAAAGATTGGGTCAAGGCACTTGAGGCCAATCTTACTATCCGGGCCGTCCCGATGGTCAATCCCGATGGAGCGGAGGTATATCAACGCCGCAGTTCGCAAGGAATCGATATCAATCGTGACGCAAGGGATCTGGTTACGCCTGAGGCTCGATTGTTGAAATCGCTTCGCGATGCATGGCAGCCGGAGATCGGGTTCAATCTGCATAATCAGCAGGCGCTGACGACTGCGGGAATGTCGAATAAGCAGGCTGCGATCTCCTTTCTCGTCGTGTTCGGTGATGAAGAGAAGACGCTGACGCCCGGACTCGAACGCAATCGGCGGCTGGTCGTCGCGATGAATCAGGCCCTTTCGCAATACGTGCCGGGGCATGTCGGCCGCTACGGCGACGAATGGACTCCGTCAGCTTTCGGCGACAGTTTCTCGGAATGGGGTACACCGGTGATCCTGATCGAGACCGGGGCTTTGAACGGCAAGGACGAGATGTTTCTCGTCCGCATGAACTTCATCGCCTTTCTGACGTCGATGAAGCTGCTCGCCGATGGAGGTTTCACGGCATTTAACCCGAATGACTACGATCTGATCCCGAATAACACCTCTGGCCGCATCGTTAATTTCGTATTTCGCAACGCGACGATCATCGACCGAACAAAACCTGACGACGTGCCTGTTTCGGGCGACCTCGCGATTATGGTCGAACGCCGCCGGGCCGAGCAGCTTCAGCCGACGCGAATTCGTCAGGTCGGACCGCTGCTTTCGATCGCCGGGCTCGACGAATATGACGCGAGCGACTTCAACGTAACCGGCCGCTTTCAACCGCTGAAACCGGGCAATTACGGCGAGCTTCTGTTTTACAAAAAAGGCCGTGAGGTTAATTGGGCGTCGACCGATATCGAGAAGGAATTCCCGCCCGATGCGGTGTTTTCGCTCGGGAAATGGGCAAAAGGCGAGGGCCTGGTTAAGAAGCGGAACTAGACTGCAATCGCACCCCTGGTTGTGCTAATCTCTTCGAAAAGCACAACGTCTTTCTGCGGATGCTCAACCTTCTTAAGATCAAAAACATCGCGCTGATCGATTCGCTTGAACTCGAATTCGGACCGGGGCTGAATCTGCTCACAGGTGAGACCGGTTCGGGTAAATCGATCATAGTAGATTCGCTCGGCGCTCTTGCAGGCGAGCGTGTTACGAACGATCTGATCAAGGAAGGAGCCGATTCGGCGCAGATCGAGGGGCTTTTTGCTTTTGAGATTTCGGCGGCATTCGGCGAACTGCTTGAAGAAGCCGGCATAGAAGCCGATGGGGATCTTATCGTCCGGCGCGAGATCTCGCTCGCAGGAAAGAATAGGATCTTCGTCAACAACCAGCTCGTTACCGCCGCGTTCCTGAAACGTCTGGGAGCGTTCCTGGTCGATATCCACGGACAGGGCGAGCAGACCTCGTTGTTCGATCCGGACACGCACCTTGAGCTGCTCGACGAATACGCCAAGAACGCGAAGTTACGCGAATGTGTGGCTGCTGCGTTCGACGATTGGTCCCAAGCAAGGCGAGAACTCGCGGAACTTCAACGCGGAGAATCGGAAAAACTCCAGCTTCTCGACATCCTGAGATTTCAGGTCGACGAGATTCGCAAAGCAGATCTAAAGCCCGAGGAAGAAGGTGAACTCGAAGAAGAAAAGCGACGGCTTAACAATGTCGAAAAGCTCAGCTCTCTCAGCGGCGATGCTGTTGACCTGCTTTACGGCGCTGACGCCGCAACGCTTACGACGCTCGAAAAGGCTGTCCGCAAGATCGACGAGCTTGCCGAGTACGACTCGCGGTTTTCCGATTACAAAGAAGGGCTGAATGCGGCTCAGGCAGTGCTGAACGATCTCTCATTCACAGTCCGCGACTTCTCCACACATCTCGAGTTCTCGCCGGAGCGGCTCGCGGAGATCGAAGATCGTCTTGCCGAGATCACGCGAGTCGCCCGAAAGTACGGCGGATCGGTCGAGTCGGCTTTCGTACATCTCGTCGAATCCGAAGCGAAGCTCGATGCGATCGAGAACGCCGAGTTTCACCAGGAAGAAGCGAAGAAGCGAGTTGAGGAGACTCGTAACGCATACATCACCGCCGCGACGGAATTGAGCGCTGCGCGATCCAAAGTGGCGTCCAAGTTCAGCAAAGAGGTCGAATCGGCCCTCGCCGCAGTGGCATTGAACAAGGCGAAGTTTGAGGTGCGAGTTGAACCGGACGCGGTCGAGTTGCATTTCACGGCGAAGGGCTCCGACAGCGTGGAATTCTTCTTCTCTGCCAATGTCGGCGAATCGGTCAAACCTCTCGCGCGGGTAGCATCAGGCGGCGAGGCTTCGCGACTGATGCTTATACTGAAGACGACAGCGAAAGAGAAGCATGCGGGCAAAGCTGTGGTTTTCGACGAGATCGACGCAGGGATAGGCGGTCGGGTTGCGGAGGCGGTTGGAGCGAAGTTGAAAGAGCTTGCGACCGGACAGCAAGTGCTTTGCGTAACGCACCAAGCTCAGGTAGCGTCGAAGGCGGACACACATTTCGTCGTTGAGAAAACGATGACAAAAAACCGCACGTCGATCGCAGTCCGCGAACTCGACGAGGCCGAACGGGTCGAAGAGATCGCACGAATGCTTGCCGGCGAAAAAATAACCGACGCCGCCCGCGAAAACGCACGCGAGATGATCGCCGCGGCCGGATAGAATATGCCCCCAAAAGTTCTCGCAAAAGTCATCCGCGGCGACACGGTCGAATCTGCCCACCGCGGGCATCTGATCATCATCAACGGCAGCGGCGAGACCGTCGCGTCGATCGGCGATCCGAAAGCTGTTACCTTCTTTCGCTCCGCTGCGAAGCCGTTCCAGGCGATTACGTGTATCACCAGCGGAACGGCCGATGCGTTCAATTTTTCAGAAGAAGAGATCGCTCTCGCGTGTGCGTCGCATTCGGGTGAACAGCGTCACGTGCGGATCGCCGGGTTGATGCTCGAGCGGATCGGTCTTAACGAAGCTCACCTGCACTGCGGATCGCACCTGCCGTTTTACGAAAAAGAGGCTGAGCGGATGCTGCGTGCGGGCGAATACGCGACTCAGCTCCACAACAACTGCTCCGGCAAGCATGCCGCGATGCTCGCCATTGCCAAACATATCGAAGCGGACATCAGCACTTACGAGTTGCTTGAGAATCCCGTCCAGCAGAAGATACTCGACGCCGTCTCGCAGTTCACCGAAACGCCCGCGGGCAAGATCCCGATCGCGATCGACGGTTGCGTCGCTCCGAATTTTGCACTGCCGCTCCACGCAATGGCGACGGCTTTTATGAACCTGATGAGACCCGAGAGGTTCGATCAGAAGACCCAGGATGCCGCTGCTCGCGTCGTTTCCGCGATGGTGAATCATCCCGAACTCATCGGCGGCAGTGAACGGCTCGACACGATGCTGATGCAAGCGGCGGAAGGGAAGCTCATCTCAAAGGTCGGAGCAGATGGCGTATGGCTCTGCGGCGTTCTGCCAAGCGAGAAATACCCAACCGGCCTTGCCGTCGCCCTCAAGATCGAAGACGGCGACGATAAACGAGCTAGACCCGTCGTTGCTGTCGATGTGCTGCGACAGCTCGGAATTCTGTCCGCTGATGATCTTGCGGATGTGTCACCGATGGCCATAAAGAATCGGCGGGGTGATATAGTTGGTCGAGTCACAGCGCACGTAGATATAAGCTTGAGCTAGTTTTATCTAGTAGGATGACGTCTATGAAGGTCACGATCCTTTTCGCCATTCTGTTCTGCGTCGTATCCTCTAGCTACGGTCAGGAGATTCCTTCGGGCGTTAGGTACAAAAAGGCACCCGACGAAGTGAATGATCGTGCCAGAGAACGCACCAAGGATGCACTTTCTAACAAGACTGATTCTCCAGCCGATTTTTTCGGTGATGTTTTTGTGGTTGGTCCAACACTCTGGAAGGAGCTAAAGTCGCAACCGGTTCGAGTCCTGACTGAAGCACAGTCCGTGGTGCTGATCGTTCCCGGAAAATCGCCCATTACAGCTGAGGGAAAGGCAATTCGTACAATGGACGAGAAGAAAGAGTTTTGGAAACAATTCACGAAGCGTTTCCAAGATCTGTCGAAGGCCGATATACGAAAGGCCCGCGGCGAAGAGATATCCTATTTCTGGGCGACAATACCTTTTGATATCGAAGAGCCTTTTTATGTGATCGAAGCCGGAAGCGACAGGTTCATTGCAAACTTTCAGTCTAAAGATGGATACCCACGCCTATTCTGGATAGACCTTGTAGGTGATCTTGAAAAACTAAGACCAGAGAAATAAGGCTCTCTGCACTGCAATCAGGTTCCGTGATGGGTGTCTATTATCGAGTTGACTGATTTGATTCTAAACAACAGCCCGCATCGATTATCCTACCTTTTGCATCGCCTTAAACTCGTCTTTCCCAAAAACCCTATCGAGCCACAAATTCGTTAATTTCTCCTGAACGCTGTTCGCTTTTAGGCGGTCGTTAAGGTTTTTGAAATCGACGAAATCGAGGTGCTGGTCCTGGTTAAAGCATGAGAAGACGAAAAACTCTTCACCGGTGTGCGGATTGACGTGCCGCTGCAGACACTGGGCGCAGACCTCTTTCATCATGCACTGCATGGGCGAGTTTATTGAGCCGATCGCGACATGTTCCTGTTTTAGATAAGCCTTCAGCGACGTGTGACGAGCCTCGCGGACGCCGTTCATCATTCGGTCTGAGCCGATCGCGATGATGCGGTCGACGTCTTTCAGGTCCACAGTTTTGGGGCCGAGTTTTCCTTCGGCGTAAGCGATCATCGCCTGAACGATGTTTCCGCGGAAGTGTGCGTCCTGAGTGCGGGCCGGTTCGATCTCGACGCCGAAATCCGTCGCCCATACGATTTCGTCCGTCGCTTTCTCGATCTCCTCACGCTTGAAAAGATCCGCACCGTTCTTGTAGCCGGCGAAGTAGATGACCTTGTTCTTATTCACGCGCAACGCTTTCGCGATCGAGAAAAGCACCGCGTTGCCAAGCCCGCCGCCCGCAAGCAGAACGGTCTCGTTCTCGGGGATCTCCGTTGGCGTTCCGGTCGGGCCCATGACGAGAACTTCCTCGCCTTCCTTGAGCAGCGAACACAGCCGCGACGAGGTACCCATCTCAAGCACGATCATTGAGAGCAGGCCTTTCTCTTCATCGACCCAAGCACCCGTCAGCGCGAGCCCCTCCATTACCAGCCGAGTCCCGTCGACGATCGGCGCCGACGATTCGAAGTTCTGCAGCCGATAAAACTGTCCCGGCTCAAACTTTCTCGCCTGCAGCGGAGCCTTCACGATCACATCGACGATCGTCGGCGTGAGTCGCTCGACCTTGACGACATACGCCCGGAGCTGTTCGTCGAGCGTAGCCTCGAGATCGTCGAAGATCGAATCTTTGATCTCCTGGGGCAGCGAACCTTGCCTCGCCAGGTCTTTAGCAAATATTTCGACGACGTGTGAGTAGCCATGCTTGGCCGATGCCATCGCCTTAACGACGTTGCCGGCGTATTTCGGATGGTTGTCGCCGTAGTACGAAATGAACTTCCCATCGCGCTCGTACGAGGTGAAAAATCCGGTCTCGCCTTTGGCCGCCTCGACCGCGTGCAGCTTTCCGTCGCCGTTCCGCTCGACCTTGAATGGCTGGAAGAACTGCCGCCATTCGTCCATCTTGAACGTGCCTGGTTTTTCCTTCTCGTAGATTACGTTTGGCGAAGTGCCGGCCGCGACGCAAACCGTGCGTGCGGGGAACTCGTGAATGTCGCCGGTAATCTCAAACTTGCCCGTTTCCGCGACATAATCGAGCCGCTCGAACTTGAGTGCCTTAACCGCGCTGAATTCATCCGGAACCGCTTCTACGGGGTTCATACACTCGATAAGGTTGATCCCTTCTTCGAGAGCCTTCTGAACCTCTTCGTGGTTCAACCGGTACGCAGGCGAATCCTGAATCCGCTTGCGATAGACGAGCGAAACGCCGCCCCACGAGTGAACAAGCGGCACAAAGTTCGCCTGTTCTCCGGCGGCTTCCGCACGAGCACGTTCGGCCCGGACCGCACGTCCGTGTTCGAGAAACTCGCGGATCGTCATCAGTTCTTCCGGGTCGAACTGCTTCATCACGTGAGTCTCGCCAAATTCGGCGACGACCATCTCAAACTTGTGCAGCATCTTCTCGACCTGTACCGGATAGTAGGCGAAGATCTCAGTCGCCGTGTCGATGCCGGTCAACCCGCCGCCGATCACGACCGCAGGCAGACGCACTTGCAGATTCGAAAGCGTGTCCTTCTTAAAGGCACCGGTGAGCTGCAACGCCATCAGAAAGTCGCTCGCCTGACGGATTCCGCGAATCAGATTGTTCTTCATCGGGACGATCGTCGGACGTCCAGCACCGGTTGCGATCGCGATGTGATCGAAACCATACGACCACGCGTCCTCGATTGTCAGCGTTCCGCCGAACCGAACGCCGCCGTATGCGCGAAAACGCTTGCGACGCTGTAGCATCAACTGAACCATCGTCAAGAAGTTCTTGTCCCACCGAACCGTGATGCCGTATTCCGACACTCCGCCGAATCCCGAAAGAATGCGTTCGTCTAGTTCTTCCGTGATCTCGTCGATATTCTTGATCGGCTTCGGACATCGGAACCCGGTCGCTGCCGCACCCGGTTCTGACAGGCCGGTCCAGTCAGCCGGAAGCGGTTCGATCTTCAATCCGTCCACCCCGACTACACCAAATCCTTCGTTCAGCAAGTATTGCGACAGCGTATATCCCGCCGGCCCGAGCCCGACGACCATCACGTTCTTTCCGTTATAAGGAAGCGCGTACGGCCGCTTGGCGTTCAGCGGATTCCAACGCGTCAGCAGGCTGTAGATCTCGAAGCCGTAGGGGAGTTTAAGGACGTCGGTCAGCGTCGCTGTCTCGGCGAGGGGTATGTTGACGGGCTCCTGCTTTTGGAAGATGCAGCCCTTCATGCAGTCGTTACAGATGCGGTGACCGGTGCCTGCGCACATCGGATTGTCGATCGTAACGAGAGCCAGCGAGCCGATCGGATCGCCCTGCTTTTTGAGCAAATGCATCTCGGAGATCTTCTCGTCGAGCGGACATCCTTCCGCCTTGATGCCAAGTGGATTTCGCTTTACCGAACCATCCTTCTCGAACATACCGGTTGAGCACGAATCTTTGTCGCGCTCGTGGCAGATGAGGCAATAATCGATCTCTTGCAATGCGTCGCGCATTGTCCCGCGGTCGTCTGTCAGCTTGAACCCGACTCGCCGGCGCATATCGTGATCGTGCCCGCGCATTATGTTGTGCAGCTTCGGCTCGGGATGGATCAGGTGGACGAGGTTCTCGTAATCGAGTGCGTGCGGCACCTTAAACGCCGCGAACTTCTTGTCCTTCTTGTAAAAGTGCAGTGCCGACCATTGCTCGACGATCGCGAGTGCGGCCTTCACCTGGAGAAGATCGCCGGTCTCCTGGATCTCGATCACCTGCTCATTGAATAGCTTGCCGAACGGTCGGTCCGCGAGTGCTGTGTACGCCCTTTTGATCCCATCGACCGCTGCCTTCGTTGCGTCGGAGGTATACCCGGCTTTTGCCAGCTCCTCTTCCGCGTCGGCGAGTTTCGTTGCTATAAGGGCGATGCCGAGTTCCTCGTCGAAAACGAGAGCATCATCAAATCCCTTGTTACGGAGTTCGCGGATCGCTTCCTCAAGCTCGAATTCGTTGATGCCTGACAGATCTTCCAGCGACTTGTACTTCTTGATCGCTCGCCGCTGAACGAAAAACTTGTATTTCCAAACTGGGTTCTGCTCGAGGATGGTTCGTTCGAGCTCGGAGCGTTCGCGGGTGATCTTGAATAAGCGGCCGACAAAGTCTGAGAGAAAAGGTGCGGCGTCGGTAAGGATCTTCGATTCGACCCGTTTCTCGTAGCCGCTTCCGGCCGCTCCAATATACTTCTTCAGGGCGTCCCCAAGGACGGGCTCCTTCTCGTCGACCTCAGCATAAAACTTTTCGGCAAGGGCTTTGAGCTTTACCGCATCGAACAGATCAGAGTACTTGAAACCGTTTATGCCAAGATCGAAATCGAATTCGTTCACCATATTTACTCGCCGTTTTACGGAAACCTCGCTGAAATAGGCGTATTATTCCGCAAATTACGCGCTCCAAAGCAAACTTTAATAATACCTTACGGCCTGCGGACGGACAATTCTGCGCCAATACTGAGAAGTTTAATGATGCCGACAAGAGTATTAAAATCAGTCACTTAGCGGAATTTCCGTGTATTTGACGACGCGCTGTGTTATAAATCAGTTTTGCGCATTTTATAAAGATAAAGGATTTTCTATCTCCCGATTAGCAGTATGGAACAGGATCAGCGTTTAACCCCGCTGCCGAAGGGCGCGTCGCTCAGCCCGGCAGTCCCGGCGAATTACCCGCCGGCATATTCATCTTACTTCGACGACGAATCGCTCGAAGGAAAGGTCTCGATCAGGCAATACCTCAATGTCGTTTACAAGCGACTGCCGTTGATCATTGCACTCGCGATTCTTGTTACGGCTGCGGCGGCGCTGTATATGTACGCGCAGCCGAACGTCTATCAGTCGAATGCGCAGATCATTATCGAGCCGCGCCGGCCAAAGATGACCTCGAAGGATTCGATCAATATCAATTTTGGCCAGGATGCTAATTATCTCCAGACGCAACTTCTGCTCTTGCAGGGGCCGGAACTAAAGAAAGCCGCCATCATCGACCTCGGCCTCCATCGCCAGCCGGGTTTGGCTGAAAAAGAGTCTCGGGGCATCGGCGATATTCTCCGTTCGATCTTCTCAAGCGAAAAGAAGGCGGAGACAAGTCCGACATCACTACCGGTCATATCCGAGACAGGGGAACCAAATGGCGACCAGCCAGCTCAGTTGACCGTGGACGAAGACAAGAAAGCGGGTGAAATCGCCAATAAGTTTCAAGTTACTGTGGACCAGGTTGACAGGACAAACATTGTGAACCTGAGTGTACGAAGTGTGCATGAGGATCTAGCACCGAAAGTAGCACTCGCCATGGCGCAGGAATTTCGTCAGAACGACGCCGATCGCGAAATGGCCGGAGCTCGTAAAGCCGTCGACGACCTCGGGTCTTCGATCGAGGAGCTTCGAAAAACCATCGATAGTCAGGATCTCGAATTGATCGCTTCAATGAAGGATCAGGACCTCTCGCTTGCCGAGAAAGGACAAGACCTCGCTGCCTCCCGGCTAAGCACGATGAGCGCAACCTACATCAAGACGATGGAGGAGCGCCGAGGTCTGGAGGGTCGTTACAATACCGCGCTAGCGGCTAACGCCCGTGGTGAAGGGGCGAGCATTCCGGAGTTGAACGCTAGTCCGATCTATCAGGATGCCGTTCGTCAGAGTACGGAGCGTAAGGCCAAGTTGCAGGACGATATCCGCGCTATTGACAAGCAAATTCAGGCGGCTGAGACCGAAAAGGCGGAACTGCTTGTGAAGTACACCGAGGAGTATCCGGACGTCAAGAAGATGGGGGAGCGGATCACCGCGCTAAAGGCTTCGAAAGTCAGCATGGACAAAGAGGTGACCAAGCTGATCGACGAAGGGAAGAAGTCAGTCGATAAGGACGCGGTGAATGGAGCTCTCGTGTCGTTGCGTGCGCAGCTTGATTCAAAACGCCGCGAAGAGGGACAAGCTCTCTCTGCCTACGAACAGGAGTATGCAAAGGCGAATGTCCAGGGACAGGCGGTAACCAGGCTTACGACCCTCAAACGCCAGATCGAAACTAATCGAACGCTTCTAGACACCTATATACAGCGTCAACAGGAACAGACGCTTGCGATCGCCAATACAGAGCCGGACAACATCAAGGTCCCGGCTGAGGCGAGCGGTGCCGGGTTGGTGGGCCCTGCTCGCGGCCGCAACATACTACTCGCATTCATGCTATCAGTGGTTGCCGGGATCGGGCTTGCGTTCCTGATGGATTATCTCGACGATTCGGTCAAAACATCGGACGACATCAGCCGTCACCTCGGTTTACCAACTCTTGCGTTGATCCCGCACTATTCGGTCGGCAGCAACCGAAAGCTGCTTGCCGGAGCGAATGGCACTGGAGGTGCCGGACCGGCAACTGGGCTTATAGCGCTAGAGGAGCGTCAGTCGCCGATGGCCGAAGCTTACCGCCACCTTCGTACGTCGCTGCTCTTTTCATCGGCAGGGAAGCCGCCGCAGTCGATCCTGGTCACGTCATCGCAGCCCTCAGAAGGCAAGACAACGACTGCGGTCAATACGGCGATCACGCTCGCGCAATCCGACGCAGACGTGGTCATCATCGATTGCGACCTTCGCCGTCCGCGCCTCCACAATTACTTCGATCTTGAGAACACGAAGGGCCTGACGAACTATCTGTCGGGCGAGCGGAACACGGACAATCTCATCAAACAGTGTCGAGATCTGCCCCGGCTGAAGGTGATCACCAGCGGTCCGATCCCACCCAACCCTACCGAGCTTCTCTCGTCGAATGAAATGCGGAATCTCCTGCAGTTCTTACGCGGCCGGTATAAGCACATTGTGATCGATTCACCCCCCGCGATCTCGTTCACCGACGCTGCGATCCTCTCGACGCAGGTCGACGGCGTGATCCTCGTGGCGATGGCGAACAAGTCATCGATCCACCTTATGCGTCGCTTCAAGCAACGTTTGGGGACGATCGGTGCGCGGATCTACGGTGTGGTTCTCAACGGTCTGAAATCGGGATCGATGGAGTATGACTATTACGGAACGGGCTATTACGATTACTACAAGTCGGCCGATGACGACAGTACGACCCCGGTCATGGAATCCGCCGCGACAACCGGCAAGCATTAGTCAAAATGAAGTTCGTTATTCCGGCCGCCGAGGACGCTAAAGCCGCCGAACACCTCTACAACGCGATCAAGAAGTTTGCGGTTTTGCAGACGAGATTGCGACTTACCGAGCGGCGTATTTTCCGTATCGAATACATGATCGACGGCCTGCGCCATTTCGCTGAGGTTGGAAAAACTAATCAGGCCGTTGGTGAGCAGGTTTTCGCCATCCTTGAGACCGAAACGAGATCCTACTTGGTTTGCAGCCCCAATAGATGTGTATATCGAAACGATCCGATGCTTGTCGAGGCACGGCTGATCCGACATGTCCTCTACTTTGAGGAGGAGATAGACGTCGAGCCTGCCGATCAGGCCGCGGACAGCCCCCCTACTCAAGATTCACTTTAAGGAAATTTCGTAATCCGCCTTCCCAGTCGGGCATCGGATCTAAGTCGAACTTCTCGCTATACAGGCACGCAAGTTTCGAACTGACCGGTCTTGGTGCTGGACGCTGCAGATCAGTGTGCGAAACGGGTTCAAGCAGCGACGGATCAAATCCGCCGATCGCGCAAACTTTCGCCGCGAATCCCAAGTAAGAGATCCCCGGACCTAAGTTCGTGACGTGAAAAATGCCGGGCATATCTAACTCGGCAAGCTCCCGCAAGCGCTTTGCAAGATCGCTCGCGAATGTCGGCGTGCCATACGAATCGTTGATCGCCTTTATGCTTTTCCCTTCACGAAGCAGGTTGCCCATCACGCTCAGAAAATTTGTCCCGCCATGGCCATAGATCCAGCCGGACCGCACAACTATGGAGCGCGCATTCGTCGTTAGTGCTTCGATCTCGCCGCGGCGTTTCGTCGTTGCGTAGACTCCCCGCGGGTTCGGCTGATGTCGCTGAGTGTAGAAACCATCGAATGTACCGTCGAAGACGTAGTCGGTCGAGATGGTGACAAAGCCGCAATCGAATTCCAGCGAAGCCAAGGCGAGATTCTTCGGGCCTGCGACATTTGCGGAAAACGATTCCTCCGACTCGCTTTCGGCTCCGTCAACATTCGTGTAAGCCGCACAATTGATGATCGCGTCAGGACGAAGATCGCCGACTACCGCCCGCACAGATTCTAGTTCTGCGATGTTCATCTCGCCGCGGGCAAGCGCCGTGACATCATCAGCGATCGAACGGCAATATTCCGCCGTCGCTCTCGCAACCATCCCACGCGCACCTGTGACTAATATCTTCATATGCTGGCGCCGTACATCGCTTTGTAATATTCTTGGTACTCGCCACTGCGGACGTGATCGACCCAGGCCTGATTTTCCTCATACCACTTGATCGTCATTGCGAGACCGTCTTCCCATGTTACTCGCGGCCTCCAGCCAAGCTCCTTCTCAACTTTCGTCGCGTCGATCGCGTATCGTCGATCGTGGCCCAGCCGGTCGGTGACGTACTTGATCAGGTCTTGGGGCTTTCCGAGCGCGTTAAGGATCGACCTAACGACGTTGATGTTCTCCTGCTCGTTGCGAGCCCCGATGTTGTAAGCCTCGCCAGATCGCCCGCGTTCATATACCATCCAGATCGCTCGGCAATGGTCGTCCACGTATATCCAGTCGCGCACGTTCCGCCCGTCGCCGTATACCGGCAGTGGCTCGTCGTTCATGGCGTTTGCGATCATTAGCGGTATCAGCTTCTCGGGAAATTGCCGTGGGCCATAGTTATTGCCGCATCGCGTAACGACTGCATCGACACCGTGCGTCTCCTGCGCGGCCCGCACAACGAATTCAGCAGCAGCCTTCGATGCCGCATAGGGCGAGTTCGGCTGAAGCGGCGAAGCTTCGGTAAAGTAATCGTCGCTGTCGTCCGGCAGCGTGCCCATTACCTCGTCGGTGGAGATCTGCACGAACCTCCGCACACCCTTGGCACGCGCCGCGTCCAGCAACACCTGCGTTCCGATGATGTTAGTTCGCAGAAACTCGTCGGCTGAATGAATGCTCCGGTCGACGTGCGATTCCGCGGCGAAATTAAAGATCGCATCGCACCCCTTCGGAACCGCCGCCATCACCGCCTCACGATCACAAATGTCGCCCTTTATAAATGTATGACGCGAGCCGTCAACATCCGCCAAATTCTCAAGATTGCCCGCATAGGTGAGCGCATCAAAATCCACGACCGAAATATCCGGTTGCGCCAGGACCATCCGAACGAATGCTGATCCAATAAACCCGGCACCGCCGGTAAGGAAAATGGTTTTCATAAAACACTAGATTAAAACAGGATGGACAGGATTTACAGGATGGCTTTTCAACACCATCCTGAATATCCTGTTCATCCTGTCTGAATTCTGATTACCGGTCGAGAGAGCGCATCTGCCGCAGGATCATATCCGCGTACTTCTTCGGCATATCGATGTTATCGAGTACGACCTTGCCGCCATCCTCGCTCGCGTTATCGATAGTGATATCTCCGTAACCTAGCATTCGCTGAAATATCGAGGCCGTGACCGTCACGTCCTGCACCCTTTGAAGCGGAATGTGCTGGGTCGTACGCGAGACGAGTCCGCGATCGATCTCGATGGTCGTGTCTGTCAGAGAATAGCGGACGAGTTTGGCTTGGATGTGAAAATAAACCGGCACGAGCAGCAACAGCAGCCCGATAACAACGCCGATCAGCGGCACGAATCCCGGTACCAGAGCGGTCAGCAAGACGACCATCGCGAACGCCGCGACAACGGCCCCGAGATAGCCGAGCGCCACGAATTTCACGGTCGGATTGATCGCAAAGATCTTGGCAGCGTTGTCCGTTTCGCTCCACTTAATATTCTGGCCGCCTGTCGGATCAGGGTTCCTCGGAAAGTCGACCTCAGTCTTGACTCGTTCGGCGATCCGAGTTTCTTCTTCGTCAGTTTGAAATGCACTCCCGCACTTCTTGCAAAAAGCCGCATCGTCCGGATTCTCGGTCCCGCATTTGTTGCAATACATAGGATTTCAGACATAGTAACAAAAAAGGAACGCGAACCGACATTGGCCTGCGTTCCTTCGAATTTAGCGACGCGCCTAACTACGGCTTGCCTTTACCTTTTCCGCCGCCTTTGCCCTGGCCGCCATCCTTATGCTGGTCGTGGCCCTTGTCGTTGCCTTTTCCTTTGTCACCGCCCATGTTCTGTCCGCCGCCCGGGTTATCGGGCTTGCCGGGTTTATCTGCCTTCGGCGGACCGCTGGGATTGTCACGTCCCTTATCGCTCACTGGGCCGTCATTACTTTTCTTAGCTTGGCCTGGCGGAAGTCCGCCTTGCCCCGGAGCATTTTCGCCTTTATCCTTTTTGGCCTTCATCGGCTTGCCCGCGTTGCCGCGACGAAAATCGATCTGCGCCTTGGTCGGCTTCATCGGCCTGCCGTAGATCTGACCTAGATGAAGGCCGTTATTCGGCGACTTGATCTTAATCCGCTCGTAGTAAATAGGAGGCGCGGACGTGTATACGAAGATCGGCTCCAGCCAGAGTCGCTCGATCCGGGTCCGATAGTAGGGCGTATCGATCACATCATAGACGACGTAATCTTGCGGATAATGATCGTATTAATAGGGCGAACGGTAGCGGTCATGATCGCCGAACAAGAGACTCGCTATCCCGATCGACTGGTCCAGCCAGTTTGTCTCGTAGTAAGAATTGTCGCCGTAAAGAACGTCGTCGCCTCGCATCAAGATACGGGCTCCCGGATATCTCGGCTCGTCGCGATACAAAAATATCGACGCGATATTCTGGATCAGATCCGGCCCGTAGCGAGAGAACAGCGAAAGCCCACGCTGGCCGTCGCCGCGGTCTTCAAACTCCTCGACGCTGATGTAATCGGCATAACCATCGCCGTTCAGGTCGAGATTATTGATCCCGTCTTCCTCGTTCAGATACCGCTCGAACTCCGCCGGGCTGTTCGACTTGCGCAGAAGTTCACCAGCCCGCTGCAGATCGAAATTATCCTTCACCCACGGGTCCGAATCGTCATAAGGCATATCCTCCGCGAGCATTGTGTTCGCCGGATAAGGCTGCGAATTCGCGACCGGCGGCAGAGGCTGTTCCGCCTGATTGCAGGCCCCGACAACGATCGCGACCGTCGTGAGAACCAGAATTATTAGAAATCTTCTCATACAAATCTCCACTCGGCCGTGATCTTCGAGCGCAAAAGTGTATCAGAAAAGTACGCTTCTACGGCCTACTCGTCTAACTGGGCAATACCCGTGCCGTTAACTACCGGAAATTGGTGATCATGATCGCATTGCCAAAACCTTCTGCTCGGATCAGGGCTATGCGTTTTCCGTCGCGCGAGTATTCTCGTCGCGCGGTGCCCGGAACCTCAAAGTTCGTCATCCGTTTCCCGGGGCTTCCGTCCACCGGTAGCAGCCAAAGATTCTGCTTCTCACCTTCTGCGATCACGACTGTGATACCGCCATCGTCCGGCGTCCAGATGGGACCGCGCGTAATGTTCGTTCCCGGAGGTGCGTCGAGTATTTTGATCGGCTCGCCCCCCTCTGCCGGCACGATAGCTATCTTGGTCCAGGATCCGGTCGTCTCGTTCGGGACAAAGCAAGCGAATCGCCTACCGTCGCGGGAATAGCGAGGCTCGGTGGCTATATATCCCGTGAGAATTTGCGGGTCGCCACCGTCGATCGGCACCCGCATTATTCTCGCTTCGCCGCCCGTATAGGCTGAATGAAGCACCCATCTACCATCAAGTGAAATGTCCGGATTGTCGGCACCCGTCGGGCCCGTCACCACAGTACGATTTCCGCCGCTGATGTCGATCCTCTCCAACTGCCCGCCGTTTGAGGCCGCAGCGTAAACTATATATTTACCGTCCGGCGACACAACCGGCGTCATTTTGAAGGCCCGATCGTTAGTCAATTGCTTTGCGTTAGAACCGTCCTCGTCGATGATCCATATTTCGGCATCGCCCGATCGGTCGGTGGCGAATACAATCCGATTGTCCGGTGTCCACGAGAGGCCCCAGGTATCGGCAGATGCAGGCATGATCGATTTCGCGTTTTCGGGTCTAAGGTCGGGCGAGACCCAGAGAGCCGAGCGGCTATAGATCTCGCCCGTGACTATAGATTTTCCATCCGCCGTGATAGAGATCGAATAATGCCCGTTCAGGTTGTTCGTAAGCCTCCGGACCTCTCCGCTCGGATAGGACACTTCCCAAACCTGATTGACATTGCTTGTGCGCTCCGTTCCGACGACGAGCAGCGAATCTCCGCTCGGGTGCCACACTACATCTTCGATCACCCCCCATCGCGGCCCAACCTCGGTCGGCTCTCCGTCCGCGATAGGTATCAGCACCAAAGATCCCGCCGGTTCCGGAGGCAGAGCATCATCTCCACCGACCGCAATGATGAACTTACCGTCCGGCGACCATGCGTGCTCCGGAAGATAGTATTTTGCACCGATCCTGGTCGCCAACCTCCTTTCGCTAGTGCCGTCGATGTTCGCAATGTAGTAAGACGATTCGGTGTTCGCAAACTCGTATCGCCCGAAGCTCAGCTGCTTGCCGTCCGGCGAAAACTTCACCGCGTAGGCATTATTAAGAATTTTGGCCGGTGTCCCGCCGAGCGACGAAACCCGGTAGATCGACGGCGGATCATCGGTCTTTGGTTCCGCATTGAAGTATAGAAATATTCCGTCCGGCGAAAAGGTAAGATTGTCGAATCGGTCGAGGTCGCCTGGTTTCACTACCGGGATCGCCGTGTTCGTCGCGATCTGCTTTATCCAGATCGAGCGCTCCGCTCCCTCGGTTCTTATATAGGCGATCAGCTTCCCGTCCGGCGAGATGATCGCGCCGCGTGTCTTCCCGTCACCTGTCAGCCGCTGGACCTCTATATTCGCCGCAGTGCGCTGTGCTGGTGCGGCGGAACTGGTGACATAACGATAAAGGCCGTATCCCGTCCCTGCGAGTAGAAGAAACCCACCGACGGCCGCCGCGATCATCGGCGTTCTATTTTTCGAAGAGACTGTTGCGCCCGGATTCGACGAAAACACCTTCGTCTCGCTCGTATGAATGGTCTCGCCGGGCTTCGATTCACCCGCTATGATCTCCGTCCGAGGCTCAAAACTCGCCGGCCCCTCAAGCAGCGCCGTGCCGTCATCGAGACAGTACAACAGCGAGTCGTCAAAGTAATCTCGTCGGCATTCAGGGCATCGCTTCATGTTCAGTCAGTAACCGTGCAAGGAACTACGCGAACATAATAGCCCAGTTTCCTGGTTTGAGTTGAGATCTTGAACAAAAAAGGCGGCCCTGCTATCGAGCAAAGCCGCATGTCGTTAGAAGACCAATTGGAGAAGAATGAGAAGTGAACAGTGAAGGACTTACCGGTTCACTGCTCACTGTTAACTATTCACTGATTGACCAGCATCATCTTGCCGTCAGAAGTGCGGATCGCCACAGGGGCTACTTCGAGGACGGTCAGGGGAGCTGCCTCTTTCTGTGTGACCTTCGCCGTATTCTCGTTTACGTTGCGGGCGGTGTTTACGTACCGGCCGTCGGAGATCATGCTGTATCGCGATGAAATGCGGCGCACATATTCCTGCGTCTCACGATACGGTGGGACGCGCCAGCCGTACTTCATCACGGCACCTTCGCCGGCGTTGTAACCCGCCAGCGCGAGCACGACATCCTGATTGAAAGTGTCCAGCAGCCAGCGCATATACTTCACGCCGGCGTCGATGTTCTGCTGCGGATCGTAGATCTTCGTTACGCCGAATCGACGGGCCGTTGCGGGCATCAACTGCATCAAGCCGCTCGCACCTTTGTACGATGTCGCGCGGATCTTGAACGACGATTCCTGGTGCATCTGCGAGTAGATCAAGAGCGGGTCGATTCGATATCTTTGGCTCGATTCTACGATGAACTGATCGTGAGCCGGAACGCCCGTGGTGAAACCCTTGAGGTGCGAACTCGAGCCCATCGCCAGCCGCGTGCCGTTCGGATTGTAACCGCGATCGCGTGTGGCGAGTCCATCGGTCACGCTCTGTGTCGGACGCGACGAACCGGTCTTCTTTACGAGAGGATCTTCGGTGATAACGACCCATCGGCCATTCTTTTTCACCCGTCGCGTCTCCGGCAATGGCTCGGGCGGCGGCGGAACGTAGACATTCACGCCTTGCGAACGGTCGAAATTGTCGAAAACACGGTTCTGGGCGGCTACACCGACGCTAAGTGTTAGTATTGCGAGGATTATGAGGCTGGATCTGATCATCTTGGAGGAATCTCCGACAATTCGGCAGGCAGATCGAGGGAAGTAATGTTGTACGAGTCGGGTGAACGTTATACGCTGTGTAACACAGCGGACTGTAAGAATAGCACCCGTCCGGTGAGTTTGTAAACCGCTATATCGGTTTCGGTCAATTTGAGTTATCTTGTTGGCAATGCTGTACGTATCGCAGATCGTCGGACGGCCGATACTTGATTTCAGCGGCGAACGAGTCGCCGCGATCAAGGACGTCATCGTGCGCTACGGCAGCGAAGACTATCCCCCCGTCGTCGGCCTCGTCGCACGCTTCCGCCGCCGTGACTTCTTCGTCTCAGGCCGCAACATCTCCAAGATCGACGAAAAAGGGGCAAAGCTCAGCACCGCTAAACTCGATCTCACACCATTCGAACGCCGCGAAGGCGAGGTGTTACTGGATAAGGACGTGCTCGACAATCAGCTTATCGATGTCGACGGCAAACGCGTCGTCCGCGTCAACGATGTGCAGATCATCGACACCGGCGATCGCTGGCGGGTCACCGGAGCCGATGTGAGCTTTCAGGGCTTCCTCCGCCGCCTGATGCCCAAGGGATTCTACGGCAACGACCGCGTCGTCGAGGTGCTCGACTGGGCGGACGTCGGATACCTAGCCACCGACACCGCGACCGTCACAGTTCAGCTCAAATCGTCCAAGGACAAGCTCTCACGCCTGCATCCGGTCGAGATAGCGCAGCTTGCCGAATCGCTGTCGCCGATCCATCGCACCGAGGTCGTCGAGAGTCTCGATGATGAGATCGCCGCTGATACGCTCGAAGAGATGTCCACTGAGGCACAGGCCCGGATCCTCGAGGAAATGGATGATGAAAGGGCCGCTGATATTCTCGAGGAAATGAGTCCCGACGATGCCGTCGATGTGCTCTCGGAGCTCGATGACGACCGTGCTCAGCAACTCTTCGACCTGATGGAGGACGAGGAAAAAGCCGACGTCGCAGAGCTGATGAACTTCGACCACGACACGGCCGGCGGACTGATGACGACGGAGTTTGTCCACGTCCCAATGGATCTGACCGTCGGCGAGACGATCATCCGCCTCCGCGAGATGGCCGAGACGCCGAACATGATCTACTACCTCTACGTGGTCGAGCAGGAAGACTCGTGGAAACTCGTTGGGCTTATCTCGCTGCGATCGTTGATCCTCGCCGATCCGCGCTTAAAGCTATCTGAGGTGATGCGGAGCGAGTTCCGGTTCGCGCACCCTGCCGATTCCGCTGAAGAGGCGGCCCAGATCATTTCGGAGTACAATCTACTCGCCTTGCCGGTGATCGATGACGAGGGTGACATCGCCGGGATCGTCACGGTGGACGATGCGATGGAAGTTCTACTGCCGAAAAATCTGCAGCGGCGCTTGCCGCGATTGTTTGGCTAATTCAAGGAGTAATGGGTATGAATACAGCAAAAAGGAAGGAATCAATGAACAACGAACTCGAACACGACGACGACGATCTTCAGGAGAATCGCGAACCGAACACAAACCTGGTCCGCGAACCGAATACCGGCATTGCCCGCGAACCCAATACTCGCGAACCCAACACTCGCAAGGACTCGGACGACGACAAAGATTAGAGATTAGAGACCGAGTTTTTTGGTCAACTCATCCCATCGAGCGTCACCATAAAGTGAACGAAGGTGGGTGCTGACTTTGGCGTGCGTTATGCCTGGGTCGCGCTCGCCGAGCGCTCGATCAAGCCAGCTAAATGCCTTATCCGGTTCGCCGCTGACCGCATACACTTCCGCTAACTGGAAAGCGTCTCCCGCAACATAAGATCTTTCCAGTTTCTCTCGCAGGAGGTCGAAGTCCTCCAACCGCCCGGCCTTGAAGTTGATGATCGCTAAGGCCCACGTCTTCCAAAAATCGTCGGGTTCGGAATTCGCCTGATTCTTCGCTTCTTCTTCAAGACCCTGATCAAGCAGGACTACAGAAAGCATCGCTCCGCTAACGAGCCGGTTCGGTGAAAGCTCGATCGCTTTGCGAAACGCATTCGCGGCATAATCCAGGTTCCCGGCAGCGTGCGAAATGAGTCCGAGATTGTGCCAAACCGCGGCGCTAAGCGGGTCCTGATCCAGGACGGACCGGCTCAGCGATAAGGCTTTCTCGACGTTCCCCAGCTTCAACTCTAAAATGCTCGCGCCATCGGCTACGACAGGATTCGTCGGAGCCAGGCTTAGCGCCTTCGCGTAAGATTCAGCCGCAGATTTAAGATCGAGGTCATACGCTGCCTGGATACGTCCTAGCTGGGCGTAGGCTTCGGCGAGCTCCGGTTCGGCGGCAAGAGCCTCAGTAGCGGCATGTCGTGCCCGATCGTAAGCCTCGTCGAGCGGCAGCCACGTCTTCCCGGCACCGACGCAAAGCGCGTGGCTCAGGGCGGCCCATCCGAGAGCGAATTTCGGATCGATCGCAACCGCTTCTTCAAAATAAGCGATCGCTTTGAGTCCATCCTCGCGGTTCGTACGGTCGAGGAAATGCCGACCGAGCAACACCAGCCGCTGGGCCTCAGGATCCGCCGAACGCCCTTTCATCGCATCAGCGACTTCGGCTTCGATCTGCTTCGCTTCTTCAGCGTCGATCTTGTCGCCGAGAAAATGTTCGCGGATCTCTTCGACCACCGCCTGAGCAATGTCATCCTGTACGGCGAAGATGTCATCGAGAGTTCGGTCGTAAGTTTCCGACCAAAGCTGATATCCGTTCTTCGCATCTTCGAGCTGCACGTTCACGCGTATGCGATTGCCGGCGAATCGAATGCTGCCTTCGAGTACGGAAGAGACGTTTAGTATCGACCCGATCTCGGCAACGGTCGACGATTTTCCTTTGAATGAGAAAGCCGAAGTTCGCGCCGCTACCCTTATCCCGGCGATCTTCGAAAGTACGTTCAAAAGCTCTTCCGAGAGCCCGTCGGAAAAGTATTCGTTTGTAGCATCGCCGCTCAAGTTTGCGAACGGAAGTACAGCGACGGAGCTTAGCCGCCGAACGGCCGAGCTTGTAGGCGGCTCATAAATGACCGTCGGGACAGTCGGAGCGTCTCGCGTGGGTTGCGGGTAATGAAACGCCTCTGTCTTCGCTGCGTTGAATGAAGCAGGGCCGTCGAGCAGCGACGCGCCGTCATCGAGACAATAGAACAAGCTATCGTCAAAGTAATCCCGCATGCATTCGGGGCATCGCTTCATATCGCAAATTTCAACTGACTGACCGAATTGCGAATTATAACATCTAACCGAGAGTAGCCGTGACGATCGCTTGAAACCTTGGTCAAACCCGAGCGTAGTATGAAAACGTTGATTGAATTTGTGCTGCTTGATATCATAGAGGCAGCAAAAATAGCATCTTAACGAAAGGAGACTCGGATATGAGAAGAAGTTTGTCTGTATTTCTCGCGATTGTAGGATTGTTGTCGTTCGTGACGATGCCGCCGGTAACGTCGGCAAACGGGTTAGAGATCGGCACCACTGTCGAAAGCTTTTCGCTGCCTGACACCGATGGCAAGACTCACACGCTCGATAGCCTCAAGGGTAAAAACGGTACCGTGATCGTCTGGCTCTCGGCTCAGTGTCCGGTCGTTAAGGCTTACAAAGATCGTATCAACGAGATCGCGACTGCCTATAAAGAAAAGGGCATCGCGTTCATCGGTATCAACTCGAACGCAACGGAAGACCTCACTTGGGTCAAGTCGAACACGGCCGAGTTCGGATATCAGTTCCCGATGTTGATCGACAAGGGCAACGCACTCGCCGACAAATGGGGAGCAACGGTTACCCCCGAGGTTTTCTATCTCGACAAGAAGAACGTTCTTATGTATCACGGAGCGATCGACAACGATAAATCGGGAAAGAACGTCCAGGAGCAGTTCCTGAAGACTGCCTTTGATTCGGCACTTTCGGGCAAGGCTATTGCCAAGACCAAGACTGCCGCGTTCGGCTGTTCGATCAAGCGGGTCGGTGAATAGGTCCGGCTCCATTGATAATGAAAAGAAGTAACTTTACGGTTCTCGCAAAAGCCATCTCTTTGGGATGGCTTTTTGCACTCGTCATTGTCGGTACGGCTGCCGGCCAGAAAAAAGCTCCGCCGCGTCCGCCTACTGCTGTCGCGGCGCCAAAGGTGACTAAGATCGACCAGGTCCGATATACCGAGCTGATCAAGCCCGGAGCGAAACCGCTTCTTATCAATTTTTGGGCGACCTGGTGTGTCCCGTGCCGCGAGGAGTTTCCGGATCTCGTCAAGATCGACAACGAGTACAAGGGCAAGATCGACTTCATAACGATCTCTCTCGATTTTGAAGAAGAACTGAACACGGGTATTCCACAGTTCCTGAAATCGATGAAGGCTGATATGCCCACGTATCTGCTCATAACTCCCGATGAAAGCGCCGCGATCGCGATGATCTCGAACGACTGGGGCGGCGGTTTGCCGCTGACGGTTCTGTTCGCGCCGGGCGGCGAACGGGTCTTCTTCCACCAAGGCGTCGTCAAAACAGCCGAACTCAAGGCCACGATCGACAAACTTCTTCAATAGACTGACCGAGGTTCGACGATCTTTCTTGTTCCTTCCTGTTCCTCTTGTTCAGTGGTTGAGATCTTCCTCACCACTGAACAAGAAGATCAGGAACGAATAAGATGAATCTCAGACAGGTTCGCATTTGGCTGAAGGTCTTTTGTTGACAGCGGGAGTGTTTGGTGGTAGTTTCATTCACGCAACGAGTATCCAACACAAATACAGGAGTAGAATAATGCTCAGGAAGATAGAAGATTTTCAGAAGGATTGGATGTACGAAGCGGAGATGACCGGGAAGGTTTTACAGACGCTGACGGACGAATCGCTTGGTCAGAAAGTAAACCCGGAGGGCCGCGATCTCGGATTCCTCGGCTGGCACCTGACACAAACGCTCGGCGAAATGCTCGCTCTTGTGGGGCTTAAGATCGATGCGCCGGACCAGCATGCACCGCGTCCGGATTCGGCGGCTGAGATCGCTGCGGCATATGAGAAAGCCGCTAAATCCGTGTCAGACGAGGTCGCCGCAAATTGGACCGACGAGACCCTGCTTCAAACCGACGAGATGTACGGCGACACATGGGCACGCGGTCTCACGCTCTTTTACCTAATCGCCCATCAAGCCCACCACCGCGGCCAAATGACCGTCCTGATGCGCCAAGCCGGCTTACCCGTACCCGGCATCTACGGTCCCTCAAAAGAAGAATGGGCCGCCTTCGGCGCTCCGGCAATGCCTTAGGAATTTAGCCACAGAGGGCACGGGGAACACAGGGGGAATTCCGTGCTCTCTGTGCCTAAAACCGGACTACCACCTTACCTATCTCCGCCACAAACCTGTCGAGGTCTGTGGTTCCGGTGTTGCTGAGAATAACCACCGTAATGTCTTTATCGAGGAAGTGGTAAAGCTGCGTCTGGGCTCCCATGATCTGGCCCGGACGTTTTACGACCCGGTAACTTTTCCCATCGATCTTGGTATCGTAAGCCCAAACGCCGTATCCGTAATCGTCGAGGCCGGGCTTGAACATCAGATCCAGCGATTCCTTTTTTAGAAGCTTCGCTCCGAATAGCGAATTAGCAAACGACATTATGTCGCTGGCGGTCGAGTACATCGATCCGGCGGCGAACCAGTTTTCAGGATAAACCGGGAAGTCGTTTACCAGAGTCTTAAGATCGTCCCTGAAAAAATAGGTGTCGGCCAAACCTTCGAGGATCGCGTTTTGGTGCATCATTCCCGTGTCCTTTAGTCGCAAAGGTTCGAGAATTCTTGTTTTTAGCGCTGCTTCGAATGTTTTTCCGTCTATCCGCTCGATTATTTTCCCTAGGATGATGTAGTCGGCGTTGTTGTAATCGAAAGCTTTTCCAGGGGCCGCAACGAGCGGACCACTGCAGAATTTGGCGAGGAGCTGATCGCTCGTGTACGGCCTTTGGTACGTCGGAAGGCCATTATTTATCGCATCCTCGGCACTTTTTACCTTGTCGAAATTGTCGATGCCGGACGTGTGATTGAGAAGCTGGTGGACCGTAGTTTTGTCGCCCGCTTCGCCTGCGTAATCGGGTAGGAAGGCCTTTATGGTTTTGCCCAGATCCAGTTTTCCTTCTTCGCGCAGTTGGAGGATCAGAACAGCGGTAAAGGCTTTTGTGATCGACGCGATCTTGTACTTGGTGTTGTTCGTGTTCGGAACCTTGAACTTGAAATTCGCGAGACCGAAGCTTTTTGCATAAGTGTTGCGGCCGTTTTCACGAACGAGAACGGTACCGTTGAAATTGTTTTTCTTCGCATGATCGGTTACGAATCGATCTAATGCGGGTTTCTGGGCGACCGTGTTTGAGCAAACTAGTAGAACAACCAGAAAAACTAAGAGACTCTTCATTGGTTTTTACTTGAGCAACTCGAGTTGATGAGAATTAATGTTCCCGAAGGCAAAGATAAGGTAAGTCAAAGACTACCCATCATACTTACGTCGGACATTATCTCACAGCTTCGTATGTACGCCCGTCATTTCGAAATCGACATCCCACTGCCAACACGATAGAATGACTGTTTTGTTTTTACTTCAGGGAATTATCTGAGAATGAGCGAAACAGTCATCACGCCGGAGATCGTCGATCAGCACAATCTTACGTCCGAAGAATACGAGAAGATCGTGTCAGTAATGGGCCGCGAGCCTAATCTGACCGAGCTTGGCGTATTCAGCGTGATGTGGTCGGAGCATTGCTCTTACAAATCGTCGCGGGTGCATCTCAAACGGCTTCCGACGACCGGCCCGCGCGTGATCGTCCCGCCTGGAGAGAACGCCGGTGTCGTCGATATCGGCGACGACTGGTGCGTTGCGTTCAAGGTCGAGTCCCACAATCACCCGTCATTCATCGAACCGTTCCAGGGAGCCGCAACTGGCGTCGGCGGTATCTTGCGTGACGTGTTCACAATGGGAGCCCGCCCCGTCGCCGCGATGAACTCGCTCAGATTTGGGCCGCTATCAGAACCGCGAGCGGTAGCGACCGGGTCAAACTCGACCAGCGAAGAGCGTACGAAAGTTCTAAAACGCAACCGAGCGATCCTCAAAGGCTGTGTTGAAGGCATCGGCCATTACGGCAACTGCTTTGGCGTACCCACGATCGGCGGCGAGGTTGTTTTCGACGAAGCCTACAGCCTGAATCCGCTGGTAAACGCGTTCGCACTCGGCATCGTCCGCAAAGATCAGATCTTCTTCGGTAAGGCCGAGGGAATCGGGAATCCGGTTCTCTATGTCGGAGCAAAGACCGGCCGCGACGGCATCCACGGAGCGACGATGGCGTCGGCAGAGTTCGACGACGCTGCACTCGAAAAACGTCCGACGGTGCAGGTCGGCGATCCTTTCCTCGAAAAACTCCTTCTCGAAGCCTGCCTCGAAGCGATGCGATCCGGAGCGATCGCGGGCATCCAGGACATGGGTGCCGCGGGATTGACAAGTTCTTCGGTCGAGATGGCCGCACGTGCAGGCACCGGGCTCGAACTCGACCTCACGCTCGTCCCGCAACGCGAAACCGGAATGACCGCCTACGAGATGCTGCTCTCCGAATCGCAGGAGCGAATGCTGATCGTCGCTCGCTTGGGCCGTGAGAAAGAGTTGGTTGAGATCTTCAACAAGTGGGACCTCGACGCCGTCGTTATCGGAAAGGTCGTCGAGGGGGACCGGCTCCGCATCATCCACCACGGGGTCGTTGAAGCCGACCTGCCGGTGAAGGCGTTGACCGACGAGGCTCCGAAATACAACCGGCCAATGTCAGAACCGCCTGCGTCAGCGGGCGGCCAGCCTCTCGACTTCCGGTCCGATGTAACGCCGTCCGAAGCTCTTAAAAAGCTCCTTGCATCCCCCAACATCTGCTCGAAACACTGGGTCTACGAGCAGTACGATTCGATGGTGCGGACGAACACGGCGATCCTGCCTGGAGCAGATGCCGCGGTGATCCGAGTAAAGGAAACCCGCCGTGCGATCGCGATGTGTCTGGATGGGCCGGGCCGGCACGTTGCGGTTAATGCGAAAGAAGGTGCGAAGCTTGCGGTTGCGGAAGCCGCGCGCAACGTCGTTTGTGTAGGAGCAAAACCGATCGCGGTGACGAACTGTCTGAACTTCGCCTCGCCCGAGCGGCCTGAGGTGATGCAGTCATTCTCAGACGTGATCGACGGAATGACAGAGGCGTGCGAAGCGTTCGAGACGCCGGTCGTTTCGGGCAACGTATCGTTCTACAACGAGACCGACGGCAAAGGCATACTGCCGACGCCAACCATCGGAATGGTCGGCCTCATCGACGACACGCGGAAGATGATCACGCAGGGATTTAAGAACGAAGGCGACCTTATCGTTCTGCTCGGCGTCACGAATGACGACCTTTCGGTGAGCGAATTCGCAGCGACGATAGCTGGACACTCAACGGACGACATCATTGCGGGGGGACGTATCGCGAAGATCGATCTCGAACTTGAACGAAAGATCCAGGACGCGATCCTGAAACTGGCCGGTGAGATGCTGATCGGTTCGGCACACGATTGCTCCGACGGCGGGCTTGCCGTGACGATCGCCGAATGCTGCTTCTCGTCGCTCAACCGCGAAGCGATCGGAGCGAGCATCGAACTCGAATCTAATGGGCTCTCGAAAGAAGTTGTCCTCTTCGCCGAATCTCCGTCGCGGGTCGTTATCAGCTTCCCTACCGAAAATCTCGACCGCGTAAAAGAGATCGCCGCCGATCTTCCGTTTGCCGTGATCGGATCGGTTTCAGATGACGTTTTGAAGATCTCGATCGACGGCGAGCAGGTCATCGATTCCGCCGTATCGGAACTCGAAGGCGTCTGGGAATCCGCACTCGAGTCGAAGCTGACGGCCTGAAACCCTGAATTTTTCATTGTCCCAAACGCCGTTCGGCGATGCCAGCAGGTTTTTCTCGCTCGGCCAGACAAAAAACGCGATGCCAGGTGCGCGTTTGCGTGGCTTTATTTTTTAGCCTGCGCTCAAGTTTCTTTGTCTTCGGCTTCCTTCTGATCCCTCAAACTCTACGTGAGATTTCACTTCTTCGCTTGCTTCCAACGACTCTTCGTCCTTCACCCAATACGGTTCGTTGACGTTTGCCTGAGCGCAAAAAATGGCTGCCCGAGATTCGAGGCAGCCGTCGCTTGAGTCTTGATGAAAGTTATTTGGTGCGTCGTCGGACGCCGATCTTCATCTGAACGAGATCTTCCATCGTCACAGTCGGATCTTCGGCCTTAGCCTGTCGGATGAAATTGGCGTCGATCTTGAAAATGCGAGCCTTAACGATGTCCTCAGCGTCCATTTTGTCGAGGCCCGCAGCACGGAGTTCACTTAAGAATTCAGGAGTGACCTTGAAGATACGGAATTTCACGAGCCCTTCGAAGCCCTGATCGGCGAACCCCATGTCCTTGACCTGCCGTACGTAATCCGCATCGACCTTGAAAATACGGGCCTTAACGAGTTCTTCCATCCCGAGATCGGGGAATCCGGTGGCCTTCATTTCGACCATGAACTTGCCGTCGATCTTGAATATCGCAGCCTTGTAGAGATCGCCCACATCAAGATCGCCAAAGTTAGCAGATCGAAGATCGTCTGCAAGTGCTGTCGTGACGCCGATCGTAGCTGCGGCGAAAAGACGCTCTTCGACCGTATCGTTGTGCTCGCCCTTTCCTTCGGACTTCTCAAAATCGAAACCGCGCTGCTTCATCGCCGAGACGAATCCCATGTTGGGGACGAATCGGAACGTACCGTTGCCGACGCCGTTCGCAAAGCTCCCCTGAGCTTCGATGGTGCCTGCTTCGCGTACGATTCGGAACGAAACCGGTCCGCCGCCCTGTACCTGGCCTTTGGTAAGACCATCGATGTCGCTATAGGAATAGCTCATTCCGTGCGAATTACGGCCTTTTTCGGACTTGCGTTCGAATGAGAGGTGGATCTTGTCCGGATCTTTCGACGCCTTATCAAAATCGTGCTCAATGTCGGGCGGTTCCGGAGCTTCGATCTCAGCTCCGCCCGGAACGCGTGGCGGTTTCGGCGGTTTGGGTGCTTTCGGAGCCCGATTGGCGGTCGTCCAGGTGCCTGAGATCTCGGTCTGAGCGACGGTCAGCGTCGG
>JBEBGW010000495.1:0-2572 GCA_040081025.1 Pyrinomonadaceae bacterium | reverse complement strand
ATCAAGATGAGGGCAGAAACGACTGTTTTCACTAGCTCGCTGAGATGGCCTCAGTTTGGCCAGCCTTGTATCGATTAGGGTACATGGGAAACTTTGCGGTCAGTTCGGCGACATCCTTCTTCACCTTATCGCGAACCGCGTCAGATTCCGGTTCATGAATGATCGACGCGATCATTTCACCGATCAGTTTCATTTCTGGTTCTTTCATACCGCGAGTGGTAAGCGCCGGAGTTCCGAGCCGAACTCCGGAAGCAACGAACGGCTTCTGAGTGTCGAACGGGATCGTGTTCTTGTTCACGGTGATGTGAACTTCGTCCAGGGCTTTCTCCGCCACCTTGCCAGTAATTCCCTTCCCGTCCATATAGACGTCGACGAGGAGTAAATGGTTGTCGGTTCCACCCGACACGAGCCGAAGTCCGGCGTCGGTCAACGTCGCCGCCAACGCCTTTGCGTTGTCCATGATCTGCTGCTGATAAGACTTGAAACTCGGCTGCAGAGCTTCACCAAACGCGACCGCCTTGGCCGCAATTATATGCACCAGTGGCCCGCCTTGAATGCCTGGGAAAACGCTTCGATCGAGGTCCTTGGCATACTCTTCCCTGCACATCGACAAACCACCACGCGGTCCGCGGAGAGTTTTGTGGGTTGTCGTCGTAACGAAATCGCAATGCGGGATCGGCGACGGATGCAGTCCGACGGCGACAAGTCCCGCGATGTGCGCAATGTCTGCCATCACCTTCGCCCCGACACTGCGTGCGATCTGGCCGATGCGGTCGAAGTCGATCGTCCGCGGATATGCCGACGCTCCACAGATCAACAGCTTCGGCCGACTTTCTTCCGCGATCCGCTGCAGCTCGTCGTAATCGATCTGTTCGGTCTCTTTGTTGACACCATAGTCCGCGACCTTATAGTTGATACCCGAAAAATTCAGCGGATGCCCGTGCGTCAGATGCCCGCCGTGCGACAGGTTCATCCCCAGGATCTGATCGCCGTGATCGAGAGCCGTCAGCAGCACTGCCATGTTCGCCTGAGCTCCCGAATGCGGCTGAACGTTTGCATGCTCGCACCCGAAGATCTCTTTGGCCCGGTCGATCGCAAGCTGTTCAACGACATCCGCAAACTCGCACCCGCCGTAATAGCGCTTGCCCGGATAACCCTCGGCATACTTGTTCGTAAAAGCCGTGCCCATCGTCTGCAGCACCGCCTCCGAAACAAAATTCTCCGACGCGATCAGCTCAAGCCCGTCCGCCTGCCGCCGAACCTCGTCATCGATCGCCGCACTGATCACCGGATCAGCTTCAGATATGCTTGTTGTGAAGAAATTGGTCATTACCTTTAGTTCTTATTAAAAAGGTCGTATTTCTCTGGCTCCGGTATTTCTTTGATCGCCTCACCAAGGAGAGGCGTCGACCCTCCAAGGAATAAGGAAAGGAAGGTAGATCCCAACAGCGCAGATAGAAAGAAAATTACTAAAGAATAGTATTCTGCAGTAGTTTTGAGGTCTGTTCGCAAGCTGATGATTTCTTCCCTAAGATCTCCGATCAGATTATTCTGCTGCAGCTCATGTTCTGCGCTTGTCATACCGGCTTCTTGACGAGGTTCTTTATTCAAGGAATAGGGTGTAGAACTCACGAATGGCCTGAAAAGTGGAAGTGAAAAAAACATGATCGCAAGACCCAAGCCTGCGTATCGCCGAATGCGAATCTTTCTGTTCTCGGGCGATAGTTTGCGTGCGGTCACGGAACCGACTGTCATTAAACCGAGCGCGATTGCGGCCACGGCTAGAAACCAATATGGTTCAAACATATCTCTTTACGATGTAAAACACGGACGGAGCCATGCCGAATACGAAGAAGAAAAACCAGACTACTTATGCTATTCCGTAAAAGTCGATACTCTCGCTCTCAACCAAGCATCGATCTCATCAACTTTCCACTCATCCGATTCGACCGCTAAGACCATCTCTATCTGATCGCCGATCGTCCAACTTCTGTCGTATCCGTTCAACTCAAGAAAGCGAAGCATCAGTGTAGTTGCGGTGCGCTTATTTCCGCCCCGCCATGGATGGTTCTTCACCAATCCAAAACAAAGACTAGCGGCTTGTCGGATGATATCGCCGTCATTGTACTCAGCCTCATTCTTGGGTCGCGCTAACGCTGAGTCAAGCAACTCGCGAAAATCAACTCCATACCGAGTCTCGCCGAGCATCTGCATCAGGCGAATATGGATCAGGACTGCGTCTTCGTATCGGAGATAGACGGTTTGTTCAGTCGCCAAGCCGCTTCATCTCCTCAAAATACTCGGCATCTTCTCTGGCGATTCGTTCAACAAACGCATCGACATCGGCCGACGGATGAATTATCGAGGTCATCACGCCTCCGTTTCTTACGGTCATGCTGACCATCGTGCCTTCGGGATAACCCTCACGACGACACACGTCCGCCGGAAGCTCGAATATCCACGTATCCTTTTCGGAAGTGCCCGCTGCGCTTTCGAGAGCAACTTTCTCTAGGTTAACGACCTGGCACATACAACCGTGATTCTAACTCGATTTCGAGGATTATTATACGAC
>JBEBGW010000494.1:0-2576 GCA_040081025.1 Pyrinomonadaceae bacterium | reverse complement strand
TGTTGCTGGGAACCGTTTCTTAACGACCCGCCTCACGTTCGATCTGAGCCGGCGTTCGATCGACGCCGCCATCCGAACCCATCTTTATTACTCCGGCTAGGAAGAGAGCGAATACGATGAGTATAAAGGCGGCGACACTGAACAATGCCCAATGCACTCCGCGGAATGCTTTCGCCGTGTCTTCCCTTACGACCTTATCTTCGCCATCCACTGTAATCGTCTGTTTCATGATGCCTCCGAGCCACTTAGACTCAATGCAGAACTACGTTGCATCTCGCGTGCCACGGGAAATTGCCGCAAAACCTCTAAACCTTCGCGGAGAGACAGAAAAATATGTATTGATTTGAGACGGTGCCTTTTTGAAGGGTTAAAGAACGCGTACGACGATCATCGTCATGTCGTCGTGCTGTTTGGCTCCATCGGCGAACCGGTCGGCGGCATCAACGCATTCGTCGTGGATCTCGGTCGGAGTTCGGTCAAGTATCGTTTTTAATTTGTCGAGGAGAGCGTCTTCACCCCATTCCTCTTCTTTCGGATTCATCGCTTCGGAGATCCCGTCGGTAAATCCGACAAGCAGGTCACCCTGCTGCAACTCGATCTCCCCTTGTGTATAAGTAATGAGCATCGGCGGAAGCATTCCGACGACCGGGCCGCCCTCGGTTAGAAGGATGGGTTCATCTTGTCCCAAACGCAACAGGTACGGCGGATTATGTCCGGCGTTCACATAGGTGAGCGTACGTGTTGATGCCTCGTACTGCGCGTAAAAGAATGTTGCATAGCGGTTGGTAGTCGACGCTTCGTAAACCAAGCGATTCACATTCGACATCAGGGACGATAGATCATCGCCCGAGTGAATGGCCTGGCCTCGAAGGGACGCCTGTAGGCTCGCCATCATCAATGCGGCTCCGATACCTTTTCCGGAAACATCGCCGATCGCGAAACCGAACTTCCCGTCCGCCAATTCGAGAAAATCGTAGTAGTCGCCCCCTACACCTAAGGCCGGACGACAGTGGCCGTAGTATTCAAGGCCGTCTACGTTCGGGAACTCCTGAGGAAACAACCTCTCCTGAACCTCTCGTGCGATCTCGACCTCTCGGTTAAGACGTTCCTTCTGTGCTGCCTCTGAAGCGATCGTCTCGGTGAGACGTGAATTTTCTAAAGCGAGTCCTGTCTGAGCAGCGACCGATTTCAAGAGCCGGAGGTCGGAAGTCGTGAACGGCTCTCCCGATCTCTTAGCGCTCAGGCTGAGCACGCCCGACAAATGATCTTTGACGGCTAAAGGAAGCAGGATCTGTGAATTAAGATCCTCGATCTGCTTCTTCTCATCAGGCATTATTGTCGGGGTGGACGTAGTCTCGACGTTCACATCGCGGATGAGAATGTGTTGGTTTCGCTTCAGTGTCTGCACGGCTCGCGTGTTACCGCCAAGCACCGATCGCGGGGGCGTATCGTATCCGAGCGAATAAGCCGGCTCGTATCCAGCTCCGTTATTTAGAAGCAGCGCAACCTGCGGCACGTGGAGAGATTCGCTGATCTTTGCCGACACGGTCTCGAGCAAAGGCCGAGTCTCGACCATCATCCGAACGTCCTCGCTCAACTCCAACAGGATCTGCTCTGAATTGTAAGCATCGCGGAAGAATTTCCGGTCGATCCATTCGCGAAGCGGCTTAGCGATGAATTCAATTAGCGGAACCAAGGCAATACCACCGACGATAATGGCAAACTGTGTCCCGAAGCTGCTGCCATAGTTGTTGATAGACCAGCGGACAGCGAGACCGACGACTAACAGAAGGAAAAACTGTAATATCCTAACGCCGCCTTTCGCCAGACCATACTGGATTCCCTGCCTAACAACAACTTTTACATCCATCGCTTGCTGGACAACGATCACATAGGCAAGCGTGAGCGGAAACAAATTCAAGAGAAGCAATGCAACGATCGCTATCCAAAATGGAACAGCTTGGAAAAAGGATCCCTGCACGCCGTAGAAGCCCTTGTAGAGAACGATCAAAAACGTGGGCAGCATCGCGACCGCCGTTCCCCACACAAGGAGCTTGAGCCTACGTCGCGAGTCGGCGTTCTCAAGCGTCCCCGATTTGTAGCCGAGGATCGCGAAGAACATTCCGATCGCAAGCATATTCACGTAGAACCCGACCACCTCGTAACCGCGCACCAGCGGGCCAAGATACTCTGCGATATTGAACGCGATCAGATGCCGGATCTGAGAATTGAGAAACAGCAGGATCTGAAATAAAAGCGGTACGATCAAGATCCATTTCGCCCAAGGGATCTTTTGGTCCACCGACCATCGCTCCGGAAAATAGATCCCGAAAAGCAGCATCCCTAGCGCCCAGCTCGAGAAGAACACGCCCCGATATACGCCGATAAATGTCCGCTCGGGATAACCTTCAAACGAGACCGCGCTCATCCCAAGCAGGACTAACAAAAGTATCCACGCCAAAGGGTCCGTAGGACGAATCAACACGACCCAGAACACGAGCGGGATAGCTACGGTCGGGATCGCATACGCGTAAAGAAAAGACGTTATAAAACCCGCAAAAAAACCAAAGTCCCTG
>JBEBGW010000493.1:0-2592 GCA_040081025.1 Pyrinomonadaceae bacterium | reverse complement strand
ACTTCGCCTTTTCTTTAAGAGAGTTCTGAGGTGAGGCAAGCCTCACCGCTCATCATTTCGGCAGAGCCGACGTATCTGCGATAATTCCGCCTACCAACCTTTCTGCCATGAGAACAATTCGAACCTTGATGTTGATCGCGGTGTGCGGTCTTGCGATGAACGCTCAGACTTCGGCTCCGGGTTATGCCCGATGGGTGAATCCGTTGATCGGGACGCGGAAGATGGGGCATACATTTCCGGGAGCTACGGTGCCGTTCGGGGCGGTGCAGCTTTCGCCGGACACGGACCAGCAGCCGCACAATGTGGGCGGCAAGTATAACCCGGACGCATACAAGTACTGCGCCGGTTATCAGTATGACGACAAGGAGATCGTCGGATTTTCGCATACGCATTTCAGCGGGACGGGGCATTCGGACCTTGGCGATTTTTTGATCATGCCGACGGTTGGGCCGCTTCAGCTTGAGCCGGGTACGAAGGGCGACCCATCGAGCGGATTCCGGTCAGGGTTCTCGCACGCGAATGAGACTGCTGAGGCGGGTTATTACAAGGTGAAGTTAGACGATCACAACATCACGGCTGAGATGACGGCGACAACGCGCGTCGGGTTGCATCAGTACACCTACCCGACGGCGTCGAACGATGCTCATATCATTCTCGATCTGATGCACGGCATCTACAACTACGACGACAAGAACGTATGGACGTTCGTGCGGGTCGAAGGCGACCGGCGGATCGTGGGATACCGGCAGACGAACGGCTGGGCCCGGACTCGGACGGTCTATTTCGCGATGGAGTTTTCGAAGCCGTTCAAGTCTTACGGCTTTAAGAATTTTGGCAAGCAGGATTATCAGGGGTTCTGGCGCAAGTTTGATCAGACGAAGAATTTTCCTGAAGCGGCGGGAAAGCAGATCAGAGCATATTTCGATTTCGACGTCGGGGCGGGTGAGAAGGTCCAGATCAAGTTTGCTCTGTCGCCTGTCTCCACTCGGGGAGCCCAGATAAACCTACAGACCGAGGTCCCAAACTGGGACTTCGACGTGGTCAAGCAACAGGCTCAGGCCGCGTGGAACAAGGAACTTTCCAAGATCGCCGTGACCACGCTCGACAATGGCGAGATGACTAATTTCTATACAGCTCTGTATCACGCCTTTCTGACGCCGACGGTCTATATGGACACGGACGGGCAGTACAAGGGGATCGATCAGGCGGTACATAAGGCGGGCGTAATGCAAAGGCGACACATGCCCATAGTTACGACCAGGGACGGCAGGCTGCGGCCGGGGGAACACGTTACATCAACTGTGCCGTTCACCAACTACACGACATTCTCGCTGTGGGATACGTACCGCGCGCTGCATCCGCTGTTGAATATAATCCAGCCATCGCGAAACCGCGATATGGTGCGGTCGATGCAGGCTCATTATGATCAGAGCGTGCATAAGATGCTGCCGGTTTGGTCGCACTACGCGAACGAGAATTGGTGCATGATCGGGTATCACAGCGTGTCGGTGATCGCGGATGCGATCGTGACCGGGAATCTGACGGGGTCTGAAGCGGTGAGTGCTCTTGCCGCATCGGCTCAAACGGCGAGGACGAAATATTACGACGGGCTCGAATGGTATATGTCGATGGACTATGTGCCGGAGGACAAGAATTCGTCGTCGGTTTCGAAGACGCTTGAGTATGCGTATGACGATTGGGCGATCGCTCAGGCGGCGAAGAAGCTGAACAACCAGCCTCTGTATGCTGAGTTTATGAAGCGGTCGGAGAACTGGCGAAATCATTGGGATCCGTCGACCGGGTTTATGCGCCCGAAGATGAGCGACGGAAAGTTTCGCGAGAAGTTCGATACGCTTTCGACGCACGGACAGGGATATATCGAAGGAAATGCGTGGAACTACAGCCTCTATGTTCCGCATAACCCGTCGGCGATGATCGAGCTGATGGGTGGAAAAGCAAAGTTCACCAAGCATATGGACGAGCTTTTCACTATGCATCTACCCGACGAATTTTTTGCGGAAACGGAAGACGTGACGCGTGAAGGGATCATCGGAAACTACGTGCACGGCAACGAGCCGGCTCATCACGCGGCGTATCTATACAACTGGACTGACGACCCATGGAAAACGCAGGAACGCGTGCGGATGATCTTGAAAAATCAATATCGTCCGACCCCGGACGGACTCGGCGGCAATGATGATTGCGGCCAGATGTCTGCATGGTATTTGTTCACGGCCTTAGGCTTCTATCCTGTCGCTCCGGGTTCAGGTGAGTACGCTCTCGGAAGCCCGGTGATCAAGACGGCGTCTCTGAAACTGGAGAACGGCAGGGTGCTGAATATCGAAGCGGTGAACCAGGGCGAGAAGAACGTCTACGTCTCAAGCGTCGAATTTAACGGCCGTCCGCTAGATCGTCGGCATATCACGTTCAATGAGATATCGGGCGGCGGGAAATTGGTTTTTCGAATGAGCGATAAACCGACACGTTGATATGTGATATTTTATTGACGTAAATCAACATCATTTGGAGGCAGTAATGATCAAACGATCTATCGCAATTTTCTCCTTCGTTTTTGCCCTTGCTATCGCTAAC
>JBEBGW010000492.1:0-2594 GCA_040081025.1 Pyrinomonadaceae bacterium | reverse complement strand
TAGCGGTGACGGGAAAATCGACCACCATTTCGAGAGGGGTCGGGGACGCCACAGGCACATCCGCGCTCGAAAATTTCGGCTTGCCGATCTCCGCCTCGAACCAATAGTGACCCGGCGATTCTTCTTCGGTCAGCCGATAATTTTTCACACCGCTCCGAGTCTTCAGCCGCAGTTTCGGCTCACTCCAAAGTCCCTTGTAATAAATATACGAAACCGCGCACCGCGTTCCGTTACCCGAAAATCCCGCGACGCTGCCGTCAGGATTGACGATCTCGCAGAAGAAATCGGCTTCCGTCCCGTCGAGCCTTTCGACGATCGCGATCCCATCCGACCCGACACCCGTGTGCCGCTGACAAATGCCGAGTGCGATATCGATCTGATCCAACCCAGCCGAGATCTGGTCGCGCTCAATAACGATATAGTCGTTGCCAAAGCCGTGAAATTTGCAGAAAGAGATGCTCATAAAGTCAGAACCGCGAGCGATAGCGACCGGATTCCCAGAGGTCAGAACCGCGAGCGATAGCGACCGGATTCTTCCATTCCTTACTCGCGCGGAAGAATTTAGGATATAAGACTCACAGGGGATTTAAAAATGGCACCACTCATCATCTTGCTAGTGACTTTCGCGGCGTTGTATTTGGTCGATCGATTCGCATTGAAGGGAAGGCTCGGACTTTCGTTCACCGGCCGTGCGGCGATGGCGGTGATGCTGATCGCGACCGGTGTCTCGCACTTCACGAATACCGAACAACTCGTCGCACTGATGCCGGACTTCATCCCCGCCAAACGCGAACTCGTCTACTTCACCGGCGTCTGCGAACTCCTAGCCGTGCCCGGCCTGCTTTGGAACAAGACGGCGAGACTGGCGTCGATCATGCTGCTGATATTCTTCGTTCTCATCCTGCCCGCCAACATCGCCGGCAGCCTCAAACAAATTCAGTTCGGCGGAATGGAATACGGCCCATGGTACCTGATCTTCCGCATCCCGCTTCAGATACTTTTCATCTGGTGGGTTTGGTATTTTGGTTTTCGGACTGGAGAGGTGGGCGTCCCGCCCACCTCTCATTCTTAACTCTCGTCGACTGGCGATTGCCGGCGGGACGCCGGCCGCTTCAGTCATTGTACCCAATCAGCCACAAACACATTCGTATCGCCGACCGCACCCGCATTTCGGTTCGATGCGAAGACGAGTTTTTTGCCGTCGGGCGAGAACATCGGGAAGCCGTCGAAGGTTTCGTTATAGGTTATGCGTTCAAGGCCGGTGCCGTCGACGTTGATGATAGCGAGGTCGAAGTTTCGCTTACGGGCGTCGGTCGCGAAATAGTTGGTGCAGAAGATGATCTTCTTTCCGTCGGGCGTGAAGAACGGTGCGAACGACGCTGTACTGAGCTTAGTTACCTGACGTTTGTTCGAACCGTCGGCGTCCATCACCCAAACTTCGAAAACCGTCGGTTCGATCAGGTTATTCGCGAGACGATCTTTATATCGGGCGATCTCCGCTTCGGTCTTCGGGTGAAACGAGCGATAGACGATACTTTTGCCGTCCGGCGAAAAGAACGCGCCGCCGTCATAGCCGAGTTCGGTCGTCAGGCGCTTGACGTTCTTCCCGTCGGTGTTCATCACATAGAGGTCAAGGTCCCCGTCACGCATCGATGTGAAGATCACTTTTTTCCCATCCGGCGAAACAGTCGCCTCGGCGTCGTAACCCGGCGTCTTCGTCAACTGCTTGATATTGCCTCCATCCGCATACGAAGTGAATATGTCGTAGCTGGGATAGATCGCCCACACATAACCCTTAGAAAAATCAGGATTCGGCGGACAATCGCGCGATCCCAAATGCGTTGAGCCGTAGAGCACCTTCTTATTCTTATCGAAAAAGTATGAACACGTCGTACGGCCGAGTCCGCTCGAAACCATCTTCACGTTTCCGCCGTCAGCATTCATCGTATAGATCTGATCGCATCCGCGTCCCTCGCGCTTCGATTGAAATGTGAGCTGCTTTCCGTCGGTTGACCAGTACGCCTCGGCATTCTCGCCGCCAAAGGTAAGCTGCTTGATATTTTTCAACCGCGTCTCGCCCGCCGCCGCGAGTGAATCTCCCTGACCGTATCCCGCGAAAGCAAACAATGTGATGACTGCGAAAATTAATACACTTCTCATAAAACTTGATGATAATATTCCGAGAACGAGTTCCCCTTGTGGTTTTGAATTAGTTTACCGAATAATCACGGTTTGTGAAAATGATATTCGTTTTCAAGAAGGTGCACAGCAGGCCTGATCGAAATTCTTATGGCATTTGAAACGAGCAAAGAAGTTCTGGACTGGTACGAAAAGCAAGAGCGAACGCTGACGGATGAGTTCATCGACGGCATTCCCTGGGCCGAGGTTCGCGACACGCCGATCGATGAAAAGTTCATCCCGGTATTGCTTTACATGCGTGACGTCGAGGTGCTGACCGAGATGTATCACCGCGAACTTCAGCGCACGCCAACGGGACGCGATCCGGTAATTTCAAAGTTCATGGAGCGCTGGGGCATCGAGGAAGTGACCCACGGCCAGGTGCTCGACCGTTTCCTTAACGCGATGGGCTACAA
>JBEBGW010000145.1:0-9821 GCA_040081025.1 Pyrinomonadaceae bacterium | reverse complement strand
TCGTGATATCCAAGACGGGGGATGAACTCATGCTCAGGTTCGCCGCGTTGCCCGAGCCATCCGCTGGCAGAAAGTTTACCTTTCTACTCTACGCCGACGGGTACAGCAAGGAAATGGACATCAACTCCGGCAGCCCCGACGCGGTCTATCCACTGCCGTTCAAGGGAATGTCGAAGTACCCGTATGCGTCGCCCGAACGATTCCCGATGACCGACGAAAAGCAGCGGATCTACGACGAATACACGACCCGCGTCGGCCGCCGCCTGATGCCGCAGATCGAAGCAGGCCTCATTCAAAAACGGCAGCAGTAATAGCAGTAGTATGGATCACATTCGCTATTCCGCGGCGGCTTGTCAGACGGCTCTGTCGAATCCGGTCGACCGCCGTCAGATGAAGGCAAACACGGATCGCATTTTGTCGATGATAGATTCGGCGGTCGCGGGCAGTGCTCCGTTTCTTCCCGTCCGGCTTGTTGTGTTTCCCGAGTTTGCGCATGCGGCTCCTGTCTTTGCTTCCGCTAAAGAACTGATCGAAAAGCTCGCCGTCGAGATCCCCAACGAACACACTGACCGCCTCGAAAAAAAGGCGAAGGAACACGGAGTCTATATTCAATCAGGATCGATGCTTGAGGTGGACCATCGTTGGAAAGGCGCGATCTTTAACACGACCTGCCTGATCGGGCCCGAGGGAATCATCTACAAGTATCGCAAGGTCAACACATGGATCCCGTACGAGGTCCACACCAGTCCGCACGACATTGAAGGCTACGATGAGGAGCTTTTCCCGGTCGCCGATACCGAGATCGGCCGCCTCGGATGTGCGATCTGTTATGACTGGCTGTTCCCGGAGGCGTTGAGGCAGTTAGCCGCGAACGGTGCTGAAGTCCTGATCCGCGTGTCGGCCTACATGGACCCGTGGAACGCGACGCCGCCGATGGATTGGTGGACCGTCATCAATCGCGCCCGAGCGATCGAGAACATGGCTTACGTCGTCGCGGCGAACCAAGCCGCCAGCCTACATCAATATCCTCCGTATTCGTGGTCGGGCGGGAGTCAGATCGTTGATTTTGAGGGCCGGCTGCTCGCCGACGCATCACCCGGCCCTGGCGAGCGGATCGTCGTCGCTCCCATCGATATTTCAGCTCTTCGTCACGAACGAGAAACCCGCCGCGGCCATCATATGCTCGCTCACCTCCGGACCGACGTTTACCCGATATATCGCGAACCGATCTACCCACCCAAGTCAGGACAGGGTCCCGATGCCGAACTGACATTCGAGAAGAACAACGAACTGATCGACGAGTCGAAACGGCGATTGAATTCCAAGAGCGACGGCCGCTGACCATCCGTATTTCCTTTGGCCTGCCTTGTTGGAAGTTGCTAAACTGGGGCTCCGTAGCAACAAACAGAATTTCGAAATATGCCGGTCGTACTCGCTGCCTCGGTTGAGCATTCAACCGTTTTACTTTCATTGTTCCTCATCCTCGCCGCCGCTAAAATCATGGCGGAGATATTTGAGCGCCTAAAGCAACCAGCGGTCGTCGGCGAAATCCTGGCCGGCGTCCTTATTGGCCCGAGCCTCCTCGGATGGGTGCAGCCGAGCGACCTGATCAGTATCATCGCCGAGATCGGCGTGATCTTTCTTCTATTCACCGTCGGACTCGAGACAAAACCGCAGGACATTCTTCGCGTCGGCAAGCGGGCGTTCATGGTCGGGACGCTGGGGGTGATCTTTCCGTTCATTGCCGGCTATGCCATCGCGATGATATGGGACGGGTCGTTCGTCGAGGCGATGTTCATCGGCGCGGCACTGGTCGCGACATCGGTCGGAATCACGGCCCGCGTGCTCGGCTCGATGGGACTTCTCGATCGCGAAACGTCACGCATCATTCTCGGCGCGGCGGTGATCGACGACATCCTCGGGTTGATCATTCTCTCGATGGTTTCCGGACTTGGCGAGGGGTCGGTCGACGTTATGGCACTCGCGAAAATTGCTGGCCTCGCGATCGCGTTCACGGTAGTCGTCGGGCTTCTAGGGTCGAAAATTTTCAATCGTCTGGGCCCAAAGATCGAAAATCTGAAGAGCGGGAATTCGTTGTTTACGTTCGGCGTGGTGCTGTGTCTAGGGCTTTCTGTGGCGTCGATGTACTTCGGCGTCGCGGCGATAATCGGTGCGTTTCTTGCCGGCATGGCTCTCGCCGAAACGACCGAAGGTAATCACAAAGTGCACCAACTGACGAGCGGAGTTACGGAGTTTCTGGTGCCGTTCTTTCTGGTCAATATCGGCATGCAGCTCAACCTTTCTGTTTTTCGCGATTCGAGTGTTGTCGTACTCGCGATCATCGTTACGGTTGCGGCGGTGATCACTAAATTCATAGGCGGCGGGCTCGGCGTGCTTGGAATGTCGAGGCGCGAGATCGCACAAGTCGGAGTCGGGATGATCCCGCGAGGCGAGGTCGGCATCGTCGTAGCGCAGATCGGACTCGGGATGGCCGCGATCAGCCAACAATTCTTCGCCTCGGTCCTCTTCATGGCGGTCGCGACAACTCTCATCGCACCGCCGCTCATCAAGATATTTTTTGCCGAGGACAAGGACAATGACGGTATCATGGATGAATTCGAAGACCGTGATGTCTCGGATGAATACTCGAGGATAGGTTGAGGAATTTCCGTCACAGTATTGTCCTTCTAGTTTGCGTCGTTTTGCTGACGACCGTCTCATTCGCTCAGGCCACACGCAGCATCACCGTCGCTACCGAACCGAACGCACGCGTTTGGATCAAAGGCGTGCTGTACGGCACGACCGACGCGGAAGGGAAGCTCGAAATCAAGACAGTTCCGCCGGGCCGTCGCATTATCCGGGTTCTTGCGCCGAGTTTTGCTGAGGTGAATAAGCCACTTCTTCCGACCCAGCGAGGCGAGGTCAAGATCGCGCTGACAGAAACCCGCGACCCGGCCGAACTGGCATTTCAGGAAGGCGAACGTGAGTCAACGCTCGATCGTGCGAAGGCCGAGGCAGCGTATCGAAAAGCGATCGCCGCGAATCCGAAGTTGATTTCGGCTCATGTCGGGCTGCTTCGAAACCTTGCTGAAGGACGCTCGTACGACAAGGCTCTTGCGGCCCTAAAGGAACTTCGCAAGGTCAGTCCGCGAAGTGCCGAAGCCTCCGCGATCGAAGGCCGGATTCACAAAGACCTCGGCGATGAAACGAAAGCGATCGCGTCATTCAAACGGGCCATCGCCGAGGGCGGTGGCTTCCAACCCGAGGCCTACGCCGGGCTCGGACTTCTCTATCAGGACCGAGCCGAAACACTGGCCGATGAGGAAGCACAGACCGTCGCCTACAACGACGCTGCTAAGAACCTGATGATGTCCGTGAAGCAGCTATCAGGAGCTCCGGATGCCGCCGTGATCTACCAACTCGTCGGCATGATCTACGAGAAGCAGAAGCGATACAAGGAAGCGATCGCACTCTACGAAGATTTCCTCAAAACTTTCCCCGACAGCCCCGAGGCCGAAGCTGTTCGCTCATTCATCGTCCAGATCAAAAAAGAAATGGCGGGCGAGCAGTGAACCCGTATCCGAACGGTGGTAGAATGCCCGCGGGTGCCCACAATATAATTACCAACGTTTGACGTGCCGAACGCATCTTTTTCGCGTCGGTCACTTTCCCCAAACTATTTGATCACAACGATTTGAGGTGAATTCGGGAGGAGAATATGCGTCTTCGAACTTTAACATCCCTGCTCTTTACATTATTGCTGTCGGCGGCCGCATTCGGCCAGACCTCGTGGCTTGATAGGCCCTTAAACAACTGGAACCGGGCGGGCGCCGCGATCCCGACCCCACCGCGAAACGCGGCGCCGCTCGATGCGATGTGTCGACAGACGACCCGCACGGCCGCTTCGGTCGCTGACCGGGCGCTGACACGTGCGGGTTGGACGCTGTTTGGCCCAACCCAGTCATACGGCCCGACGACGGTCATCATGGCGATGGCGAGTGCGGACGGTATGTGCCGCCCGAATGAATACAATGCGTTCGTTTTCGCGAACGACCGGTTTATAGGTACTCTCGCACCCGCTCCGATGGGGGCCCGATCTGACGGATCGCTTGGCGACTATCGACTTCAGAGTTCGACCGAGATGACCGCGGAGTTTTCCCGCTACGCCGAAAGTGATCCGCTCTGCTGCCCGTCGCAGAAAAGCCTCGTAACCTATTCGCTTTTCCGTGCCGGTGCGGCGATCGTTTCTCCTGAGGATGTTGATACCGCTCGGGCGTGCCCGGATGGCGGCGGCGAGGTCGGGACGATGGACAACGTTGTTTCGGGCACCGTCACCTATCGCCAGCGGAGCGCCCTGCCGACTTCTGCGATCCTTTCGGTCACGATCATAGACGTCTCACGTGCGGACGCACCATCGACGATCATTGCCGAACAGCGAACGCCTACGGCGGGGAAGCAGGTGCCGTTCTCATTCGATCTTGCTTATGACAAGGCAAAGGTACAGGAGCGTAATCGTTACGCTGTCAGAGCAGAGATCCGCGATGGCGACCGCTTGTTGTTTACAACTGACACGAGCGTTCCGGTCATTACGCAGGGTAATCCGCGAAGCGTCGAGATCAATCTCGTCCCGGTCGGCGGTGGCGGTCAGGGTGGCGGGCAACGCGATAATGTAGTTCGCGGTACCGTTTCATACCGTCAGCGGATAGCTTTAGCGCCGAATTCGGAAGTTCGCGTGAAGCTGGTTGACACGGCGACGCCGGACGGCACGGCTGTGGCTGAAACGACGGTAAACACTGGCAATCGACAAGTTCCGTTCTCGTTCGAACTGCCTTACGAAGCACGCAATATCAATCGCCAGCGAACCTATGAAGTTCGTGCCGAGATCCGCTCAAACGGAGAATTGCGGTTTAGATCTGAGACGGGTGTACCGGTGACGCTTCGAGGCAATCAGGATCAGAATATCGAGATCATCGTGGTTCCCGGTACCGATGCTCCGCAACCGGTGACGGGCCGGACGATTAGCCTTTCGGCGTTTGGGCCGGGATCGCTCCAGATAGAAGGCAGGAATGCGTCGATACTAATCGGAGCGAACGTTAGGGTCACAACGACCGGCGACGCGACGGTAAGCATGAACCGACTCGGCGGGTCAACACCATTCACCGGCAAATTGATCTTCGCGGATGATACGACGCTGCGAATCGCGGTCGAGGCTTCTGGCAATGCAACCGCGAGCGGCGAGATACAGGTGACCTATAGCGGACGGAATCTGCGTTCGGTATCGGCGACGAATCTCGTCCTCGATGGGCAGAACGTGACGCTGAGGTTCTAAAAATGCAGAGGCCCGTGCCTTAGCAATTGCGTAACATTCGCGTTGAAAGTTACGCCCTTGCTAACGCACGGGCTTCCGCACTTTCAGATTACGATCCTGATCAAGCCGTCCTCGATCCTCACCTCGTAGCGCTCAAGTGAGCACTTCTTCTCCGTAAAGCATTCGCCTGATCGCACATCGAAGCGCCATCCGTGGAGGTCGCATTCGACGATGCTGCCGTAAAGCCTTGAATCCGCAAGCGGATAGCCCTTGTGCGGGCAAAAATTCTCTATCGCGTGAAAACTCCCGCCGACATTGTAGAGCGCGAGTTCCGTCCCGTCCTTCAATTTAACTGTCGCACCGCGTCCGGGCGGAACCGATTCAGCCTTGCCTACCATGATAGTCTCACCCGTTCGAACAGGCTTTCGTTTGTTCTCTCTGTGCTTTCCCATTAAATCGTCGGTTTCGGGCAAAAACGCGAGTGTTAACGAGCGTGGCGGTTAACCCGCCCGATCGCCACGCTTCCTAACGGTCGCGTTTCTGCCCGAGACAAACACTAGTGTCGCCAAATCCGAGACACAATCGCAAATCGCCGATCGCAAATCGAGGATATCGAATTCCTTGCTTTCTAAAGCTAACTCGCAGAAAATAAGGGTATGGCCGAATCGCAGGGAGAAGCACGAGCGCGGCTGCGCTGCAGCGAGATAATGACGCGTGACGTCCGTACGGCGTCGCCCGAGATGCCTCTTCGCGACGTCGGTGCAATGATGCGCGAAGGCGATATGGGTGCTGTGCCAGTTGTTGATGGAGGTAAGCTCGTCGGCATCGTGACGGACCGTGACATCGTTGTCAGAGCTGTCGCAGAAGGAAAGGATGCGTCCACGCCCGTTTCCGAAGCGATGACCAGCGAGATATTCTCGGTCGGCCCGGACGATTTCGTGTTCGAAGCGATCCGTCTGATGGGCGACAAACAAGTCCGCCGTATACCGGTGGTAACACCTTCGGGCGAGCTAGCGGGAATCATCTCAATGGCCGACATCGCGCTCGAGATCGAAGACCAACGCGAGATCGCCGAAGCCCTAGAAGAGATATCCAGCGGCGCGGGGTTTTGGGGTAAGAAGTAACCAGCATGGCTAAATCACTAAACCGCTACTTTCAGTTTGTTGGCTCGTCGAAGAACGTTCAGTCGGGGCGGCTATGGTATCCAGCCGCGGATGTCTATCAGACCGAGAATGGATGGCTGGTGAAGGTAGAATTGGCTGGTGTTTCGGCTGAGGATGTCGAAATTGATATTCAAGGAAAAACGCTGAACATATCGGGCTGCCGAAAGGACAAGTCCTGCGCGGTTGGTACGTCGTACCACCAGATGGAGATCACCTATAGCAGGTTCGAGAAGACCTTGAGCTTTCCTGCATCGATCGAAGGGGCAAAGGTCGAACACAATTTCGAGAACGGCCTGCTGATCATTCATCTGAAGAAGGCTGTGTAAGACTCAGGTTTCTTTCCGGGTTTCTTATTTTCTTTTTTCGTGGATAGAGAGAATTGATCCACGAAACAGGAAAATAAGAAATAAGAAGAAACAGGAACCAAACTTCCCGCTCTATCAAGACGCTGAATGAGCATCTAATAAGGGTAGCTATATGGCTGACGAAGAAACTCAAGACAAAACTCAAGACGACTCGAAACCGGAAGAACCGCCGTTCCCGGGCCCGTTCGAGATAGCGATATTGCCGCTGCAGAACACGACGCTGTTTCCGGAAACTGTCGTGCCGCTCGCGGTTGGCAAGGAGCGATCGGTTCGCGCGGTCGAATCGGCGCTGAGCACTGAAGAAAAGCTCATCGGCTGTATCACGACCAAGACCGAGAACGTCACCGGCGACGAGGCGAAGTTCGACGACCTCTACAAGATCGGGACGATCGTAAACATCAAGCGGATGATGCGTAACGAGGGCGTTATGCAGTTGATCGTTCAGGGAATGGACCGCTTCGAGATCGTCGACTGGATCGAGGAGCAGCCGTACATCAAGGCAAAGATCCAGGTGCTGCCGGACCTTCGCCGCGTCGATGAAGAAGAGATCGAGGCACTCAAGCGGAACATCCAGAACCTCGTTCAACAGGCTCTCGCATTATTGCCGAACGTGCCGCCGGAGATCCGGATGGCGGTGATGACGCAGACCGATCCGGTACAGACCGCTTATTTTCTCGCATCCGTCCTCGACCTAGGCGTTGAGACTGAGCAGAAAATGCTCGAATCGAACACCGTCGACGGGTTGCTGACTCTCACGCACGCTGCTCTCGCGCGCGAGCTCGAGATAATGCAGATCCGTTCGAAGATCGCCACCGAAGCGCAGACCGAGATGGACAAGTCGCAGCGCGACTACATTTTGCGGCAGCAAATGAAGGCCATCCAGAAAGAGCTCGGCGACGACGAATCAGGCGAGAAGGCCGAGGCATCGCAGCTACGCGAAAGGCTGGAAACAGCGGATCTGCCTGACGACGTTCGTAAGGAAGCTGAGCGTGAACTTAAGCGGATGGAGGCCTTGCCACAATCTGCGCCCGATTATCACGTGATTCGAACCTATCTCGAATACGTTCTCGAACTTCCGTGGCGAAAAGCGAGCGAGGAAAAGCTCGACCTGAACGAGGCCCGAAAGATCCTCGACGAAGACCACTACGGACTCGAAGATATCAAAGAACGAATTCTGGAATCGCTTGCGGTCGTAAAGCTGCGGCCGGATTCAAAAAGCCCCATCATTCTGTTTGTGGGCCCGCCGGGAGTCGGCAAGACCTCGCTCGGCCGTTCGATCGCGCGGGCCTTGGGCCGCGAGTTCGACCGTATGAGCTTGGGCGGAATGCGGGATGAGGCCGAACTCCGCGGACACCGGCGAACGTATATCGGGGCAATGCCTGGCCGTATAATTCAATCTCTTCGACGAGTGGGCGTAAATAACCCCGTGATCATGCTCGATGAGGTCGATAAGCTCGGCAACGACTTTCGCGGCGATCCTGCTTCGGCCCTGCTCGAGATCCTCGATCCGGCGCAGAACAATACGTTTCGCGATAACTATCTCGACCTGCCGTTCGATCTCTCGAAGGTGTTTTTCATCGCTACCGCGAACCAGCTCAGCCCGATCCCGATGCCCCTTCGCGACCGAATGGAGATCATCCAGCTTGCGGGATACAGCGATCGTGAGAAGTTGAACATCGCCAAGCAATATCTGATCGCCAGACAGATCAAAGAGAACGGACTGACCGACGATCAGCTCACGATTACCGACGCCGCTATCAATCTCATCACATCGCGTTACACCCGCGAGGCAGGTGTTCGGCAGCTCGAACGCACTATGGGCAACATCGCGCGTAAAGTCGCGCTCAAGGTCGCACAGGGTTCGACGGACAAAGTGACCGTCGATGCTGCGGACGTGAAGGAGTATCTTGGGCCGTCGCGATTTCATCCTGAAGAGGCTCGCAAGGAGCTTCCAGCCGGCGTCGCGACCGGCATGGCGTGGACGGAGATGGGCGGGGAAGTGCTTTTCATCGAGGCAACGCTTCTTCCCGGCGGAAGCGGTTTAACACTAACCGGCCAACTCGGCGATGTGATGAAGGAATCCGTTCAAGCCGCGCGCAGCTATCTGTGGGCGCACGCGGCTGATTTTGGCATAGACCCGGACCTCATCAAGCAAAACGGCGTCCATGTTCACGTTCCGGCAGGCGCTATCCCGAAAGACGGCCCGAGCGCGGGAGTCACGATGGCGTCGGCTTTGGCGTCGCTTTATACGGGCCGCAAGGTCCGTACCGACACCGCGATGACGGGCGAGATAACACTCTCCGGCCAGGTGTTTCCGGTCGGCGGCATTAAAGAGAAAGTCCTTGCCGCTCACCGGGCTGGTATTCGGCGGATCATTCTGCCAGCCCAGAACGAGTCGGATACCGAAGAGATACCGGCAGACGTCCGAGCCGAGCTTGAGATAATTCCAGCAAAACTCGTCAGCGATGTTCTCAGTGCCGGGCTGGAAAAGGAAGTGACCGAGCGGCCGCTTTCGAACGGCTTTGTCCCGTCGCCTGAAGCATCTAGCGATGGCTCGGCCGATCGGCTGATAGCCCAGAACGCAGAATAGATGTAAGTTCGAACCCCACTGTTCGAGTATATTCCTCACCGGAAAGGCGCTATTATTGGGCGTCTTTCCTTGGTTTTATTGCGATCAAAATGAAATTCCCCCGAACAAGCCTAAGGGTAGTGATCCTCGTCGCCTCGATCATTTCGGTCGTTGGATTTTGCGTTGCTTTCTGGAGCCTTCCGCAGTCTGCTCAGGTGAAGCGAAAGTCCGCTAAGCCCGCCGCATCGGATGAGATCACGAACTTGATCCGTGATCCTCAAAAAAGTCTGGTCCGTGTCCGTGTGAGCGACAAAAAAGATCGAGACGCCGCCGCAGGACTTGGAACCATTGTAGACTCCAACGAGAGCTTCGTGCTGGTCGCTGCGGACAGTTTGCCGCCAGCGCTGTCCGAAGAC
>JBEBGW010000144.1:0-9836 GCA_040081025.1 Pyrinomonadaceae bacterium | reverse complement strand
TCCCAGGACCATGCCCGAGCGGTCGCTTGAGAACGGACGCGAAGCCTTCGCCGGTTCGTCATTCCAGCGGTCGGTCAGCACTTTCATCAGTTCGAATCCAGCGAGGATACCCGGAGCGATCGGTGCATCGACCCCGCCGGCGATCATAACGTCCTGGCGCCCGTGTCGGATGTGTTCGGATGCGTAGAAGATGGCGTCGGTCGAACTCGTACATCCAGTCGAGACGACGTGCGAGAGGCCGCGAAATCCGAACGCCATTGATACTTCGGACGAAAGCCCGCCGTGAGTCGATGCGGGGATGATGTAAACGCTTGCACGATTCTTCGGCCCTACGAACCAGTATTCGTAGTGCTTTTCAGTGAAAGCGAATCCGCCGCCGCCGGTCCCGATCTCGACGCCGATCGAACGCCGCTCTTCAAGGGACATTTCAGCGGTATCGATCCGAGCGTCTGACAGGGCTTCGGTGACCGCACGTAATAGGAGCGGTACTGTCCTCGGGACGTTCTTTTGATCTTTCGTGGGAATCTGTGTTGGCCACTCAAAGTCGCTGACCTGAGCCGCGATCTGAACAGGCAATGACGTAGTATCGAAGCTACTGATCTTGCTGACGCCGCTTTTACCTGATCTGAGAGATTCCCAGAAGCAATCGCGGCATTGACCGATCGGGCTCATTACACCGACCCCCGTGATCGCTACTCGGCGGTTAATATTCCGTCGGCTAAAGGTTTCGCCCATTGTTCGTCCTCGTGAAGTCCTTCTGGTTTGTATCCGATTTCGTTCGTGCGGTTGCCGCAGATGCATCGAAGGTCCTAAATCATTGTCTGCTCTCTAGATACAACCTTCGGATGATACACTTGTCGACATGAGAAAGCCCGTAATGGCCGGAAACTGGAAGATGTACAAGCTACTCGGAGAGGCGGTGGATACCGCCCTTGAGCTGAAGCCGCTGGTAATCAATGCGACACATTGTGAGGTCGTGATCGCACCTGTATTTACTGCGCTGAAGACGGTCGCAGACCGGCTCGAAGGGTCGAATATCCGCATAGCGGCACAGGATTGCGCGATTCAGAATGATTTCGGAGCGCATACGGGTGAAGTCGCACCGGTGATGCTCAAGGACGCCGGATGCAGTCACGTTATCGTTGGCCATTCCGAGAGGCGACAGTTCTACGGCGAGACGGATGATTCCGTTAATTGGAAGACGATGGCAGCACTCGCAGCTGGTTTATCGCCGATCGTTTGCGTTGGCGAACGGCTTGAGGAAAGGGAAGCGGGCAATGCCGAATCGGTCGTAAAGACCCAGCTTGAAGGTGGGTTAAAGGGTTTGACAGTAAGCGACCTGGAACGTATTATTATCGCTTACGAGCCTGTCTGGGCGATCGGAACGGGTAAAACCGCCACGCCTGAACAGGCTCAAGAAATGCATGCCTTCATCCGCGGAGCAGTTGCGGATACGCATGAAATCGAGGCCGCTGACAATCTTCGGATCTTGTACGGCGGTTCGGTAAAGCCGGAAAACATAGCCGAGCTAATGGCTCAAGCTGATGTGGACGGTGCTCTTGTTGGCGGTGCCAGTTTGGACGCCCAGAGTTTCTCAAAGATCGTGAACTACAAGCAGTAGTTCGAAGGTGGTAAACGAAGTTGCTATACGTACTTTACGTTCTATTTTTCATTTCGTGCCTCGTGCTGGTCGGCAGTGTGCTGCTTCAGCCGGGTAAGACCGACGCGGGAGCGCTGTTTACGAGCAATATCTCGAACGCGGCATTCGGTCCGCGCGGTACGGCTTCGGTGCTTTCGAAGATCACGATCGTCGCGGCGTCATGCTTCATGGTGCTCGCACTCTTGATCTCCATGCCCGCACTACAGGGCGGTGTGTCTGTCCTGCAGACGACATCAGCCGAAGAGCCGGTTCCGGAAACTCCTGCTGAAGTTGCTCCTGCAGCAGATACGAATACAGCTCCGGCTACCAACGCTGCTCCGGCAGGAAACACGGAAGTTCCGGCGAACGCCGCTCCGTCAAACCAATAGTTCTTTTCAGTATTGCTCAGGTGGCGTAATTGGTAGCCGCGCACGTTTGAGGGGCGTGTGGAGTAATCCGTGGGGGTTCGAGTCCCCCCCTGAGCACCATTTTGTAGGACAGGCTGATAGCCTGTCCTTTTTGCGTTTATGCGACGATCATCGTGCCTGTACCTTCGTTAGTAAACACCTCGGCGAGTATCCCATTACGCGACGTCCCGCCAATAACATGGGCTGAGCCCACACCGCTTTCCACTAGCGAGATCAGATTCTCAAGCTTCGGTATCATCCCGCCAGTCGCTCTTCCGGACGCGATCATGTCCTTGGCTTCAGCGATACCTAGTCGATCGATCTTTGATCCCGGATCGTCTGCGTTGAGGTAAATACCGTTGACGTCTGAAAGCAGGATCAGTTTCTCGGCCTTCAACTTGATCGCGATCTCTGAAGCAATAGTATCGGCATTGATGTTGTAGATCTTTCCCTCGTCATCAGCGCCCAGCGATGAAATGACCGGCAGGTAGCCGTTCTCTAGCAAAAGATGCACGAGCCTGATATCGACCTCGACGATGTTCCCAACATGCCCGAAGTCTACCGTAGCCGTCTCACCAGTCTCCTTGTCCAATACATCCCGCGGCGGCCGGCGTTCGGCCTTGATAACGCCTCCGTCGAGTCCCGAAAGTCCAACCGCCGAGATACCCCGGTTTCGCAAGGCTGAAAGGATCTCGGTATTGATCTTCCCGCGGAATATCATCTTCGCCAGTTCAAGTGTGTCGTCATCGGTTACCCGCCGTCCCTCGATCACTGTCTGTACGACGCCGAGTTTCTGTGCGAGTTCGGTCAACTGTTTCCCGCCACCGTGGATCACGCAGACGCGTATGCCCACCTGGTGCAGCAGAGCCAGCTCCTCCGCGAGCGACATCAATATCGACTTGTCCTCGGTCACCTTGCCCGAAAACTTTACAACGAAAGTCGTTCCCTTAAATCGCTGAATGTAAGGCAAGGCCTCGCGGAGAAGATCGAGAGTTTCTGGCTTCATAACTTAAGTGTCGAAAAGAGAACAGTTTACATACTAGCCGGCGCAGGACAAATTCACGGTCCCCATAAACATAACTACATATTATTCTCTTTCCGATAGTATTAGAAATAGTGATCGATTCGTGTATAATTGGCTCTCCAGAGTTCCGCACCAATTTCGACCGTTATGAACGAAACCGGCCGACAAAAAGCCATTGGGTTATACGATCCTTCCTTCGAACACGATTCGTGCGGGGTTGGAATGATCGCAAAGATCGATGGAACCCCCTCACACGAAATCGTTCGAGACGGGCTTACTGCGCTTGTAAACATGGCTCACCGTGGAGCCAGAGGAGCCGAGGAGAACACCGGTGACGGAGCCGGCATTCTTACGCAGATCCCTGATGAATTTCTGCGTGACGAAGCTGCTCGCTGGGAGCTTACCCTTCCCGAACCCGGCAAATACGCGGTCGGAATGCTTTTTCTCCCGCAGGATGAGCCTCTTAGACTCAAGTGCGAAAGCATCCTTGAAGAGACCATCATCGCCGAAGGGCTTGTACTCATCGGTTGGAGAACGGTTCCGGTCGATGCAGAGGATCTCGGAAGGTCCGCGAGAGAATCGCAGCCCTTCATCCGCCAGGTCTTCATCGCAAAGGGCGCCAATACTACTGACAACGAGCACTTCGAACGGAAGCTTTACGTCGTTCGTCGATGGGCGAAAGAGCTTCTAACACGCCGCGATCCGGTGCTATCAGAGAAGTTCTATTTCGCGAGCCTGTCCTCTCGAACGATCATCTACAAGGGCATGCTCACGCCTGAGCAGCTCGGCCCGTTCTACCGCGACTTGCGCGACGAATCGTTTGGATCTGCCATAGCTATCGTCCATTCTCGCTTTAGTACGAACACCTTTCCCAACTGGAACCGAGCGCAACCGCTGCGATACGTAGCGCACAATGGCGAGATCAACACGCTGCGGGGAAATCTGAACTGGATGCGGGCCCGCGAAGGGCGAATGAGTTCCAAACTCTTCGGCGACGATCTGCAGAAAGTCATGCACGTGATCGACGACGAGGCGAGCGATTCGGGGGCGTTTGATAATGCTCTCGAAATGCTTACACTTTCCGGGCGCGAACTCCCGCATTGCATGATGATGATGATCCCGGAGCCACTCCACAGCGGGTCGCGGATGTCCGATGCTAAGCGGGCGTTCTACGACTTTCATTCCTGTCTAATTGAACCATGGGACGGTCCGGCCTCGATGACATTTACCGATGGAACGATCGTCGGAGCGGTACTCGACCGAAATGGCTTGCGCCCATCGCGTTACACCGTAACCAAGCAGGGAATGGTGATCATGGCGTCCGAGGTTGGCGTGCTCGACATCGATCCTGCGGACGTGCTGGAAAAGGGAAGACTTCAGCCGGGCAAGATGTTCCTGGTTGATACGAAAGCTGGCAGGATCCTGACTGATGTAGAGGTCAAGGCTCGGATATCGGAGGCAGAACCATATCGAGAATGGCTTGACGATAACCTGTTCCACATCGACGATCTCCCCGATCCGCCGATGACGTATACGCCCGACACGTCGACCCTTGCGCGGCGTCAGAAAGTATTCGGGTATTCGGAAGAAGAGATCCGAATGATCCTCACACCGATGGCTGAGACGGGCGCGGAACCGATCGGATCGATGGGTAACGACACGCCGCTCGCCGTTCTATCTAAACGACCGCAACTTGTCTACAACTATTTCAAGCAGCTTTTCGCGCAGGTCACGAATCCGCCGATCGACGCGATCCGCGAAGAGTTGGTTACCTCGACAGACACCGTCATCGGTCCAGAAGGGAACTTGTTAGAGGCTGACCCAAGTTGCGCACGCCAACTGAAACTGAACTCCTTTATTCTTTCAAACTCAGAGTTGGAGAAGATTCGATTACTTGGAGATTCCGAAGGCGATTTCGGATCGACCGGATTCAAAAGCCTCACGATCCCGATATTGTTCGATCGCGGAAACGCCGAACAGGGACTTGAATGGGCTCTGGACGAGCTGTGCTATCAGGCGAGCAGGGCGATCGATGATGGCTATGACATCTTCATACTTTCTGACCGCCAAACCACGGAATACCGCGTTCCGATCCCAGCGCTGCTTGCGGTTTCCGCGGTGCATCATCACCTAATACGCGAAGGACGGCGCACGCAGGTCGGCTTCGTACTTGAGAGCGGCGAGCCCCGCGAAGTACACCATTTCGCTGCCTTACTCGGCTATGGCGCGACTGCGATAAATCCGTATCTTGCATTTGAAACGATCGACGATCTTGCGTTGCGTGATGAGATCACCTCGTCCGATCCAACCGAAAAGTATCGAAAAGCGATAAATAAAGGCGTCGTAAAGGTAATTTCCAAGATGGGGATCTCAACTATTCAGAGCTATCTTGGTGCTCAGGTGTTTGAGGTCCTTGGGATAAACCAGGAGACGGTTGACAGGTATTTTTCGGGCACCCCTTCGAGGATCGGCGGGATCGGGCTGACGGAGATGGCGCGGGAGGCGATCGATCGTCACGCAGATGCATTCGGCTTGTCGAGTACTCGATCGGTCGATACCGGAGGCGTATATCAGTGGCGGGCAAATGGGGAAACGCACCTCTTCGACCCGCGTACGATCCATAGCTTACAGCGAGCCTGTCGGGACGGAGATTTTGCTTCGTTTCATGATTATAGCCGCGGCGTAAACGACCGGTCTCGCGATGGTGCGACCATCCGCGGGCTGCTTGATTTTCGCAAGGTCCAAAAGCCGGTACCGATCGAAGAGGTTGAGCCGGAAGAGGCTATTCTTAGCCGATTCAAGACAGGTGCGATCTCCTATGGATCGATCAGCCGGGAAGCGCACGAAGCTCTCGCGATCGCTATGAATCGCATCGGCGGCAAAAGTAACACGGGCGAGGGCGGTGAGGACGAGGCAAGGTACAAGCTGCATCCAAACGGAGACAGTGCCAAGAGTCGAATAAAGCAGGTCGCGTCCGGACGGTTTGGCGTTACCAGCCACTACCTGGTCAACGCTGACGAGTTGCAGATCAAGGTCGCTCAGGGTGCAAAGCCAGGAGAAGGCGGACAGCTCCCCGGCAATAAGGTGTATCCGTGGATCGCGGCCACGCGACACTCAACTCCCGGTGTCGGCCTGATCTCGCCGCCGCCACATCACGATATCTATTCCATCGAAGACCTTGCTCAACTGATCTACGACTTGAAGAACGCAAACCGTTTCGCTCGCATCAGCGTCAAGCTGGTTGCGGAAGCGGGCGTCGGAACGGTTGCGGCGGGGGTCGCCAAAGCGAAGGCCGACGTGATCCTCATCAGCGGCTACGATGGCGGTACTGGCGCTTCACCCTTGTCGAGCATTAAGCACGCGGGGATTCCCTGGGAGATCGGCCTTGCCGAGGCTCACCAGACTCTCGTGTTAAATGGGCTACGGAGTCGTGTAACGCTGGAAACCGACGGGCAGCTAAAGACCGGACGCGACGTTGTAATCGCCGCGATGTTAGGCGCCGAGGAATTTGGCTTCGCTACGGCACCGCTTGTAACTCTCGGCTGCGTAATGATGCGGGTCTGTCACCTGAATACCTGTCCGGTAGGCGTGGCCACACAGGATCCTCTCCTTCGCGAAAAGTTCTCCGGCAAACCGGAATACACGGTGAACTTCATGCGATTCGTCGCGCGCGAGGTGCGTGAGCTAATGGCAGAGCTCGGCGTCCGCTCGATGGATGATCTGATCGGGAGGACTGATCTGCTCCATCAGATCGCCAGCCCGAATGCACTCGACCTTTCGCGGATCCTTACGTTTCAACTAGAGGGCCTAGGAGAGAAGACGCTACAAGATCACGGGTTGATGTCTACCGTCGACAACAAGATCCTTTTGGACCTTTGCTCTCCAGCTCTGGAACGGCGTGATCGGGTGACCGGCGATGTGGTGATCAGAAATGTTGATCGCTCTTTCGGGACAATGCTCGGCAGCGAGATCTCACGACGTTATGGTTCGGCGGGACTGCCAGAAGATACGATTGTCCTTGCCGTGACCGGGTCGGCCGGACAAAGCTTCGGTGCACTCATTCCGTCGGGACTCACGCTGAATCTTGAGGGAGAAGCTAACGACTATTTGGGTAAAGGCCTCTCCGGCGGAAAGATCACGGTTCGGCCGTTTCGCGCGTCGGATTACGCACCACACGAAAACATAATCATCGGAAATACGGCCCTATATGGAGCGACTTCGGGCAATGCATTCATCTCGGGCATCGCCGGCGAACGCTTTGCCGTACGCAACAGCGGCGCAGATGTTGTGGTTGAAGGCGTTGGGGATCACGGCTGTGAATACATGACCGGCGGACGAGTGGTGATCCTCGGAGCGACGGGTAAAAACTTCGCCGCGGGAATGTCAGGCGGAACAGCTTATGTGCTGGACGAGAAAAGCAAGCTTCGATTCCGGACTAATCAGGAGATGGTCGACCTTGAGCCGGTCGGCGATCCGGAGTTGGAGTATGTCCGGAACATGATCGCCGAGCATCACCGACTCACAGAAAGCCCGAGAGCTAAGGAACTGCTTGACGACTGGGATCTGGCGAAAGATCGATTCGTTCGGGTGATCCCGAGAGAGTTTCGTCGTGTCGTTGAATTGCGGGAAGGATACTTGAGTGACGGCATGTCGCCCGATGCTGCGTCTCTCGCGGCATTTGTGGCGGCGTCCGCCGCGTAACGTGAATGGGAAAGACAACAGGATTCATCGAGTACCGGCGCAGCTTGCCAATACTGCGACCCTCCTCAGAACGGCTCAGCGACTGGTCCGAATTCCATGCGCCGCTCGATGCCGAAGAGATTTCCACGCAGGCTGCTCGGTGTATGAACTGCGGCACGCCATTCTGCCACGTCGGCGAATCGTTCGACGGGGTCACTAAGGGTTGTCCGCTGCATAATCTGATCCCGGAATGGAACGATCTTGTCTATCTCGGCCGTCACGAGCAAGCTTACGAACGGCTGATCGCCACCAACAATTTTCCTGAGTTTACCGGCCGTGTTTGTCCCGCTCCTTGCGAATCTTCCTGCATTCTTGGCATCAACGACGATCCGGTGATGATCAAGGAGATCGAAGTTGCGATCATCGATCGAGCGTTCGAAGAGGGACTTGTGGTGTCTGCTCCGCCCGCCGAGCGAACTGGACATAGTGTTGCAGTGATCGGCTCGGGCCCCGCGGGTCTTGCCTGTTCGGATGAGCTGAATAAGCTCGGGCACGAAGTAACGGTATTCGAACGCGACGACCGGATCGGCGGGCTGTTGATGTACGGCATTCCGAACATGAAGCTCGACAAGGCCATCGTAGAACGTCGTGTAGGCTTGCTTCAAAGTGCTGGAGTTTCATTTAAGACAAGTGCTTCTGTGGGTGTAAATATTTCCGCTAAAGAACTCGTAAATGACTATGACTCCGTTGTCTTGTGCACCGGTTCGCCCAAGCCTCGCGACCTTTCGATCGTGGGTCGTGAAGCAAGCGGGATCCATTTTGCAATGGAATTCCTGACCGAGAACACGAAGCAGCTTCTTGGGGCGCACTCGCCACGAACTATCAACGTAACCGGCAAGGACGTCATCGTCATAGGCGGCGGTGATACCGGAACCGATTGCGTGGGTACGTCACTGCGGTTGGGCTGCAAAAGTCTGGTTCAGCTAGAGATCATGCCACAGCCGCCTTCGCGTGTTGCCGATCACGACCATTGGCTCGCCCGCTCTCGCGAGTTCGAGATTGATTATGGGCAGGAGGAGAGCATCGAGAAGTTCGGAGCGGATCCACGTGCATATTCCTTGTTGACGAAACGGTTCGTAGCTGACGAGCACGGAGCCTTAGAGGGCGTGGAGACTGTATCAGTCGAGTGGGTCGACGGGAAACTCACCGAGATCGGAGGCTCTGAGAACGTCTGGAAAGCTGATGTGGTCTTTCTTGCTCTCGGTTTCACTGGTGTCGAGAAAGGGAAGATCCTTGAGGAATTTGGCGTCGAGCTGACCGAACGCAACACTATCCGGGTCGACGGAAAGAAACAAACTTCCGTTCCAGGCATCTTCGCTGCCGGCGATTGTGAGCGTGGTCAGTCGCTGGTCGTATGGGCGATCGCGGACGGCCGGCGTGCGGCGTATTCGGTCGATCGATATTTTCGGGAAAAGGCCACTATTTTATGAGTTCCGTCATAATTGCCTTCTGAATGTGAAGGCGATTTTCCGCTTCGTCGATCACTATGGAGTTTGGCGAATCGATCACTGAGTCGGTGACGATGACATTTCGTCGAACCGGAAGGCAATGCATGAACTTGGTGCCTGCTGTCTTCGACATTTTCGCATCGTCGACGATCCACTGGTCGCGATACCCTGCCCGTTCGCGGATATCCCCATTCGCATCGCCGTAGAAATTCTTGCTGCCCCAACTCTTTGCGTACCCGACCTCAACGCCGTCAAAGGCCTCGTCAACGTCGTTAGTAAACTCGACCGAGCCGCCATTTGCAGCCGCCTGTGCTCCGATCTCGTCGATCAATTGTTCATCGAGCTCATACCCTTTCGGATGAGCGATCCGAAGATCATGACCGAACTGTGCCGCCGCAAGTGCGAAGCTATTTGGCACAGCCATCGGCAGCGGTTTCGGATGCCACGCCCACGTGAGGAGAACCTTTTTCTTTGCGGGACCAAGATGCTCGCTAATCGTCATCATATCCGCCATCGACTGACACGGATGATGCATGGCGGATTCCAGGTTGATGATAGGAACCGAAGCGTATCGAGCA
>JBEBGW010000143.1:0-9847 GCA_040081025.1 Pyrinomonadaceae bacterium | reverse complement strand
TAGCCAAGTTCGTCCCCTATTTTGAAGATCTTGCGACAGCGTCCGCTACCGTCTTGATAGAAACTCCGCTCGCCGCCGCCGCCGCTTTGAGATCTTCGAATTCCGGTTGAAAGTTTACTGCCTCACCCTGCAGAAACGCTTCCTTCACGTCAACCTCCCCGAAGTCCGTCCTGATCGTTCGCACTTCCCGTTCGAGGCTGTGACGCTCGACCCTACGAACCCGAACGCCGATAGTCGAAGTCTCTCGATAAAACAGTTCTAGAAACTTCTGCTCGTCCGCGGTGCGACACAGCACTGAAACCAATGTCGCGGGCCGGTTCTTCTTCATTTGGATCGGCGTGAACCAACAATCCAACGCTCCCTCGGCTAGTGCCCGGTCCATAAAATGACCGAGGATCTGCGGCGATAGGTCATCGATATTGGTCTCGAGAACAGCAAGCGTTTCAGTCGCGGATGCTTCGCTCAATGCAGCCCTCTCGCCGATCATAACCCGGAGCACGTTCGGGAATTTCTCGTAAGTTCTGGTTCCCGCTCCATATCCAGTAACTTCAAGTGTCATTGCAGATATGGGGCCGTAACTACTACATACAGTTGATATTATCGCCGCACCCGTCGGTGTGATCAGCTCGCCTTCGATCTCGGTCGAGTAGAACGGAATCGCCTTCAGCAACTCAGCAACCGCTGGCGGCGGAACCGGAAATTTCCCGTGCGCCATATTCACGAATCCGCTTCCCACGTGGATCGTCGACGCCGCGAACTGCTCGATCCCGAGCAGCTCGAAACCTATACAGGACCCCACGATATCGATGATCGCATCCAATGCCCCGACCTCGTGGAAATGAACCTTCGAAAGTTCGATTCCGTGAACAGATGCCTCGGCCCCGGCAAGTCGCTGAAAGATAGCGAGCGAGCGTTGCTTAACAGAATCTGAAAGAGCCGAATCGCCGATGATCCGTTCGATTTCAGGAAGATGTCGATGATTCTTTTCGTCTGGGATCTCGACCCGGACATGCGTAGATGAAATCCCCGATCGATCGACCTTCTCGACCGCAAGTTCAAACCCGGGTAGCTTCAGCTTTTCAAGCTCAGACTTGAGCTCTCCCGCATCGACACCGGCGGCGATCAGAGCTCCGAGCACCATGTTTCCGCTAGCACCTGCAAAACAATCGAAATAAAGCGTTTTCATCCGTTTCGATTGTATTCTATCGCAACAAACGAGTGAAATCTGATACGGATCGGGGCATGTTCTCGCGTTGTGAATTTAGGATCCCTTTTATGAAAATCTATTCGAAATTATTCGCACTCATAGCCGTCGCCGCCTTCTCAAACGTTGCGGCTTTCGCCGATACCCGCATTCGATTTGCGAAAGGGCGAACCTCGGCTACCGTTACGGGCCGCGTCGCAAATGGTGGACGCATCTGCTATTTTGCCGGAGCCAAGGTCGGGCAGCAGTTCACGGCGACAGTAAGTTCGCGAAGCGGCAAGGTCGTCATCTTCGAGAGCGGCGAGACGAGTTATGCGTACGAAGTCGAGGTTCGCGGCGATCAATCGGTCTGCGTCGACAACTTAGCAGGATCCACGACCTATTCGCTCACCGTTTCGATAAAATAGCGTACAGCACGTATAATTGCGGTTTTGGATTAACGAATCGCAATGACGCTAACCGAACTTCAATCAATGCTTCGCGAGAAAGTACGCGAGGCTGCCAAGGATAAGTTTCAGATCGATCTCGACCAGATCGTAGCCGAGGTCCCGCCGAAAACGGAACTCGGTGATCTGGCATTTCCTATTGCGTTCGAGCTTGCGAAACAGATCAAGCAGGCGACCGGCGAGAAGCAGAATCCCCGCAATCTCGCTGAGACATTGAAGACCGAGCTTGAATCCATCGAGTTCGTTGATCGGGTTGAAGTCGCCGGAGCCGGATATCTCAACGTCTTTTTCGACCGAGCTAGATTTCTTGCCGATAGTATCAACGCGTCCCCTCTGCCAGCCTCGAAATCGCCCAACGGCCCGAAGATGTGCGTTGAGCACACGTCCGTTAACCCAAATAAGGCTGCTCACATCGGACACGTCCGTAATTCGGTCCTCGGCGATACTTTCCAGCGGATCTTAAAAGCGACCGGAAAGCGGGTCGAAGTTCAGAACTACATCGACAACACGGGTGTTCAGGTTGCTGACGTAGTTGTCGGTTTCATGTACGTTGAGAATCGCGACCTTGAATCGATCAAAGCTCTCGACGCGCAACTCACAGCGGACGGCGTTTCATTCGATTTCTACTGCTGGGACCTATACGCAAAAGTCGGGCAGCTTTATCAAACTGACGAAGAACTGAAATCAAAGCGGGCCGAGGTTCTGCATTTGGTCGAAGAGGGTGGCAACCCTACGGCTGAGTTGGCTGATTACGTCGCGACGCGAAACGTCGAGTGCATCACAAAGACGATGGAGCGGCTTTCGATCCGGTACGATCTATTCCCGCGCGAGTCGGAGATCCTGCACCTTCATTTCTGGGACAAGGCATTTGAACAAATGAAGGAACGCGGCGTGATCCGACTTGAGGAAGTAGGTAAGCATGCCGGATGCTGGGTGATGCCGTTCGAATCGCACGAAGGCACCGACGAGCACGAGGCTGACAAAATCCTTGTCCGCTCGAATGGAACCGTCACCTATACAGGCAAGGACATCGCTTATCAGATGTGGAAGCTCGGTGTGCTAGGGATGGATTTTCATTACAAACCGTTCTTCAAGTACGGCGATGGAAAGGAGATCTGGATAACTACAACGGATGCGGACACGGATGTCCGCGTTCCTGAATTCGGCCACGGTGAGGTCGTTTATAACGTGATCGACTCGCGGCAGTCGTACCCGCAGGACGTGGTGAAGAAGGGCGTTGCGGCGATCCATCCTGAGATCGGCGAGAGTGGAAGCGTTCACCTCTCCTATGAAATGGTCGCCCTCTCGCCGGCAGCGGCGGAAGAACTTGGATTCGAGGTGTCGGACGAAGACCGGAAGAAGCCGTTCATCGAAATGAGCGGCCGGAAGGGCCTTGGCGTAAAAGCAGACGATCTGATCACGCGGCTTGAGGAAAAGGCATTGATCGAGGTCGAGTCGCGCCATCCAGATTCGCCAATCAAGCAGAAGAAAGATATCGCGCATCAGATCGCGGTCGGGGCGTTGCGATACTTCCTCTTGAAGTTCACGCGAAACACGGTGATCGTATTCGATTTCAACGAAGCTCTTTCCTTCGAAGGTGAGACAGGCTGCTTCGTTCAGTACTCCGCCGTTCGGGCCAACTCGATCTTTCGAAAACTGGAGGATCAAGGTGTAGCGATCGACGCGGCGGCGATCAATGACGTCGACAGAGCGAAAGAAGTCTTTACTTCTGAGGCTGGCAGCGAGATCTGGACAATGCTGACGTTTGCTTCGCGGCTTCAGGAGACGGTCGAGTCTGCCGCAAGCCAAAACGAGCCCGCGATACTGGCGAAATATACATTTAGTTTGGCGAAGGCGTTCAATCTGTTCTACCGGAATCATAAGATCATCTCGGAGGCGGATCCGGTCAAACGTTCGATCCTCATCGCGGTCGCCGATTCGGCTCGCAGATCGCTGACTGCGGCGCTCGATACGATGGGAATTTCAGTGCCCGAGAAGATGTAATTGACAGGCAGAGAATCTTTCTGCTAAAAGTGAAGTCAATGTTTGATCGCACTCACGGATTTTATGCCGCAACCTGGCGAGGTTATTTCGCTTGGCGTTGGTATGCTCGTGCGTGCGGCTGATTATTTGATCGGGAGAAGCTAAACCTTCTCAGTCCTTTTCCCAGGAACAACGATCACGAAGAATGCCGCTCTTTAACCAAGGGGCGGCATTTTCCATTTACGATGAACGATTTCGAAGCATTCAAAGAAAAGACGAGATCGGCCAACGTGGTTCCGGTGGTGGAAACGCTTCCCGCCGACCTGCTAACGCCGCTCGCGGTGTATCTCAAGCTTTCGGTGGACGCGGCGAATTCATTCCTGCTTGAATCCGTCGAGGGCGGCGAAACTCTCGCGCGATACTCGTTCGTCGGTGTCGATCCAGAGTTTGTCGTTACGGGAAACGATTCTCGAGTGACGGTCGCATCAGAAACGGGAAGCGAGGTCATTGACACTGGCCTCATCGAATTTCTTCGCACTCATTTTGAGAAAAATCGAGTTCATCAAGACGAATCGCTCCCAAGCTTCATTGGCGGAGCGATCGGGTCGATGAACTTTGATTGCTCCTCATGGTTTGAACCAACCTTGAAGAAAGATGTCGAGACGGACGACGTAAGTTCGCTGATGTTCTTTCGCTCGATCGTCGCGTTCGACCACGCAAAGCAGGTGATCAGCATCATCTCGCTCGTGTTTACGGACGAATCAAACGCCAGCGAAGCAGGCTTAGAGGATCTGTTTCATTCGGCCCAGAACAGTAACGAAAAGATACGGCAGAGACTTGAGACGGGGGACATCCGGCTTCCGGCAGCTAACGTGAATACCCCAGCTGGAGCAGCTAGCTCAAACTGGCAACAGGCCGCATTCGAAAACGCCGTAGATGACGTAAAAGAACTTATCAATGCCGGCGAGGCGTATCAGGTTGTGATCTCACAGTGCTTCAGCAAGACGACGCCCGCGACGCCGGTCGCGATTTATCGTGCCATCCGTTCTCTGAATCCTTCGCCCTATATGTTTCTCATCAAGTCGGGTGAGCGGTCGGTGATCGGTGCATCGCCGGAGATGCTCGTGCGAGTTCGCGGACGTGACCTCGAATATCGTCCGATCGCCGGGACACGTCCGCGTGGGAAAACGATGGAAGAGGATTCGCGTTTGGCCGAGGAGATGAAGTCCGACCGCAAGGAAGTCGCGGAACATTTGATGCTCGTAGATCTCGGCCGGAACGATCTTGGCCGCGTCGCCGAGTACGGAAGCGTGAAGGTCGATAGTTTAATGCATGTCGAGAAATATTCGCACGTGCAGCACCTGGTCAGCCGTCTTTCGGCGAAGCTTCGCGATGGCCTCGACCAGTTCGACGCCCTCGCCTCGTGCTTCCCAGCCGGAACGGTTTCAGGGGCTCCGAAAGTGCGGGCAATCGAAATTATTCGTTCTCTGGAACCTAGTCCGCGAGGCGTCTACGCCGGAGCTGTCGGTTATTTTGACTACGCCGGAAACATGGATACGTGTATAGCGATCCGCACGCTGTCGCTCGAAAATGGCGTCGCGAAGATCCAGGCCGGAGCCGGGATTGTCGCGGACTCGGTGCCCGAATCGGAATTTCAAGAAACAGTGAACAAAGCGAGAGCGATGATCAAGGCGATCGAGATAGCGGAGGGTCAGCGGTAGTGGCGTCCATACTCGAAAAATACACGGCTGAGTTCAACGCGGGACGTGAGATGGTCGTTGATGATGCTGAAGCCGTGCTCGACGCTCTGATCGCTGAAACCAACGACGCATCAATCGCGAGTCTCCTCACCGCGTGGAACTCAAAAGGCATCGAGGAGAACGAGATCTACGAATTTGCTCGAATTCTTCGCTCGAGGATGAAGCGGGTGTACTCACGTCACGAAACATTAGTAGATATAGTCGGCACCGGCGGAAGCAAGGCGAAGACCTTCAACGTATCAACCGCAGCCGCATTCGTCGTCGCTGGAGTCGGAGTTCCCGTCGCCAAACACGGCAACAAAGCCGCGACGAGTAATTCGGGAAGCGCGGATGTTCTCGCTGAACTTGGGATAAACCCGACGGTCGATCCCGACACAGCAGAACGCTGTCTGAACGAGATCGGTATCTGCTTTATGTTGGCGCCGAATCATCATAGACTCTCGCCGACACTCGGCACGGTTCGCCGCGGGCTCGGATTCCCGACTATCTTCAACTGCGTCGGGCCGCTCTGTAATCCCGCGTCTGTGCCGCACCAGTTGATCGGCGTTTGGGATACGACCCTTGTTCCAAAGATAGCTAACGCGTTGGCCCGGCTCGGGACGACTAGATCCTGGATAGTGAACGGAAATGGTCTGGACGAGATATCTCTCGAAGGTTCGACGACTGTAGCGGAAGTATATGGAGAATCCGTCGACTTCCACGAGATCGAGCCTATGAGCTTTGGAATTGAACCGTGCAAGATCGAAGGAATTCGATGCACCGACACTGTGGCGAGTTCAGCGGTGATCCGCAAGGTGCTCAATGGAGAAGCCATCGGAAGCTCGGCCGAGAATATTGTCGCTTTGAACGCCGCCGCCGCAATCGTACTCGCCGACCCGACAATGACTAAATCCGACGCCCTCGAAGCCGCACGCGAAAGTATCCGCAGCGGAAATGCTCGCCGAAAACTGGAGGAATTGGCCACAGCCATACCCGCATGACAGGTACGATCCTCGACAACATTTTCAGCGACAAACGCGTTCGCGTTGAAGCCGCAAAGCGTGCATCCGACCCCGTTGCTATGCGCGACCGGGCAATAGAAACGCGATCGTCGCTAGGTTCCCGGCGCCTTAGAGAGGCTCTATCGGACGGGTCGCGGATCAACATCATTGCCGAGTTCAAAAAGGCATCTCCGTCCAAGGGTGTCATCAACGATCGGGTCGATCCCGCTGAGGTCGCGGGGCAATACGAGGCCGGCGGGGCAGCGGCGATCTCTGTGTTAACGGAAGAAGATCACTTCAGGGGCTCGCTTGATGACCTGCGAGCCGTTCGCGAGGTAGTCGATATTCCGATCTTGCGGAAAGATTTCATTTTCGATCCTTTTCAGATTTTTGAAGCAGCAGCAGTCGGTGCCGATGCGATCCTTCTGATCGCCGCAATGCTAGAGGACTCTCAACTTCAAGACCTCGCTTCTCTTGCCGAGGACGAAATCGGACTCGATGCGCTTATTGAAGTACATACTCTTGAAGAATTAGAACGTGTTTCGAATCTGAGCCCGGGATTGATCGGCGTAAACAACCGCGATCTCAAGACGTTCGCCGTCTCACTAGATATTTCCCGCGAACTGATAAAGCATATGCCGGCGGGTGTGGTCGCCGTTACCGAGAGCGGGCTGAAAACCGGCAGCGATATGAGAGAGCTAAAAGCTAGCGGCTACTCGGGATTCTTGATCGGCGAAACGCTAATGCGAACCGGCGATTCTGCAGATGAACTGAGGAGGTTGCGTGACCAAGGTTAAAATCTGCGGCATTACAACCCTAGAAGACGCAGCCCTTGCGGCTGACCTTGGAGCCGATATGATCGGGTTCAACTTCTATCCGGGCAGCAAGCGCTACATTTCGGCTGAACGCGTCGCATCGTTCGTAGAGAGCTTGACTGAAGGTGTGATGAAAGTAGGCGTTTTCGTGAACGCGTCGGTTGATGACATTGTATTCGCAAAGAAACTTGCGCTTCTTGACGCGGTTCAGCTCCACGGAAATGAATCGTCACAATTTGTCGCTGAACTAAGGGATCGAGTGGATTCAAAAATAATAAAGGCGATCCAGATCCGATCCGTCTCCGATATTTCTTTTTTGGGTGGTTTTGGCGCTGATGCGGTTCTGGTGGATACCTACTCAGCGAGCGATTTCGGAGGAACCGGTGAGACGTTCGATTGGCAGATCGCTCGTGAAGGCTGTGAAAAGATCGATCAATTGTTTCTGGCAGGGGGACTTAATCCTGATAACGTCGGCGAGGCCATCAGAATCGTTCGACCGTACGCCGTCGATGTTGCGAGCGGAGTCGAATCATCGCCGGGCAAGAAAGTTCCGAAGAAATTGGAAGCGTTCATCAGAAACGCGAAGAACGCATGACGAGTTACGAACCAAATGAGCAGGGATATTGGGGCGATTACGGCGGGCGGTATGTGCCGGAGACGTTGGTCGCACCGATCGATGAATTGACATCAGCGTATTTCGGATATCGCGACGACGTGGGATTCCGCGCGGAGATGGATGGACTGCTCAAGGATTTTGTCGGACGCCCAAGCCCGCTGTATTTCGCCGAGCGGTTAACCGAGAAACTCGGTGGGGCGAAGATCTATCTGAAGCGTGAGGATCTGAATCACACGGGCGCACACAAGATAAACAACTGCGTCGGACAGATCCTACTCGCACGGCGAATGAATAAGCCGCGGATCATAGCCGAGACCGGTGCGGGTCAGCACGGAGTCGCGACCGCCACCGTGTGTGCCCATTTCGGACTCGACTGTGTCGTTTATATGGGCACGGACGACATGCGGCGTCAGGAGTTGAATGTCTTCCGAATGCGTTTGCTTGGAGCCGAAGTACGAGGTGTCGATTCGGGCTCGAAGACATTAAAGGACGCGATCAATGAGGCTCTTCGTGATTGGGTAACGAATGTCGAATCGACGTATTACCTCCTCGGCTCCGCGCTCGGTCCGCATCCGTATCCGCTGATGGTCCGCGATTTTCAATCGATCATCGGTCGCGAAACTCGCGAACAGATCATGGAAAAGGAAGGACGGCTTCCCGACCTGCTGATCGCTTGCGTGGGCGGCGGATCGAACGCGATCGGGTTGTTTCACGACTTTCTGAATGACAAGTCGGTGAAAATGATAGGTGTCGAGGCGGGTGGTCGAGGAACAACCTTGGGCGATCACGCCGCGCGATTTACCTCCAATTCCGCTGTTGGCGTTTTGCAGGGAACAAAGAGTTATCTACTTCAGGACGAGAACGGACAGATCGCTGGAACGCATTCAATTTCTGCGGGACTCGATTACGCATCCGTTGGCCCTGAGCATGCGTTTCTTCATGATCGCGATCGAGTTCAATATACGTCGGTCAGCGATGACGAGGCCCTTGGAGCATTTCGACTTCTATCGGAAACCGAAGGCATCATCCCGGCGCTCGAGTCGGCACACGCGATCGCACAGGTGGTGAAGACGGCGCCGGAGATGTCGCGAGACTCGGTAATCGTCGTGAATCTTTCGGGCCGCGGCGACAAGGATGTTCACACTGTCGCAGAGGCGCTAAGGCAGAAACACGAGCAGTAGCGAGTGTGCCCTCAAGAATTAAATGAGCAGGATCGAAAAGAAATTCATAGAACTCCGAGGGTCCGGACGTCGAGGATTTATTCCTTTTGTCTCCGCAGGCGATCCGGACCTTACGACATCGAAGGAGATCGTTCTTGCCCTTGCTCGAAATGGTGCGGACATCATCGAACTCGGAGTTCCGTTTACGGACCCGATGGCAGACGGCCCGACCATACAGGCATCCTCGCAACGGGCCTTGGATAAAGGTGTGAAGCTCGCAGACATATTGCAGCTCGTTCGGGATCTGCGGAAGGAGATCGAAACATCGATCGTACTTTTCAGCTACCTGAATCCTCTCTTCCGATATGAATTCGAAAAGCTCGCCGCAGATGCTACGGAAGCCGGAGTCGATGGCGTACTCGTAACCGATGCAGTAGACGAGGTCGCATTTGTTATTTCGTCTGTTTTGCAAAGATACAATCTTGACCTGATTTCGCTGATCGCTCCGACAACGAGTGACGAACGCCTCGAACGGATCGCGACGAATGCCTCGGGTTTTCTTTATGCTGTTTCGCGTGCGGGCGTTACGGGTGCTCAAAGCGAGACGAGTTCTACGGCGGAAGAATTAGTAAAACGCGCCCGAAAGTTTACCGATCTGCCGATCGCGGTCGGGTTTGGTATTTCGACTCGCCAGCAGATCGAAGACGTATGGCGTTATGCCGATGCGGCGGTTGTTGGATCGGCAATTGTTAAGGAGATAGAACGCTCGATCCCAAACGGAAACATTGTCGAGCGAGTTTCTGAGTTTGTTCACGAATTACTTCCGCCGGTTGCAAACGCCGAGGCGGAAATCTAGAGTCTTGTAATTTACCTATATATATGC
>JBEBGW010000005.1:0-34641 GCA_040081025.1 Pyrinomonadaceae bacterium | reverse complement strand
GCGGAACGGTTCGAAAAACCCACTTCTAGCGGGCTCACAGTATTCGGAAGGGCTCGATTTGGAGCACAGCCAACATAGAGTTGGACACCGAACTGCGAACAGTTCATCAGGATTGTATTGAGAAGTGTCTAACGGGGGTTTGATCTAGGCGTAACGGTTGCAGCGAAGAACCAACGTTTGAAAGGCCCAATTCAACGGGCCACTTCCGGCTTTATATAACCAACCATCCGCTCGAACTATCCTCTTCGCAGCCTCCACGCTGAGGGCGAAATACCGTCGACAAAAGAGCGATGGAATTATCAAATTGTGAGATTACAACAATTTACGGGAAGTTGCAAGCTAAATTAATATCTTGCGTCGAATCTTATAAGGGATTCTTTTCCCTAAACGTAATCATAATATCGCAAGCACTAGATAATAGCTATCATTGACCGCTTTGGACCCACCCCGTTGCAACCTCCTTTGGAGTTCGCTTCTTTCCGTCAACCTCGTAGTTCAACCTCCGCATCTCCTCGGTTGAGATCGCGTTTGCCAATCGGTCGAAGGCTGGCTGGAGGACCGGAGAAGCACTGTTCCGAGCCACGAACACAGCCTGGTACGGCGGGAAGTAGCGGCGGTCGTCTTGGAGTTGGAAGAGGTCGAGGGCGGCGATGAGACCGTCGGTGGAGTTTCCGGCGATCAAATCGAGTTCGCCCGATTGCAGGGCTCGATACGTGAGCGAGAGATCCATCTCCCGCGGCTGGCGGGCGAAGTTGAAGCCGTATGCCTTCGAAAACCCGGGATAGCCGTCGGCCCGCGACATAAAGTCCTGGCCGAATCCGGCTTGCCAGTTCCGCGAGATCGCAACGGCGTCGGAGATGGTCTTGAGGTTGTTCTTCCGAGCAACATCGCCGCGAACGAGGATCGCGAAATCGTTCGCGAACCCAAGTGGCGGACTCAGTGTCAGGTTGAATTTCTCGGAGTATGCCGCTTTTGTCTCCTCATAGACGGCCTGCGGGTCGGTCTTCGGAGCCTTCTTCAATATCGCGGTATAGGCGGTCCCGGTGTATTCGGGATACACATCGACCTCGCCCGAGAGCAATCCCTCGTGAGCCAGATTCCCGCCAAGTTCAAACTGCCGCACCACCTCGACGCCCTGTTTCTCCAGCATCTGCGCGAGGATCTCAGCAAGGATGACGGATTCGGTGAAGTCCTTTGATCCGACGACAATGCGTTGCCGTTCACCCGGCAACGTTCCGGCGTTTGAAATTTCAGATCTGAAATCTGAAATATAACTAGCGCCGACAATCGCCGCGAAAACCGCCGCCGCACCCGCAATCGCGAATCCTCGTCGGCCCGTCTTCCGCTCTCCGATCTTGTACGACTTCTCGATCTGCCCGAGTGCGAAGTCGCAGAGCAATGCAAGCAGGGCGGACGCAAGTGCTCCGGCGATGAGCAGATTGTTATCGTTCTGCCGCAGGCCGCGGAAAATGTAGGTTCCCAATCCTCCAGCTCCGACCGCTGCGGCCACTGTCGCAACTCCAACTGAGATCACGACGGCAACACGAATGCCGGTCAGTATCACCGGTGCAGCCAATGGCAACTCGACCATTCGCAGGATTTGGCCGTCCGTCATACCCATCGCGGTCGCGGCCTCGCGGATCTTCGGATCGATACCGAGGATGCCGGTGACGGTATTGCGGATCACGGGAAGCAGCGCGTAGAGTGCGAGGGCAATAATCGCAGTCCGAGCTCCGATACCGCCGATGAATGGAATCGGGATAAGCAGTCCAAACAGAGCGAGGCTAGGCACGGTCTGCATTATGTTCGCAAAACCGAGCACCGGGCCTTGAAGTAATTTTGAACGAGTTAAGAGAATGCCCAGCGGCAGGCCGATCAGGATGGCGAGGCCGGTCGAGAGCAGGACGATAAAGATATGCTCGCGAGTAAGCACGAGCAGCTCCCGCCAATTCCCGGCCAGAAAATCGAAGAACGCCTGCATCGCCCGCTATTGTAACTCGAACTCTTGTTGATGTATCGCGATCGAAGTACGTTAATTTTACTTGGACAGGCGGACACTGACTGTACCTTATTTCGCACTCGGAAATTGCTGCGTAAATAGCCTCGGATCTTTTCTTATTTTCTTGTTTCGTGGAGAAATTCAGATCTATCCACGAAAAAGGAAAAGGGGAAAGAAAGCAAAAACCGATCGCGCAATGTCAGCCATCTTGACGTTCAGCTAACTCGGTCCAGCGCTCAAAGTCGGTTTCGAGTCGTGCAGTGAGCGTCTGTTGCTCGGTGAACAGTTCGTGAACGCGGCCGGCGTCGCTTGCGGCGGCAGTGAGTTCTTTGTCGATCTCGGCGAGGCGTTTTTCGGTTGCGGCGGTACGTTTTTCTATCTCTTCGAACTCGCGGAGTTCTTTGAACGTGAGTTTCTTGGACTTGGGGGCGGCCGGAACCCGGTCGCTATCGCTCGCGGTTCTGACTGGGGGAATCCGGTCGCTATCGCTCGCGGTTCTGACAAGAGTTTCTTCACGTGCGTGGGCTTCGAGATAGGCGGTGTAATCGCCGGCGTACTCGCGGACGTGGCCGCCGGGTTCGAATCGGAACACGTTTTCGATCGTGCGGTCGAGGAAGTAGCGGTCGTGACTGACGACGATCAGGGCTCCGGCAAAATCGTCGAGGTATTCTTCGAGCGCGATCAGCGTCGGGATGTCGAGATCGTTGGTCGGCTCGTCCAGGAGCAGCACATTCGGCGAGCCCATGAGGATTCGGAGCAGGTAGAGACGACGACGTTCTCCGCCTGACAGGTTTCCGATCACCGCGTACTGCTGCGCGGGCGTGAAGAGAAATCGCTCGAGCATTTTGCCTGCAGTTATTTGTACACCCTCGTTCGTAGTTACGTACTCAGCGATGTCGCGGATGTAGTCGATCACTCGCTGCTCGTCGTTAAGTTCGCGGCTCTCCTGATCGTAATAACCGATGTGTACCGTTGTGCCCGATTCGATCTCACCGCTGTCGGGTTCGACGCGTCCCGTGATCATGTCGAGCAGCGTCGTCTTACCGCTGCCGTTCGCGCCGATGATCCCGATGCGATCATCGCGTTTTAGCAGGTAGCTGAAATCGTCGATCAGCGTGTTCGCGCCATAAGATTTCGACACGCCGTTGATCTCGATCACCTTTGACCCAAGCCGCTTCGAACCGATCGCGATATCCACCTCGCCTTTAGCCTGCTCTTTCGGTATCGCCATCAGCGTGTGAGCCGCCTCGATCCGATGCTTCGACTTTCGCGTCCGCGCTTTCGCACCGCGTCGGAGCCATGCGAGTTCTTTCTTTATGAGCTGTTCCCGCTTGTGTCCTTCGACTTGTCGTAGCTCTTCCTGTTCCGCCTTCTTCTCCAGGTAGTAGGCATAATTGCCGCTGAAGGTCTGGACTGTCCCGCGATCGACCTCGAAGATACGATCGGTCACGCGATCGAGAAAATAACGGTCGTGCGTGACCAGCAGGAGAGCACCGGTGTAGCGACGCAAATAATCTTCAAGCCACTCGATGGTATCGGCGTCGAGATGGTTCGTCGGCTCGTCGAGGATCAGGATGTCGGGTTTGAAGATGAGCTCGTGTGCCAAGGCTACCCGCTTTCGCTGCCCGCCGGAGAGCGTGCCCATCTTTGCTGATGTGTCCGTGATGTCGAGCTTTTGCAGCACCGCACGCGCGTTCGCCTCGATCTCCCAACCGCCGTTCATTTCGAGTTCGTGCTGAAGATCTGCCATTCGCTGAAGCGTCGCATCGTCGTGCGCACCCGCGGCGACATCATGACACACGTCCTCGTAATCGCGGATCGTCTGCATCACGCCGCTGCTCGACGCGAAGATAGTTTCGAGCACGGTCAGGTTTTCGTCGTACGGTGGATTCTGTGAAAGATAGGCGAGCGTCTGCCCTTTTGCACGCACTACGCGCCCGATATCAGGCTCTTCGAGGCCCGCGATGATCCGTAACAGAGTCGTCTTGCCGGAGCCGTTGGCGCCGATTATTCCGATCTTGTCACGGTCCTCGAGGCCGAGCGTGACGACCTCGAACAACGGCTTAAAGCCATAGTTCTTTGCCACATTTTCAAGCGATAAAATATTCATTGGCGAGCGAGCAGGAAGGCTAATTCTTTGAACCAACTTTCGTCTCAATAAAATCCCGACACTCGGACGTTAGCTGATCAAGCGGAAGGGTCATATACCCGCTTTTTGCATAGACCAACAACCAAAGACCCTGGAATTTAAGGATCTCCTCGAACACTTGCCACTTCAGATCGACGGAGCCGAAGTCGGATTCTGTGCGTACCCCATTCTCGTCAAACTGAAGGGTTACAACTGGCTCGTCACCCTTCTCGAAAAAGCCTTCAGCCGCACGCATCCTGGCAAAATAGACGAAGAAAACGAATGCGGTCGCGAATACAAGGATCGCGGCGACAACGCTCATGAACCAGTTCCAACTGTCAGCAAAAAACGAGACCGCAAGAACCATTAGAGTTGCGATTAGGGCCACGAAGAACGTCACACCTAGCCGCCTCCACATATAGCGGTTTAATGCTCTACGCACTAGCGTTCGGGTGTATTTGATCGTTGCAGTGTGGCTCACGGCTAATTCTTCGACATCAACGCAATGAACCGTTCGAAGAGATATTCCGAATCGTGCGGGCCGGGAGCGGATTCGGGGTGGTATTGCACCGAGAAGATCGGCAGCGTCTTGTGGCGAAGGCCGGCAACGGTGTTGTCGTTGAGGTTTACGTGCGTGACCTCGACATCGGCAGGCAGCGAATCGGGGTCGACAGCGAATCCGTGATTGTGCGATGTGATCTCGACCTTGCCGGTCGTCAGGTCCTTGATAGGCTGATTGCCGCCGCGGTGGCCGAACTTCATCTTGAAGGTTTCGCCCCCGAAGACCTGGCCGAGTATCTGATGGCCAAGGCAGATCCCGAACATCGGCACTTCGGATTCGGTCAGCTTTCTAATCTCGTCCACAACAGCCTTCATCGAAGCCGGATCGCCTGGCCCGTTCGATAAGAAGATGCCGTCCGGTTTGAGGGCAAGGACTGCCTCAGCGGACGTATCCGCCGGCACAACAGTCATCTTGCAACCATACTTTGCAAACTCTCGGAGCGAATTGGTCTTAACACCGAAATCGTAGGCCACGACGTGAAACCGGGTCTCGTCCATCGCGGGATAGTCGAATGTCTCCTCGACCGTGACCGTTGTGGCGAGTTCGCGGTTCTTCATATCTGGCGAAGCAAGCACGCGCGTCAGTAAAGCTTTCGGATCGGATTCGACGGATGATATGCCGGCACGCATCGCACCTTTATCGCGGATGTGCCGGACAAGTGCCCGAGTATCGATATGTTCTATCCCAACGATGTCGTGCTCGGAGAGATATTCGTCGAGCGATTGGGTCGACCGCCAATTCGACCTGATACGGCTGGCCTCTTTTACAACAAACCCCTCGAGCCATGGCCGACGCGATTCGACATCCTCTTCATTTACGCCGTAATTGCCGATCAGCGGATACGTCATACAGACGATCTGCCCGGCGTAGCTCGGGTCGGTCAATATCTCCTGATATCCCGACATCGACGTATTAAAAACCATCTCGCCGAACGTTTCGCCCGCGGCTCCGAATGCCAAGCCCGTAAATGTCCGTCCGTCCTCTAGAACCAGGATCGCTTTAACTCGCTCTGTCATTACAAATCTAGTTTACCGAAAAAATCGGAGACGCCGAAGAGAGCTATGCAGCTATCTCGGCGTCTCGACGTCTTTTTCGATTCGAATTACTTTACTTCGCGATCGTCCGCCCGCATATCCGTGATCGGTGGCGGAGGCACGTCCGGATACTCCGCGTGCCTTACAAAGCCGATGTTTTGCGGCTTCCAATATCGAAAGAATGCCCGACCGTAGATATATTTCTCCGGCACGAATCCCCAGGTCCTCGAATCGGCGGAGTTGTCGCGGTTGTCGCCCATTACGAAATATGTGTGGTTCTTAACCTCGGTTCGCTGAAACGGGTATCGGGAATGATTATGTTCGGATGAGATGTAGGGCTCGATGAGTTCGACATCGTTGACGAACACCTTTCCTTCCTTTATCTCGACCGTCTCGCCCGGAAAAGCGATCAGCCGTTTTACATAGCTTTTCGACGGGTCTTCCGGATACCAAAAGACGACGATATCGCCGCGTTCCAAATGGCCGAAACTCACGCTCTTTACGTCATAGTAAATGAATTTATTGACGAGCAGGCGTTCGCCGTCGTGTAACTGCGGCAGCATCGAACTGCCGTCAACTACGACCGGCTGCACAAAAAATACTCCGAAAAGAATGAACGTGACGATGATAAGGAATACGTCACGCACGAGCCGAAGCGTCTCCCACCAGAAATTTCTTGACGCTTCTTTGCGCATGTCGCGCGACTCGATACCGGCGTCGTCAGCCGAAGATATCAGCCCGAAATCGTATTGGTCTTTGTTCGAGAAAAGGGCCATAATCTGGGGTGAACAAGGGCGCGAACGCGGTAAAAGCGTTGTCAGGATAGAAATTAGCCTTGCGGCGAGCCTTTGTCAAAGAAATTCCGGAATGAACGAGCACATCAGATCACTCTTTCCCGCGGCGAATAACTATACATACCTTAATAGTGCGGCCGTTTCGCCGATGCCATCGACCGCCGCCGAAGCGGTGATGTCGCAGATCGCGGATGTTTCGAACCACGGTTCAGAGCACTACATCGACTGGATCGCCACAAAGAATCGTGCCCGAGGTTTACTAGGCCTGATGCTGAATGTACGGCCGGAGCAGATCGCGTTCATGCGGAACACGTCTGACGGATTCGCGTCCGTCGCAGCCGGGATCGATTGGGCCGAGGGCGACAACATCGTCAGTTTCGCCGGCGAATTTCCATCGAATTTCTATCCTTGGCGGCGCGTTCGAGATGAGATCGGCGTCGAACTCAGGCTCGCCGCTGAGCACGATGGCCGCATCGATCTTGACGAGTTCTGCGCACTCATCGACAGCAATACCAAGCTCGTCGCGATCAGCTCGATCCAGTTTGCAAGCGGTTTCCAGGCTGATCTGGCTCGCATCGCGGAAGCGGCTCACGCGGTCGACGCCCTTTTCGCCGTGGACATCATCCAGGCCCTCGGCGCACGCGGGTTCGACCTGCCGGGGCTCGGAGTCGACATCGCGTCGAGCGCGAGTCATAAGTGGCTTTGCGCTCCGGAAGGTTGTGGATTTTTGTTTCTGTCGGATGAGGCTCGGGATCGGGTAAAGCCGATCCTCACCGGCTGGATCAGCGTTGAAACGCCGTGGGATTTTGAGGACCGAGAGCAGCCGTGGAAGTCGGACGCCCTCGCGTGGGAAAGCGGAACCGGATGCTCGTCGCTCTTCTACGGCCTCGAGCAGAGCCTCAAACTATTGACAGAGACCGGGTTGGACAAGATCGACAGCTATCTCGAAGGCCTTACCGATCAGCTTTGCGAGATGCTCGCGGGTAAGGATTACGACATCCTCAGTTCACGCGCACCCGGCGAGAAATCGGCGATCGTCTGCGTCAAGCACCGCGGCGGTATTCATTGCAATGACATCGCCAAGACCCTTCGCGAGGCGAACATCATCGTCAGTCCTCGCAACGACCGGCTACGCATCGCACCACACTTTTATAACAATCAGGAAGATCTAGAACGGCTGGTCGAACACCTGCCCTAACTACTCGGAAAGCTCGTCAAGGTTGAGCCGCGTCAGGCCGCCGGCGTCGGAATAGGCTGTGCGGTGGGCTCGTTCGTGCTCGCGAAAACGGAAGAACGTATACCCGACTCCGACGCCCAGCAGGATCGCCGTAGTAAATATCCCAAGGATGAAGAAGACTGTCGAGATAGCGACATCGGCGCCGGTTTGGGCAATATATCGCTCGAATTTCTGCAGGTAGAACGGATCGTCGCCGAGCCACTGCACTGATTTCCCGTACTCGATCTTGCCCAACAACGCCTCGGCCGCAACCGGATCAGAACCCCAAAACACAAACGCGTTGTAATTACCTATCCGCTTATAAACTACACCCGCAGAACCACTCAACCCCGACTGGATCGCCGCATCTGCTGCTATCGATCCCTGGGGAGTCGGGTATTCAATCAGCAACAATCGCGAATCACCATACGCAGCATACGCCGCCTCGGCACCGCCGTTGAGATCGATCCCGCTCAGCACGGCCGGATTCCCAAACTCGCTCCGAACCTCATCGATGTTGTTCGTGATATTCGCCTGCCCCTTTACCGACTCCCAATCCGGGAGATGTTTGAGCAGCACCGGCACGCCGTCTACGTCAGAAACTTCCTGGCTCTGATACTGGGCAAACGCCGAAGCCGAGGCTAGTAAAACAAGGGCAAAGAGAAGAATTTGACGGGGAAGGTTCTTCATATCGTGGTGTAATCCGTCCTGCAATTCACACCGGAATAACGCGTTCTACAAAAGGAATGATTATCGTAGCACCATGGCTAGGAAACCAGCAATTTTGCATCAATTCGATACGTATACCATTTCGTGCGCGATGTGAAGCAAGGCACGCATACGATACAGCAGTGAATCCCAGCTTTGATGATAGGCGAAATCAAAGGTATGCCCGTAAATAAGGAACAAAATTCGATTTTCAACGTCTAATAATTAAACCGGACAACCCAAACGCCACTTTGCCACGGCGCTTGAAGTTCGGTAGCAAGGGGGACAAGGAAAATGACAGCAGAAACATTAAACTTCCCGGTAATGATCGGCAGCAGCGGGGCGGCTTCAAAGGCGGCGGCCCCGGTCAAGGTCAAAGATTTCGACCTGACGCAGGCAGCAGCCGGCGGCGACATGGTCGCTTTTGAAGAGATTTATCAGCGGCATCACCGCCGAGTTTACTCGATCTGTCTTCGCATGCTGCAAAACGCACACGAGGCGGAAGATCTGACGCAGGACGTCTTTATCCAGCTTTACCGGAAGATCGGCAGTTTCCGCGGAGATTCAGCCTTCACGACATGGCTGCACCGTATGACGGTGAACCAGGTGCTGATGCACTTTCGCAAGCGTAACGTGAAGTTCGAGAAAACGACCGAAGAGGGCGAAACCCCTGATCAGGTGGTCCCGGGTACGGGGAACCCTTTGAAGATGCCCATCGTCGATAAGCTCGCACTCGAAAGCGCGATCGACCAGCTGCCGGACGGCTACAAGAACGTCTTCGTCCTGCACGACGTCGAAGGCTTCGAGCACGAAGAGGTCGCCCGCATCCTCGGATGCTCCGTCGGCACATCCAAATCGCAGCTCCACAAGGCAAGACTAAAGCTGCGAAAGCTTTTAAAGAAGAAGGCCAATCCGCGTCTTCTACCGATCAGTTCGTAAACGCTCACACTCGTTCAACTCAAGCGATCAAGACCAAACGGCTGCCGGAAACGGTGGCCTTTTTGCGTCGGTCTACGGGCGTAAGTTGTTTGATTCGATTCATTTCGCGAGGCAGTTTTTGATTCATTTGAATCAAGATCAACAACTTACTGGCATTGCCGTTTTGTTGCGTTTCATTTGGCGAGCCATTTGAAACACCAAATGAAACGCCGAATGAAACACTTCGGCTAACACGCTAAGTCGTTGCACCAGAGGCAGTTCACAGAATGGGTGTTTCATTTGCTCTTTTTATGGGTCAATTGAAACGCCAATTGAAACACTTCTTGAAACATTAGTGAAACAGCGAGGCATTCCAGGCAATTTCGGATTGCCGAGAGATCAGGTCAGTCGGGTTATCAAAGAACGGTCGGGGAGCTAGCCCGGAGCGAGTAGAATGCCACAGATGCAATATCGTGTCAACACACGATTTCGTGAGCCTTCCCTTCATTGCTGTTCACTATCGCTACCGCGGCGCCGGAAATTGAGAAAACAAGAAGACCGCGAGAAGGGAGTTCTCGCGGCCTACCTTTTCGAATTAGCTACCGTCTTGGGATCGGGATGTCGGTTGCGCTGCCCCAAGGGATTCCAGTCGGGCCGGCGGTGGATTGGTAGATCCACCACGTGCCTTCGCGGAAGATGGCGATGTCGGCCCTGCCGTCTCCGTCGTAGTCGGCCGGAGCGGGGATGTCGGTCGCCGATCCCCATGCGACTCCGGTCGGTCCGGCCGTGCTTTGATAGATCCACCACGTACCGTCTCTTACGATCGCAACATCCGTCTTGCCGTCGCCGTCGTAGTCGGCAGGAACCGGTTTGTCGCCGGCTTGTCCCCACGCGATGCCCGAGGGTCCGGCCGTGCTCTGATAGATCCACCAAGTACCGTCGCGGACAACAGCCATATCCGCTCTGCCGTCACCGTCGTAATCACCCGGCACCGGAAGATCTCCCGCCGAGCCCCATGCGACCCCGATCGGACCGGCCGTGCTTTGATATATCCACCACACGCCGTCGCGGAACACGGCCGGGTCGGCCTTTCCGTCGCCGTCATAGTCGGCGGGAACAGGCGTATCGCCCGCCGCACCCCACTGGAAGGAAGTATGGCCGTTGCCGGTATTATTTCGGATCAACCATTGGCCGTTGCGGAACATTGCCGCATTTGTTCTCCCGTCGCCATCGTAGTCTTCGGGAACGAGTTTATCGTTTTGAGCTCCCCAAACAATTCCGAGGTAAGTTCCTTGCGATCGGTAGATGTGCCAGGTCGTATCCGCCTCGCGGTAGACGGAGACATCCGATCGGCCGTCCCCATCAAAATCGAACTTCGTCGCTTCGTCGTCCTGAATAGACAACTGCGTTTGCACGTTTCCCACGTTCGCATTCTGAACTTGATGAACATTCACAAAAAAGTTCTCGGTCCGTTCGTCCATGGTGTCGCCAATGATCTGCAGTTGAACCACGGCCTGCTGTTGCCCGGCAGGAACGACCGCCGGGCCGTCGACGTGAACGTAGTCAAGCCCGCCGATCGCAGTGCCGTTACTTGTAAAGAGCGTTAGATTTACCGGCAGGTAAGTCGGATTGGAAAGCTGCATTGTCAGATTGACGGGCGTGGTTCCAACATCCCCTTCGCGCACTGACGAGCCGAAGATGGAGAGCGTCGGCACCTGATCGTCATTCAAGAGCGTCGCTGTCCCCGTTCCATCTGCGATCGAAGCGTTAACGGGTTCGCTTAAATCGACGAAAAACTGTTCGTCCGGTTCGAACTTGCTATCGCTTGAGATAGGAACCCCGATGGTCATCGAGGTTGAGCCTGCAGGAATCGTCCACGTTCCGCTGGCAAGAAAATAATCCTCTTCTACAATGGCGCTGCCGTTGCGAGACGTGTACCTGAAGCTAATATTCCGTCCACTGGGAGCAGACAGCGAGACAGTTAGTATGGCTGGGGACGAGCCTTCGGCTCTACTGACGTCGGAGATCGTTAGCGACGGCTCAGCGTCATCATCAAGGATCGTACCGACCGCCGCCGCTCGCGCGATCCAGGCATTCGAAGCCGAAGAGAGTGATACCGTAAATGTCTCGTCGAACTCATCAAGGACATCTGGGAGGATCGGAACCGCGACCGTGGCACTCGTCTGTCCGGCCGGTATTACCAGGCGTCCGCTAGACGCGACAAAATCGGTTCCGGCGGTCGCGGTTCCCTGCGTGACGACATAATTTACATGAACGTCCTTATCGGTTGAGGCGGAAAGCGATACCACGACTTGTGCGACGACCTCGCCGTTATCGCCTTCCACTATCTGCTTGTCCGTTACAGTAATACAAGGTGCCGAGGACGCTCGGCCGTAGATAACACCGCGGGACTTGCCTCCGAGAAATCCAAGATCGATGAGGCCGTCATTGTTATAGTCCGCCGCCAGAAGGTCCCGCCCAACCGCCCCAACAGAGTAATAGATCGGTGCCGACAGGCCGACGGTCGAGCCGGGTATGATGACGAGGTTCTGCAACATTAGGTTGTTTCGAGTAAAGGCAAGATCGTCAAAACCATCGCCATTGAGATCTCCGCTGATCAACGAACTTCCGGTATCAGTAAAGGGCGTTGAGATCCCGGGAAGAAAGCCTCCACTGCCATCACCTAAAGCAACGACCACGCCCGGCGTCCAGAATCCCGCAAGGTCGAGTTCTCCATCATTGTTATAGTCCCCGACCGTAACATCGGCCATCTGCGGAACCGTTACGGACGACTGAGTGAAACCTCCCGCTCCGTCGCCGAGCCAGATCGCCACGTTGGGTCCTGTACCGATCACAAAATCCAAAAACTGGTCGTTGTTGTAGAGAGCTTTCTCGAACTTGACCTGAATATTCTGAAATTGGATGGGCGAGAAACCCGGTGCAGGACTAAATGTTCCGTTGCCGTTGCTCAACCACGAGTGGCCGCGAGCGGATGTATCCAGCAGAAATACATCGTCCTTTCCATCACCGTTGAAATCGCCGACGATCAGATCTTCGAATGCTACGTTGAGCGTAGTGGAGATCGCAGTTTCAAGGGTCCCGTCCCCTTTACCCAGATATACAGCAACTTGCCGACCATTGTTTGAATGAACCGTGACCGCATCGGCCTTTCCATCATTGTTGAAATCTCCGACACCCAACCCATCCAGCGCGATCGGCGACGGATGATGAACTTCCGGCAGGAAGCCGAACGCACCGTCATTCAGAGAAATATCTGCTCCCGAAGGTGTCCCAGAACTTGTTTCCCACGCGGACCCATAGTCCTGTAACTGATCGTTATTAAAGTCAGCTGCGGCCATGAAGTTCGGACCCCAGAGGGAAACCTTCGGTGCAATGAATCCCCCGCCGGCCTCATTGAAGAGCACCGACATCACGTTATTCGTGGCTCCCGTGGTGCTCACGGTCACGAGGTCGAGGTGTCCATCCGAGTCGACGTCACTGGTAAAAATAAGTCGCGAACTCGACGTTGCCCACGTTGTGTGACGTTCAAAAGCGCCTGTACCGGTGCCATAGGCGACCATTACCATCGATTCGAGCATTACCGCCATGTCGATGTTCCCATCATTGTCGTAGTCGCCGGTTGTCAGGTCTGAAGGAATGAACGGATAACTTAGATCGAATACGCTCCCGCCTGTAAAGGTGCCTCCCGCCGATTGCAACCACGGCTGGAGGAAATGGTTAGTGGGCGTTGTCGAGTCATGAAATGCGATCGCCAAGTCTTGAAGCCCGTCCTCGTTGAGGTCGGCGATACTTATTCCGATCGCATGTTCGTTAAACGAGAAGCCGTGGGTTAATGCAAAGTTCCCCCCGGCGTTTCCATAAACGAAGCGCACTGCGGGACTTGTGAAGGCGCCGCCCGACGATGCGACGATATCGTCGATCGAATCGGCGTTTAGCCGCCCGACCACAAGCTTTGAAGCAAATCCGCCGATGGTGAATGAGTTGGAAAAACTTATATTCCCATTTCCGTCGCCCAGAAAGATCTTGAGGACTCTGTCGCTTTGATTCTGTACGGACGCGACATCGAGCTTCGAATCGCCGTTGAAGTCTCCTGTCATGAGTTCTTCAAACTGGCCAAAACTCGTAGGCGGCGGATCGTACAGAATAGGCGCCAGAAATCCATTGCCTTGCGAATTTGCGAGCAAGACACTTATCAGATCGGCAGTTCCGGCTACGACGATGTCAGGCCGTCCGTCGTTGTTCATATCTCCCGACGTGATAATGCGCGGGTTTAGCCCGGCCGGAAATGAGACTGGCGGAGCGAAGCCGCTCGTCCCATCGCCGTAAGCTATCGACGCGGTATTTCGGTCGTAGTTCGGGACCGCGACGTCGAGAACGGCATCGCCGTTGAAATCCGCGGTCGTATATGAAAGCGAATTCGCACCGATATCGAAGGCGGACGCGAGCCGAAAATCAAACGGCTTACATGTCGGTTCCTGCCCAAACACGATGCTCGGCAATACAGTGGTCGCGAGGAGGAGGATCACGAGTTGAACTTTTGACATATGGTTCGGTATGACTTTATCGCTGGAAGATTCAGGTGCGGCAACGTTTTCGTCCACTGGGCTGAAACCCTATATATAACGGATCGGACTGGCGGAAGAGAACATCTCGACAGGCAAGCATTGGGAGAAGCTTTCTTTCTGTGCTTACGGTGTTCGCGTCCCGATCCGATGTACTGTCATGGAAGAATAAAGTCGAGATTCGTAACGTCAAAATAAAGATCGACTTCGCGTTCGATCGATTCTCCAGTCTTGCGAGTTACAACGATAGTAATGCGTCCTCCGGGAATTCCTCTCAATCGGTAGTAACCAAACCCGTTCGTTGACACCGCCCGCGTACTTCCATCGGCAAGACGGGCCTCGACACGAACAACACGGAGGACTCGGCCACTAGCGCTAGTTATCTGCCCAGAAATCGTTGTCAGCTGAGCGGCAATCGTCACCACATTATCGGCTGAGGTCGAAACTAGATTGGGATTGGTCACTGCGTCAACAACCGCACCTGGGAGGACGGAGACTCTCAGCGACCCGCTGCCCAACAGATTCGAAACTGCAACGGTATATATTGATCCGCTTCCGGTTATCTCAACCTGGGCGTTCGCCGTACCAACCGTCGACCCGGTAAAAGAAACGTCCTCCGCAGTGAACCCCGTGACGTTTTCGCCAAACACTACCGTGAAGCGGACTGGTCCGCCCGTGGCCGGATCTGTTTGATCGGCCGCCTGATTAGCGGTGACTGTCGGGCCGATTGTGTCGATCGTGACGGCATTGTCCGTACTCGTCGAAGCAGCATTGAGATTGCCAATAGCATCGGTAACAGCGCCGGATCTGACAGATAGTCGAAGCATACCTCCGTTCGAGTTGAGTCCCGGGACGGCGACGTTGTAAGTAGTTCCACTCCCGGTTATCTGGGCCGAATTCAAGTTAACGGAGACTGAAGAACCTGTAGCCGACAAAGAACTCTGGTTGAATCCTGTTATCGGTTCACTGAAGACTACGGTGAAATTCACCGGCATCGCGTTCGTCGGGTCGCTCTGACCGGTGGCCTGGTTCACCGTCACGGTTGGGCTTACGTTATCGACAAAAACCGAATTGTCAGTACTTGATGAAACGCTACTAGAGTTTCCAGCAGCATCTAGGGCGGCGGCCATAGGAATTGAGGCCACCACTGTTCCGCCGGGCGAGATAAAGTTTCCGATCGAAACGTTGTAGGTGGTTCCGGAACCGGTTACATTCTTGGTCGCGTTAGCGACATTTGCCGTCGAGCCGGCAAGTGAAACGTCGGCGCCGGTAAACCCTGTGACGGATTCGTTGAATACGACAGTGAAATTAATGAAGGAAGATCTCGTGGGGTCGAGTTGAGCCGCTGCCTGGTTGATCGCTACCTCGGGCGAGGTCGTATCGTATCGGATCGAATTGTCGTTCGCGGTCGACGCCAGGTTGTCGTTGCCGGCGATGTCCGTCACCGACCCCACCGGAACGCTGACGATAACCAACCCATCTGAGCTAAGCGCTCCCTCGATGTTGACGATGAAATAGTTTGGGTAGACCCGATATACTGCGACATTCGAAGCCGCGACACCGGCTGTGGAGCCTGCAAGCGATACGGAACCGGCAGGCAGGTCCGTGACACTCTCATTGAAGAGTGCGACAAACTGCATAGGCAGCGTCCTGGTCGGATCAGCTTGTCCGACGTTCTGACTGACGGCGACAGTCGGAGCGGTTTTATCCAGCGTAACGGAGAGACCGGGACTTAGTAGGCTAACCGAGGAGCCGGCGATCTGGCGGGTCGTATATACATATACGCCGTCTAGCTTCGGCGCGGTGTCGGAAAGCGTGAGAGTGCTCCCGCTCGCAACAGCCGATGCGACCAATGTTCCATCCTGGAGCAACTCGACGGTAGAACCGGCCGTTGCTCCGCTGATGTCGAACGACATCGACGGATTCTTTGTAATGTTGTCAGAGCTAGTGGCGCCTGAATCGCTGGCCGCCTGCAGGTCCGGGGCGGCAGTCGCGGCAACTACCTCGGCTCGCATTGCTTCAAAAGCGCCGATGTCGACCGTTCCAGTTCCGTCGCCGTCACCATCCTGCGGTCTTACTACGCCGCGCTGGTCGGTAAGTATCGCCGGATCTCCGCAACCAGTCGGAACCGCCGTCAGAATGCAGTTGTTCCCCCGGTCGATCGCCGTGCTGTCTGACCTTAACGCGTGCGTTGGAATTCCCGAACCGTGATCCCGTAGTACAGGATCAAGTAGCGGATCGGCTCCGATCTGGTCACCCGGCACATTGGGCAAGACGTCAGTTGAGTTCCCAATGATATTGTTTCCTTGCGACGCGACATATCCCCACGCGTCGGAACTTTCGAGCCAGGTCGACGTGTTGTTCGCTATTATTGAGTTACGAGGCCTAAAGTTCCCCGCGAACGATGTGTTTCGGATTCCGGCGGTTCCTCCGAGGAGTGAGTGATTAAATGCGACAGTTGAATTCACCAACCTAAAATCACTATTGCCGCTGAACTCGATTGCCGCGCCGCGATAGTTGCCGCTAATCGTGCTGTTTGTAATCGTTAGCTCCCCCTGAACTAACAATCCAGAGCCTTGGTACGAATCGTTGTTGACGATTGCGGAGTTGTATATGATAACGAATCCGAAAGAGGCAATTCCTCCGCCGGCTTGAGATGCATGATTTTCTCGGACGACTGAGTTGCTAAGGATGAGTGAGGGAACGCCAAAAACCCCGGAGGTGCTCGACTGAATCGCACCGCCAGAGGGAAGTTCACTCGACGACGAGTTCGCCTTTCCCGTGCCTCGAGTGAGCGTTAGGCCGTCAATGCTGGCCTGTGCACCCGATAGTATCTGAAAGATTCGACTTCTCAAATCTCCATCTATCGTCAGCATCCTCGCGCCCGTACCCACCAGAGTGAGTTTTCTAGGTGTGCCGTCGGCGTTGTCAGGTCCGATTGAAATCTGCCCGGACGTGAGCACGATCGTTTGCGCGGTCGCGAAAACGCCCGGATCGAAATTGATCGTGTCGGCTTGGCCGTTCGCGTTCGCTTCGAGCACGGCCTGCCGCAAGCTGCCCGGTCCTGAGTCGTTGGTATTCGTCACCGTAATCGTGGCGGCATCAATCGCCAGGTTAGAGAGGACTGCTAATAGAGCGGCCACCAAGCCGCGACCTAAGAGTCTAGCCATTCGGTGAGCCGCTGCTTGCAAAACGATACGAGCGGATCGGGTTGAAGTCTCGCCCGGGAAGCGGGAGTTGATAGTCATTTTTCTGAAATTACTTCTTGATGAACGAGCGGCATCATCTCCGACGTCCGCTCACTTTAGGGTTGGCGAAATTGTATCTTTTATACCTTATTTGATTCAAGGTCTTTCATGAATCCGCAACGCAACTAGAACAGTGATTCGAGCACAAACACCGACGAGACTTTCGATCATTCGAGTTCTCGCGGCCTTCTGTTTTATTCGCTTATCGCTTTGGGACAGGTATGTCCGACGCGACTCCCCACGGGATGCCGGTTGGGCCGGCGGTGGATTGGTAGATCCACCAGGTGCCTTCGCGGAAGATGGCGATGTCGGCCCTGCCGTCTCCGTCGTAGTCGGCCGGAGCGGGGATGTCGGTCGCCGATCCCCATGCGACTCCGGTCGGTCCGGCCGTGCTTTGATAGATCCACCACGTACCGTCTCTCACGATCGCAACATCCGTCTTGCCGTCGCCGTCGTAGTCGGCAGGAACCGGTTTGTCGCCGGCTTGTCCCCACGCGATGCCCGACGGCCCGGCGGTGCTTTGGTAGATCCACCAAGTACCGTCACGAACGACAGCCATATCCGCTCTGCCGTCTCCGTCGTAATCACCCGGTACGGGGATGTCTCCCGCCGCTCCCCACGCGATCCCCATCGGGCCCGCGGTGCTCTGATAGATCCACCACACTCCGTCGCGGAACACCGCCTGATCGGCCCTGCCGTCACCATCATAATCGGCGGGCACAGGAACATCGCCAGCCGCCCCCCACGGCACCTCGCTGACTCCGCCCGTGCTCTTTTGCGTCAGCCAAACGCCATCACGAAAGACCGAGTAATCCGTCTTCCCATCCCCGTCATAATCCGCCGCCGCCAGCTTGTCCGTCGCCGTTCCCCAAGCTGCAGTCATAAACCCAGCCTGCGACCCATATACAAACCACTCCCCACTCTCCGGTCGAAACACCGAAACATCCGCACGCTTATCACCATCGAAATCGAACGCGGCGGTTCTAAAGTTTAGAAATACCGAATTATCAGTGCTTGTTGACGCAAGATTCATATTCCCGTGATCGTCCTGAGCCCGATTGGCAGGTAGTGACAGCCTTACTAGTCCCGACGAACGAATATTTGTAATCCGTACGGAATACGACTGTCCCCCACCAGTAACTTCGACATTTGCTTGGGAGAGATTGGCCGTTGACCCAACGAAGGAAAAATCTGAGGACGTCAGTTCAGTAACCTTCTCGGTGAATTCCACCGAGAACAGAATAGGCTGGCTAAATGCAAGATCCTGTTGAAGTGAAGATTGATTGACAGAAACGCTCGGACGTACGTTATCGATGTAGATCACGTTGTCTGTGCTGGTTGATGCGGATCCCGCATTTCCGGCGATATCCCGATAACTTCCGTTCTCTATGTTCGCAACAATAAACTCTCCGTTCGACGTAATTCCAGATATGGCAATATTCCAGGAAATGCTGTTCTGCGAGGTAGGATTGAAGTTCGCACTGCTTACGTTGGCCGTAGACCCTTGAAGTAAAATTCGTCCAGCGCCATTTACTTTCTCACTAAAAATTGCTGTGAAATTATAGGGTGATAATCTCGCGGGATCCGGTTGCGACGCTGCTTGGTTCAGGGTCACCGTGGGCGGAGTGTGGTCGAATGTAACCGGTAACGAATTCCCCGTCACCGTCGAGAGTCCGTCAATCGTTTGACGAACCGAGTACGTAACACTCCCGTCAAGCGGTGGAGTGAGATCGGCCAGAGATGTCACAAAAGTTCTGGCTGTTCGGCTCGAAACCACAGTTCCATCCCGAAGAAGCTCGATCTGAGCTCCTGGAATTGTGTTCGCTACGTCAAAGGTCGGGGAAATCGATGTCGTTATATTGTCGGTATTGCTAGAACCGGAATCACTTAACGCTTGTAGATCCGGAACCGCTGCGGATGGAAGTGATTCCGGGGTTCCGATCTCTACGGAGCCCCGGTCAATAGTCCCGCCGACCGGCCAGATGCGAACGAAATTTCGCTGATCTATAGTGAGCAGTTGAGATGTGATCGGGTTCGTTACTGAATTGGTCCCCGAGTCAATCGCGGGACTACCCGCTAACGGAGCTCTCGTGAAAGTTAAACCACCGTTATCAGACAGCGGCCCTAACAGTGCCTCGATCGGTGCGGCTGAAGTTCCAACCAAGTTGCCGTTGACTCCATTGTCAATGCCAGTCGAACCCTCTCCGATTCGAACGAGATTGGTTTGAGCATTGGGGAAGAGACCGCGTATGTCTGGCCCCGTGTCAGCCAAGTTTTCCGCGGCAATATTGTTGGTGAAAGATCTGGATGCTCCGGTCTGAAATCCAGTGTGAAAACCGCCACCTTCTCCGATTCCGTTCACGAGGTTTCCGGTTCCTCCGACCGCTCGGTTACCCGTAATGGTCGAGTTAGCCACGCGGAACTCATTATCTCCTGCGTAGACTCCGCCACCCAATCCGCGTCCGCCGTTTCGTCCACTCCCCCCGATCACCGCATTATCCGTGATCGTCACGTTTACTAGTTTCGGATCTCCGTAGACGGCTCCTCCCAGTGCCTCCTCGCCGTCCAACGAGTTTGCAGGGTTAACCGTGGAAAGCCCACTATCTCCACCCTGGCCAAGATTCCCCGTAAATGTTGAATTCATGATAACCGGACCGCTCGCGCGTAGAGCTCCGCCCCAAGCTTGTCCACCATCGCTTGGCCATACAGAAGAGATTCCATCGCCTCCGATGGCCGAATTATCGAGAAATGTTGAGTTGACGATGGTCACGCCGAAGCTGGCATAAAGAGCGCCGCCGTAGGCGCTGCCGCCGCCTCCAGCCCTTCTATCGCTCGGCGGTTGCGGGGCATCAAAACCTTGAGCCAAATTCCGAACAAAGGTGCAATTGACTATTTGAGGAGGGCCGACGAACGAAGAAACGAACACCCCACCACCCGCACCTGCGGAACCTGAATCCCCGAACTGAGGGTTTTCACTTGTTCGCCGGATACCAGTGGCAATGTTATCGCGGACAACCGTGTTGACGAGTGTAAGGTAGGGAGAGTAAATCCCACCTCCCCTTCCAGCATAGAACTGTCCAGGCCCGTCCTCAGCCCCCGCGGCGGTGTTGTTGGCGATCACAGCGTTAGAAATGACCAGCGAGCCTTCAGAGTAGACCCCGCCACCTTGTGTCGCGAAACCTCGAGTCACAGTGATTCCGCTAATCTCAAGTTCGCCGCCCCCTGAGGCTTTTCGCAAAATACGGCTCTGATTGTTAGCGTCAAGGGTGAGCAAATCGGCTCCGGGGCCAACGATGGAGACATTGTAATAGACAGCATTCTGCGGATTCACATCAGAAAGCACGACTAACTCCCCCGTGGTAATCGAAATAGTTTGAGGGCTCGAAAATAGATCGCTATCGAATGTAATGATGTCGTGTTGGAGATTTCCAGATGAATCAGCGATCGCCTGTCTGAGACTTCCAGGTCCTGCATCATTGGTATTGGTAACAATGAATGTTGCCGCGAACGAAGATGTCGCGATAACAAACAGAAGGGCGAATGCTGATCCGCAGGAATGAAGGAGTTTTTTCATCGAATTTAATAAGTATTAGACAGGAGGTGTATGCGATTCTGGAGCTAGTTGCATGCCAGAGTTCGGGTTGACCAATACAAAAATTTAGTTTACTAGAGTGAGTAAAGGGTGCTGCACTATGCTACTTTACCTAGTTCGGAGAATCAATACTTTAATCGTTGGAAGCGGCCAAAACGACGGGATCAGGGCCTGTTCTGGGAACACAAAAGAACGGGCTGTGAAGCCCGTTTCTGTTTACTACCCTGGTTCGTTTTTGTTCGTTAGCTGACCTTTGCCGGTTTGGTCTCGCCTTCGGCTTTTCGTTTTTCACGCATTTCGTCGCGTTTTTGGCGGTGCTCTTCGCGGCGCTGCTTCATCTCGGTTTTTTTGGCTTCGAGCTGAGTTTTCTGCTCTGGGGTCAGGACGCCGAGGATCTGCTCGTGGACACCCTGCATCTTGGACTTCTGAGTCTCGCGGAGCGCCTTGAGCTGTGCCTTCTGGTCTTCGGTGATCGTGCCGCCGGCCTTGCGGGTCTCGCGGATCGAGTTCATCAGAGCCATAGTCTCTTCGCTCGGCTTGTTTGCCTCGTGGATCGACTTGATCTGAGCTTTCTGAGCGTCGGTCAGTTCGATACCGCGAAGCATGCCCATGCCGCCGCGCATACCGTGGCCGCCGCCGTGACGCATGCCGTCGCGTTTACCGAATTCGCCGCCGCGTCCGCCTCGGCGCTCATGCTTTTCAGCCTTGGTGCCGTCGGCTTTCGGAGTTTCGGTGGTCTGCGCCGTGGCGAAAACACCGAATGCTCCGAGAGCGAAAGCGAGTGTGGTAGTAGTAAATAATTTCTTGCGTAATGCCATTTTGGTACCTCGTTGATAAATTCAAAGCCTTAGCTTCACGTAACGTTAGATGTAGTTTCGGGGCATTTAGCCGAAACAGTGGTGTAAAGATATGTAAAAGCGTGTCCGAGCCGTGCATTTCCAATAGCTGCGCAGTGGCGGAACATGGAGGAACCACAGAAAACACAAAAAACACAGAAAGCGCCTCCCAAAACACGGAGAAATGATCCGCGAAAAACACGAAACGCACGAAAAGACACAAATTGCAGTTAGCGAATTGATTCGCGTTTTGCATTGCTAAATTGCTAAAATGCCGTCTTTGCACTGTGGCACGCGGGACGCGTGCGTTCCAGTCGATTCAGGGCTGATGGTATAAGGTAGATTGCGCGGAAATGAGATTTTTGTCAGAGATAAACTCCCCGGCAGACTTGCGGCAGCTGCGGGTTGAGGATCTTCAGGAAGTGGCGGACGAGGTCCGGCAGTTCATTATCGATACGTGCTCGCGCGTGGGCGGGCATACCGGAGCGTCACTCGGGGCGGTCGAGCTGGCGGTGGCGATGCACTATGTGTTCGACACGCCGAGCGACCGGCTCGTGTGGGATGTGGGTCACCAGGCGTACGCACACAAGATATTGACGGGGCGGCGCGATCAGCTTCATACGATAAAAACATACGGTGGATTGTCCGGTTTCCTGCGGCGTGAAGAGTCGGAGTACGACACGTTCGGTGCGGGGCACGCTTCGACGTCGATCTCGGCCGCGCTCGGGATGGCGGTCGCACGAGATACGAAGGACGAGGACTTTCACGTCTGCGCGCTGATCGGCGATTCAAGTCTGGCGGGCGGGATGGCGATGGAGGCGATCAACCAGGCTGGTCATCTGAAGTCGCGGCTGATCGTGATCTTGAACGACAACGGGATGTCGATCGCTCCGGCGGTCGGTTCATTGAGTGGTTATCTCAATCGCATCAAGGAAGCGCAGAGTTATCAGCATTTGAAGGAAGAAATCGGCGACGCGCTTGAGAGCGTGCCGGGGATCGGCGGGACTCTGCGGCGTGCGGCGAAGTCGTTCAAGGATGCGATCGCGGCGGCGGTGCTGCCGGGAGCGTTGGTGAACGAGCTTGGGTTCAAATACATAGGATACGTCGACGGCCACAACGTGCCGAATCTGGTCCGTGCACTTGAGGCGGCGAAGAAGGTCGACGACGGGCCGGTGATCGTCCACGCGCTGACCAACAAGGGCCACGGTTTTCCGAACCCTGAAAAGAATTACTACGCGTATCACGCGACGGGCCCGTTCGATCCGAAGACCGGATTGCCGCACAAGTCGAGCAAGTCCGCGCCGCCGACGTACACCGAAGTTTTCGGCCGTACGATGTGCGAGCTGATGGAACGTGACGACAAGATCGTCACGATCACGGCTGCGATGCCGGACGGTACGGGCGTCGATAAAGTTTTGGAGAAGTTTCCCGAGCGCTCGTTCGACGTGGGTATTGCGGAGCAGCACGCGGTCACGTTCTGTGCGGGCATGGCGTGCGAGGGTTTGAAGCCGGTCGCGGCGATCTACTCGACATTTTTGCAGCGAGGGTTCGATCAGGTGATCCACGACGTTTGTTTGCAGGATCTGAACGTGACGTTCGCGATGGACCGTGCGGGAATCGTCGGAGCGGACGGCCCGACGCATCACGGCCTGCTCGACATCGCCTACTTCCGCGGCTATCCGAACATCGTGCTGATGGCCCCGAAAGACGAAGGCGAAATGCGGGATATGATGCTGACGGCGATCGAATTCGACGGGCCCGCGGCGATCAGATATCCGCGCGGCAGCGGAGTCGGAGTCGACATCGAACGCGAGCCGAAGCTGCTGGAGATCGGAAAGGGCGAGACGCTGCGAGATGGTTCGGACGTGGCGATCGTCGCGTACGGTTCGATGGTGAACCCTTCGCTGGATGCGGCGAAGATGCTCGAAAAAGACGGTTTGAGCGCGACGGTCGTGAACGCGAGATTCGTGAAGCCGCTCGATGAAGAGTTGATCCTTTCACTGCTCGAAGATCACCGCCTGATCGTGACGGTCGAGGAGGCGTACCTCGCCGGCGGATTTGGCTCGGCGGTGATGGAGCTGCTGGAATCGAAAGGCTTGCAGGACGCGGTCAAGGTGGTGCGAATGGGCGTTCCGGACAAGATCGTCCCGCACGGGGATCCGCGACTGCTGCTTGCGAAGTTCGGCCTGGACGCGGACGGAATTCACGCAAAAACATTGGAGAGTATCAAGGCACTCGGCGAGCGAAGATCGGAGCCGAAGCGTCTAAGGGTAGTCAAATAAATTTCACACATGGCAAATCAACCACAAAAGAAAAGCAGCCTTGGGCCGTTAGTGATCATCGGGATCGTGCTCGCGTTGACGATCGGCGGGTTCGCGTGGCTTTACAGCACATCGAAATCGCCGACAGCGGCGAATACCGCGAATGGCAATCGTGCGGCGAACGCCGCTAGCACTCCGCGTGCAGCTGCGACAGTTCCGGCAAATGCACCCGCAGGAGCTTCCCCTGTTTATGCGATCGGGCAGCCGACCGCAGCGGTGACGATCGAAGAATTCGCCGATTTCCAGTGCCCTTCGTGTGCGACCGCTCATCCGGTGATGAAGGAGATCCAGGGAGCTTACGCGGGCAACAAGAACGTCCGGTTCATCTTCCGCCACCTGCCGCTTTCGATCCACGATAAATCGATGGATGCCGCGGCGGCCGTCGAGGCTGCGGGAATGCAGGGCCAGCCAAAGTTCTGGGCGATGATGGACCAGATGATGAGCAATCAACAGAACTGGGCGAACGCAGGCAATTATAAAGAGCTCTGGCGCGGCTATGCCGAGAAGATCGGGCTCGACGTTCAGCGGTGGGAAAACGACGCGAGCGGTATGGGAACCCGCGGCCGGATCGAACTTGACGCGACTCGGGCGCGTGCGATCGGGGTTTCATCAACGCCGACGGTCTACATAAACAACAAGCCGGTCGCATTCGCCGATGTGAATACACCGACAATGCGGCAGTTGATAGATGCGGAGATCGCGTTGACGGCGGCAGCGGCCGCACCTGCTGCTAACGCTCCGGCGGCGAACAGCAACACCAACAAATGAGCGCAGCCGACGAAGAGTTGACACAAGCCGCGGGCGGGATCGAGAAGGTTCCGCTTGCGGCGGCTGTGTTGGCTTTGGTCGGGATCGTGGATTCGGTTTATCTCACCGTCAGTCATTACACAAAAACTCCCGTACCCTGCAGCATCGTCGAAGGATGCGAGACCGTCTTGACCAGCTCGTACGCCGAGATCGCCGGGATCCCGATAGCCGCATTCGGAGCGGCGGCGTACTTCGTGGCGTTCTCGCTTGCGATCCTGGCGGCATACGGAAATCGCACGGCGTGGATGTTGTTCGGCGTGCAGTCTTTTTTGATGGCAGCGGTTTCCGCGTATCTTCTTTATCTTCAGGGATTCGTGATCGGTGCATTCTGCCAGTTCTGCCTCGTATCCGCCGCTACGAGTATCGGCCTCTTTCTCGTCTTTCTAGCCTCCAAGTTCTTCGGCCGCCGTTAAGGCTGGTTTAAATCCATACACCCGCCTTCAGCGAAATCTATTTCGGAGGTTGGGATAAATTGAACGCACTGGCGATGGGAATGGTAAGTGTAATGGTCCCTGATGTCGCCATCAGACGCTCGAGCCCTACTCGCTGGATAAACAGACGGAATTCGGGTAGCTTATTGGGGAATAACCTTAACTTAGTTGTGACTCAATCTATCTTACAAAGGATCGCGGCCGGTGATCAGACGGCTGTTCAGGAATGCCTGAAGTCCTATGGAGGGTTGGTTTGGTCGCTCGCGCGCCGGATGCTGCGAAATCAAGAAGACGCCGAAGACGCGGTGCAGGAGATCTTTCTCGACGTTTGGAAGAACGCTGCGAGGTTCGATCCGGCGCAGGCATCGGAGACGACGTTCGTTGCGATGATCGCCCGGCGAAGGTTGATAGATAAGATCCGCCATACGCAGCGAAGGATCTCCGCCGATTCGATCGAAGATGTACTTGCCGAACCTTCGACCCGAGACGACAAGGTGATGCAGACCAACGTCGAGGCTCGCGAAGCGGCGAAGGCGCTCGATCAATTACGCCCCGAACAGCGACAGGTACTGCAGCTTTCGATAGTCCACGGGCTGTCGCATCAGGAGATAGCGGATTCGATGGGAATGCCGCTCGGGACGGTGAAGACGCACGCGCGTCGAGGGATAATTCAGGTTAGGGAGATACTCGGTTTGGGGAACGCAGGAGCAAAGGAGGTGTCCGTATGAGCGCAAATATGGATGAAAAACTTCGCGACCTCCTGGCGGATCAAGTGACGCTCGGCCTTTCGGACGATGAGGCACGTCAGCTTGAAGAACTTCTTGGAAGTGCGGAAGGAGAGATGGAGGCGCAGAGCTTTGAATTGGCGGCGGCGGCTATCGCTCTGGCCGAGACGAAGCTTGAACCAATGCCCGCCGGCCTTGAGGCGAAGCTTGCCCGATCAGGAGAAGAATATTTTGGTACGGCGAAGAGTGACGAGGGCATACACGATCAGCCGACGCAGGCGTTCAAATGGAGCGAGCCTAAGGCTTCGAGGTCATTCGCTGATTGGTTCGGCTGGGCCGCGGCGGCGATGGCGTGTATCGCACTGGCGGTGACATTCTTCTATAACCAGAATCGCATTGATCAAATGCAAGCGGATCTCGATCGCGCGACCGCCACGCCGACACCGGCACCATCGCTCGCGGAAATGCGCGACCGGCTGAAAGCCTCGGGCGGTGAGATTGCCCGGGCTGAGTGGAAACCCGGGAACATGCCGGAAATGGAAGGTGTGAAAGGCGAGGTCGTTTGGAGCGACGCGGAACAGAAGGGTTATATGACGTTCCGCGGGTTGCCGGTGAATGATGCGAATCTTCAGGCGTATCAGCTTTGGATGTTTGAGGATGCGAATCTCGAGGCCTATCCCAAAGACGGCGGTGTGTTCAACGTGACGGCTGATGGAGAGGTGATAATTCCGATATCGGCAAAGCTGCGAACCGTGAATCCGAAGGCTTTTGCGATCACGATGGAAAAACCGGGCGGTGTCGTTGTCTCGACGCGAGATAAGATCGCCCTGCTCGCACCCGTGAAACCTTCAGCGACGTAGAACCGTAACAAATTCAAGAATACACGGCTGGCGGCGGCTCTCGATGGATTCGGGATCGGCCGCCTCGTCCGCTTTCACATTGCGTAAAGTACACATCAGGAGATAGTTATGCGAACCAAGCAGATCATTGCAGGTTTTCTCGTGTTGGCGTTTGCCCTCGTTTCGACGAGTTTTGCCCAGGGCGACAAACTCCCGCCGATCAAATCGAAGACATATAAATTGAAGAACGGGCTGACCGTTATCCTTCACGAGGACAAGTCGACGCCTATAGTCAGCGTCGGTACGTGGTACCACGTTGGGTCGAAGAACGAGGTCGCGGGCCGGACCGGTTTTGCCCACCTGTTCGAACATATGATGTTCCAGGGTTCGGCGAGCTACGACAACGACTATTTCTCGCCGCTACAGGAAGCGGGCGGATCGATCAACGGTACGACGAATCAGGACCGGACGTGGTACTACGAAACGATGCCGTCAAACTTCCTTGAGCTTGCATTGTTCATGGAAGCAGATCGGCTCGGCGGACTGCTCCCGGCGATGACGCAGGAAAAGCTTGACAATCAGCGCGACGTCGTGAAGAACGAACGCCGCCAGCGTGTCGACAACGTTCCGTACGGATCGGCGTTTGAGAAGATCGGTCAGATAATGTATCCGAAACCGCATCCGTACAACTGGTCGACGATCGGGTCGCTCGAAGATCTCCAGGCGGCATCACTCGAGGATGTGAAGTCATTCTTCCGTCAGTATTACGTACCCAACAACACGTTCCTCGTCGTCTCGGGCGATTTTAACGAGAAGCAGGCGAGTGCATGGATCGAAAAGTATTTCGGCCCGCTGGCGAAGGGCGCCGATATCACGCGGCCGAATCCGGCGATGCCGAAGCTTGATAAGGAGGTCCGTGAGACGGTCGAAGAGAACGTGCCGCTGCCGCGTCGCTCCTTTGTATGGCACAGCACTGCCGCGTATGCGAAGGACGAACCGGCGCTCGATATGCTCGGTTTCATTCTTTCGACAGGCCGCACGTCACGTCTCCAGAGCAATCTGCTTTACGGCAAGGAACTCGTCCAGAATATCGGCGGCGGAAACTCGACCAGCGAGACCGGCGGACTTTTCCAGATACAGGCGACGGCGCGTCCAGGAAAGTCGCTTGACGAGATCGAGAAGGAAGTTGATGCCGAGTTGGCAAAGATCAAGGCGACTCCGCCGACAGCCGCAGAGATGTCGCGGGCGCTGAACAGTATCGAAGCTCAGACGATCAACGGCCTTCAGACAGTGCTAGGGAAAGCTGGTCAGCTTACCTCGTTCGCGGGTTATCTTGGCGAAGCGAATTGGTTCCAGAAGGACCTTGACCGCTATCGCACCGTGACGGCGGCGGATGTTTCGCGTGTGGCGAACACATATCTCGGAGCTTATCGGCTCGTACTGTCATACGTTCCGAAAGGCGCACCGACAGGTCGCGGGCCGCGTCAGGCGGATCAGACGACTTCGGGAAAGGTCGCCGAGAAGAAAGATCAGGCGAAGATCGACGCTCAGGCGGCGAAACTTCCGAAGCCTGGACCAAATCCGAAATTCGCGCTTCCCGCGATCGAAAAGACGAAGCTGGCGAACGGCCTCGAAGTTTGGATGGTACATCAGAACGAGCTTCCGATCGTCTCGATGAATCTAGTGCTCAAGACCGGCCAGACCAACGAACCTGCAGGCAAGACGGGCGTCGCGAATATGGTTTCGACGCTTCTGGATGACGGAACGACGAAGCGTTCGGCGGCGGATATTACTAATCGGCAGCAGGAGTTGGGAATCAACATCAATGCCGGTTCCGGTTGGGATTCGACCAACGTGTCACTCTCGACGCTGACGAAGAATCTGGACGCGGCGCTCGATATCTATTCGGACATCGTGCTGAATCCGTCGTTCCCGGCGACCGAGATGGAAAGCCTGAAAGCTCGCCAGCTCGTCGGATTGCGACAGCAGCGGGCGAACTCGGGTGCTATCGCGAATGTAGCGTTCAACAAGGTGCTCTACGGCGATCATCCATATGGCCGCGACAATAACGAAGCGACCATCAAGGCGATCACCCGAGACGACGTAGTGAGCTTTTACAACTCGAACTTCCGTCCGAACAACGGCACGCTGATCGTGGTCGGCAGCTTTGACAGCAAGGCTCTGAAAACGAAACTCGAATCGGCCTTCGGCGGTTGGAAGGCGGGCGAGGTTCCATCGGCACAGATCCCAGCGATCAAGCCTTTGGATAAGCCGGGAATCTACATCATCGATCGTCCGGGTGCAGCCCAGTCGACCGTAGCGATCGGCCAGGTCGGCGTCGATCGTGCAAACCCCGATTACCACGCCCTGCAGGTGATGAACGCCATCCTCGGCGGCGGCATCACGTCGCGAATCTCGATGAACCTTCGTGAAGACAAGGGCTATACCTACGGCGCGAACAGCTCATGGAGTTTCCGCCGCGGGCCTGGGCCGTTCCGTGCGGGCGGCGAGATCCAGACGGCGGTGACGAAGGAAGCGATCGTCGAGTTTATGAAAGAACTCAACGGCATTCGCGGAAGCGTCCCGGCGACCCAACGCGAGCTTGACTACAACAAGCAAAGCATCATTCGCCGCTTCCCCGCGGGCTTCGAGACGAACGGCCAGATCTCAGGACAGCTGTCGAACCTCGTCGTGTATGGATTGGCTGACAACTACTTCAACGACTTCATCACGAAGATCGACGGCGTAACACTCGCCGACGTGAATCGCGTAGCGCAGAAGTATCTCGACCCCGACCGCATGGCAATCGTCATCGTCGGCGACCGCAGCGTGATCGAAGCCAAGCTGAAAGAGATCCCGACCTGGGGCGCGACCCTGAGGATCCTTAATACGGACGGGGATCTGGTGGAGTAAGTTTCGAACCAAGGACAAAAGAGAGGAGTTCCGGCTATCCGGAACTCCTCTTTTTCTTTAAGGATTCTGACTACTTCCTTATCAGCACAACCGGAGCCTGTTCCGCCTGATGGATCTTCGCGAAGAAATCCTTTACTCCCGCGTACTTGTCCGCAGCGATCGTCCTGCGATTCATGGTAAGCAGTCGCTTTACGACGAGCTTGTCCCCCGTGACGTCGAAAGTAGTTGAGTACTTCCCAAAGTCGGTCTCGAGCAAAACGGCCGCCGGCACCTCATCCACGGCGAATCCCGTGGGCAGCGTATAAGTGATCGTCTCACGCATGGAGGCGGAATCGATCTCTATAGGATTTGTACGGGTCGGTTCGGTGAGACTGACGCCGTTTCGACGACCGACGATCAGAGGCTTGAACACAAGCAGCCGATTCTGCATCAATTGCCCGTAGTTCTTCGCCGCGAATTCCATGTCGAGGTAGAAGCGTGCGTCCGAGTGCTTGTCCGAAGCAGTTAGATTGACCAGCTGAGCTCCGCTAGCTCCGCGGGTCAACCAACCTTCGATCGCCTTGCGGTAATCTCCTACTGAGAGGCCGCGAAATTCACGCCGGAAGTAGGCCGAAGTCTGGCCTGCGGCTTTTTCTTTGATCAATCCGTTCAAGGTCCCGGTTTCCGAAAGGGTGACCGTTACATCACGCTCCAGCACATCGAGATCAGGCGGGACAAGTGGCATCTTCGATAGCCCGCCGTTATCGCCGGCGATGATGAGAGCGTTGCTGCCCTGCAGATAGTCCGGCAGGTCGCCGACCGGAGTGAACGCGTCCGTCGCATCGAAGATCAAAAGGCGGCCGAGCTTCGGGTGATCGATCACCGTGGCCGATTCGGTAGCGTCGCTCACCTTGACCGCGATGATGGCATGATTGAACTGCCGCGGAGACGCCCATTCGGCACGGACGAACGTGTGATCGCCCGAATATATCGCTATTGGATATGCGTCGATCTTTAGCGTCCTCAGCATGGCCCTCATCAGGTTCGCTTTATCTTTGCAGTCTCCATATCCACGACTCAGCACAATGTCGGATGGCCTTGGCTTATAGCCGTTGCCGTACCCTACGCCGATGTCGATCGAGATGTATTGAAGATTTTGGACATATGCGCCGATCGCGTGGATCTTGTCGAACTCGGTCTTTGAATTGGCCGTTAACTCTCGTGCTTTGATCGCGATCTCGTCCGTGACGACCACCTGCGGATCATAGAGCGACGTCGCCCAGCGAGAAACGTCGGCCCAGTCGGCGAATGCCCGCATCTTTGACAGTGACGGATCTGCGGGCGAATAGTTCACAGCGATCCTGGGGGCAAGATTCTGGACGGACGGGCTAAGCGGTTCGGACGGGATCGCTGGCAGATCTCTCATTTCCCACGTATACGAACTCCCGGTGACCGTTGGTTTTACCTGAGCGGCATTGAAGGTGGTGCTCGATGCTGTCCAGCCGGCGGGAAGATTCAGCGTATAGCGGGAAAGCAGTGTGGGGAGGACGCCCTGGAAGCTCCAGTTGTCTTGGTAGAAAAGGGGTACGTCTTCTGACACGACGGTGTAACCAAATACGTGATTTGTGTCCGCTTCGCCGGACCCATCGATCACCTTAATGCGCCCTTCGTTATAGACGTCGTCTGGATCGGCAATGATGTCGAGAATAGAACTCTTGTCATAGGCCTTGATCGAACCGTCTGCGCGGATCAGCCAGGCCTGGATCTCGCGGATCTTTCCGGCGCTGACGAGATAGAATGCCCGGGCGATCGCCTGATCGCGTCCCTCACGGTTCAGGACCTTTACCACGTAGTTTTCGACAGTTACGAGTTTGCCGTCAGAGCCAAGCGTTACCTGTTGTTCTTCGAACAGAACGACGGCGGAAACGTCCTTCTTGTAAGTAGGAACGGTCACCGCGGCCGCCTGTTTCATCCAGGCGGGCGGCTGGCTATCAGCCATGGCTATCGCGGCACTACAAAATAGAGTGATCGCAAGGAAGATCGTACACAAAATATCCTTCATTTTCGGCTATTCCTACTTCTGCTTGAGGGCTATAGCGTGCGTGTCCGCCTTGTGAAATGCGTCGAACAGTCCCTTAACCGCCGGATACGCTGTCACCGGGAACAGTATCTTACCGCCGCCGCCGAAATAAAACGCACGGCTGTAGCTGAGCGTGTTTTTGGTAGATTCGATCGAGACCGAAAAAGTACTCTTTGCGATGCCGCCGGTATCTCCAACGTCGGCCGGCTTGTCGGCATTGTCGAGGGTGAAACCGTCGGGAAGCTTGATCGTGACCGTATCGGTCTCTGACCACGGGTACGGGAAATAGACGCTGTGCGTTCGCGTCTCCGAGGCGAAGACCGGAGACGAGCCATACTCGAAAAATCCAGGCTGAAGGATCAGCCGCTTGCCCGCTTTTTGGGCATAATCCGGCACCTTCACCTTCATGATGTATGTAAGAGGTTTGGAAGAATCCTCGAAATTCTGGATCGAGAGATTGGATATCTCAGCCGTGCTGATCTTTGCCTTTATCTCATTCCTGATATTCTCTTCGCGCTTCTCCGGTGAATCCTTGAACTGATCGCGCCGACGCGAGATCGCCTGATGTCCCTCGAACTCGATCTTTATTTCGCCTTCAAGAGTGCCGTCCGCTGAGAGCGAGAAGGATCCGGTCCGGCGCGCCGGCGACTTCTTATGATCGGACATAGGCGTGTTACGCCAAGTGTTGTTCGTGTCGCTGATGATCAGGCTGCGAACATCTTCCCGCTGCCATGGGAGCGTTCCGTAAGGCATATACGGAGCGCAGGCGTCGAAGTATTTCCATTCGACGCCAACCTTGACCGCAACCCCGCCCAACTGAACGAAATTCAGGTAGGGATATTTGTCGGGGTTAAAGAAGTTATCGCTTCGATCGCCGGTAAAAACTATCGCCACCTCATAGCCCGCAGCTCGAGCGAGAGCGGCGAACAGGAAATCGATCATCGTCGAGTTTCCAGTACCTTGTTTCAGAACGTCACTAAGGCTGTCGATGTCCATGTCATCGTATTTTTCCTCTGTAATGTTCGGATCAAAAGCGATGTTCTTGATATTCTTCTGGACGAAATCGTAGATCTTGTGAAGCTTCTCTTCGTCCGATGCTAACCCGGCAGTCAACTCGGCTGCTTTTGCTTTGATGTCCTTCTTTGGCTTGTTCATCGAGCTGATGACCGGCTGCCATTGCAAGCCAAGCATTCCCCATTGGAAGAACGTCCCGAAATTCTGGTATTGGAGATAAACCCACTTCCTGACCTCATCATCCGGTGGCATATAAGGTTCCTCCTTATAGGAAGGTACATTCGTCAGCGTGGCTGAGCGAAAGCCGTCCTTGCCCTCAACGAATTTCGTTTCGGGCATATTGTACGAGTTGAACGCGAGTGATGAAGACTTTCCATAAGGACGTACTGCGTATGTCACCGACTGCATCGGGATGTCTCGCTGAAAGACCAGCCGCTCGCCGCTGGCCGAATCACCGCGTATCGATTCGCTGTACTGGTATTCAACGATCACGCCCGGCTCGATCCCGGGAACGGCGAAGGATTTTGCCTGTACACGGACCTTTCCCGCCTTGGCGATATCGCGGTCGAATATGTCCGTCGGTTTGAGATCAACCGTCGAGCCATCCGGCTTGATCACACGAGCGGCTACGTCCTCCACCTTCTTCCCCTTCATGAACGGAATGTCCATCTTGCTGAACTTCTCCCGTCCACGCTCGGTAAAGATCTTTACGCGAACGTAGTGACGATAAGAAAGCTTGCCTGCTTTCTTGTCATCGACCCGCACTTCCCAAAAGATCGCCTCGGCGTCGGCGTCAGCCTCGACCTTTGGCGTTTTCATATCAAGCTCAGCCTGGGTGACCGGCCTCCAGATCGATTGGTCGTCCTTCTGCGCGTCGGCCGTGACCACGACAACGAGCGGGAGTAACAACGAGAGCAAAAACGAGAAGCGGATCTTTTGTATTGGGAAGGCGGCCATGAGTTTTTATCAACCTATATAGGGTTCTAACGGATAACGAAACGCTCAATCTCACGCTTACTGGCTCTGTCTTGCCGTGAGCATGTGGCTGTCGTTCTTGTGGAACGCATCAAACAACCCTTTCAGCGGCGTATAGTTCTGCGGCTGAAAAAGCGTGTAACCGGTATTTCCGAAGATAAACGAACGACTGTAATAAAGGACGTTGTTGGCCTTATCTAGCCGCATCGTAATGTCCTGGGAACTGATCTTGGAGGAATCCGCAATAGGGGACGGAGAATCGGCGTTCTCTAGCTCGAACCCCTTCGGCAGAGTGATCTGAATATCATCATTTTCAGTCCACGGAAAGTGGAAAAAGATGGGATATTTTCTTTCCGCGGTCGAGAATACGGGTGATGCTCCGTATTTAAAGAAACCCGGCTGAACGAACAAGCGACGCCCGGTACGCTGAGCGTAATTCGGCACCTTTATCTTATATTCATAAACGAACGGTTTTTCCGGATCGTCTACGTTTCCGATCGAAATCGCTTCCAATTCGGCAGTACTCATCCGCGTCTTCACGTCGTCTTTAAGGTTCTCTTCTCGTTTGGAGGCGGATTCCTTGTAATTGTTAAGCTTGTGGAACGTTGAAAGGTGGCCGGTGTATTCGATTCGCACCGTGCCGGAGAGAGTTCCGTCTTCAGAAAGCGAGAACCTGCCGACACGTTTCGCTACGGAATCGGCAGGACTGGCATCAGGCGTTTCGGTCGTAACGTAATCCTTGTATCCCAAAAGCAGAACGCCTGTCGATTGCGAATTCCAACCAAGCATACCGTATGGGACAAAACGGCTCCCGGGCGAATAGTATTTCCAGCGGCCGTTGATCTTCACCGCGACGGCCGAGAAGCCAACGAAAGATTCGTGAGCCTGGCTTGGATCAAAGAACATCTCGCTGCGGTCGCCGCCGAATGCAAGACGGGT
>JBEBGW010000142.1:0-9870 GCA_040081025.1 Pyrinomonadaceae bacterium | reverse complement strand
ACTCAATGACCGGCGGCGGGAGGAACTTGCGAAACTGAAAACGGAGAATGTAAAACGGAAAATGTTAGGTCTGTTCTGTTTCCGTTTTACATTTTCAGTTATTCGTTGATCTCATGGCACAGACCGGCGCCATCGGCGACAAGATATTTCGAACCTTGCTGCTACTCGCGGCGACGAGCATTTTGCTTATCGTCGCGGGAATTTTCGTGATGATGGTGCAGAACTCGATGCCGACGATCGAACGGTTTGGCATCGGGTTTTTGTTCGGCCGCGAATGGAAGCCGGCGCAAGAAGAGTTCGGAGCGTTGCCATTCATTTACGGTACGGTAGTCTCGTCGATCCTCGCGCTGATCCTCGCGGTACCGATCTCACTTGGTATTGCTATCTTTCTCGTCGAACAGGCTCCAAAGCGTGTCGCGAAGCCGATCGCCTTTATGGTCGAGCTGCTCGCGGCTATCCCGTCGGTAGTTTACGGGCTATGGGGCATCTTCGTGCTTGCTCCGTTCATTCGTGAATACGTTGGCCCAGTCCTTCAGAATAATCTCGGGTTCATTCCATTGTTCCAAGGGAGAGCCACAGGAATCGGCATGCTTACCGGCGGGATAATTCTCGCGTTGATGATCACGCCGATAATTACGGCGGTCGTCCGCGACGTGCTGGAAGCAGTTCCGACAACTCAGCGTGAAGCGGCACTCGCCCTCGGAGCAACGAAGTGGGAGACGACGATGATCGTGCTGGGCAACGCAGCATCCGGGATCGCGGGTGCCGTCGTGCTCGGACTTGGGCGGGCGATCGGCGAGACGATGGCTGTGACAATGGTGATCGGTAACTCGCCGCAGATCTCTGCATCGCTGTTTGAACCGGCGAACACGATCGCATCGCTGCTCGCGGCAAACTTTGCAGAGGCGACGGACAAGACCTATCTAAGCGCATTGATCGAGATCGGTCTTGTGCTGTTCCTCGTTACGTTCGTGGTAAACGCGTTCGCAAAACTTTTGATAATGGGAGTGGCAAGACGCAACGCCAAGGTGGCCTGAGGATGGCAATAACTGCGACTCCAAAAGATCGGACACGGCGCTTGGTCAACACAGTAATGACCAGCCTGACCGCGATCTGTGCCATATTCGTTTCTATCCTGCTGCTGTTGATCATCGGCTACATCGCTATCCGCGGTTTCTCGTCGATCAGCTTTCAGTTTCTGACGGATACGCCGAAACCCGTCGGCGAGGGCGGTGGCATCGGCAACTCGATCCTCGGTTCTGCGATCATGACGCTGCTTGCGGCGGTGATCGGACTTCCGGTCGGGATAGCGGCGGGTGTCTACCTCAGTGAATACGGTCGGAATTGGTACGGCAATACGGTTCGCTTCGTCGCGGACACACTGATCGGGATCCCGTCGATCATCGTCGGCATCTTTATCTACACGCTCGTCGTGCTGCCGATGGGGCGACAATCGGGGCTTGCGGGTGGTTTGGCGTTGGCGGTAATAATGATCCCTATCGTTGCCCGCACGACCGAGGAAATGATCCGGCTGGTACCGACGTCGATGCGCGAGGGAGCCCTGGCTCTCGGCGCTCCGCAGTGGCGTGTGTCATGGAATATCGTCCTGCCCGCCGCCGCATCGGGGATCGCGACCGGTGCGATGCTTGCTATCGCTCGCGTCACCGGCGAGACGGCCCCACTCCTGTTTACAGCGCTCAACAGCCGTTTTTACAATTACTATCTCGACCAGCCAATGTCGTCGCTTACCGTGCAGATATTCAACTATGCGACCGGCCCGTTCGAGGTAGAGCACGCAATGGCCTGGGCCGCAACGCTTATACTGGTCGGCACGATACTGGTGATAAATGTTTTGGTGAGAACCGTGACGAAGCGGCGGTACTAGCCGCTCGTTAAAGATCGATGGAAAATAAGATCAGCGTCTCAAATCTGAATTTCTTTTACGGCAAGGCTCAGGCGTTGTACGACATCTCGCTTGAGGTACCCGAACGGCAGGTTGTCGCGTTCATCGGCCCGTCGGGCTGCGGGAAATCGACGTTCCTTCGCACGCTCAACCGAATGAACGATACGATCCCGATAGCACGGGTGGACGGAGACGTCATCGTGGACGGCGAGAATATTTATGCTCCGGGCACCGACGTCGTCGCACTTCGTCGAAAGGTCGGAATGGTCTTTCAAAAATCGAACCCATTCCCGAAATCGATCTTCGAGAATGTCGCATACGGAATTCGCATCAACGGTATCCACGGCAGCAAAACGGATCTGAACGATCGAGTCGAGAAAGCTCTGAGGGATTCGGCATTGTGGAACGAGGTAAAGGACCGTCTGAACACGTCGGCATTCGGACTTTCGGGTGGTCAGCAGCAGCGATTGTGTATCGCTCGCGCACTTGCCGTGCAGCCAGAGGTGATCCTGATGGACGAGCCTGCATCGGCACTTGACCCGATTGCGACCCAGAAGATCGAAGAGCTTGTCGTCGAACTGAAGCGCGAGTACACGATCGTGATCGTGACGCACAATATGCATCAGGCATCGCGAGTGTCTGACAAGACCGCGTTCTTTATGCTCGGCAAACTCATCGAATACAACAAGACCGAGAAAATGTTTCAGAATCCAGACGATAGAATGACCGAAGATTACATAACGGGTAGATTCGGTTAAGGTTTGCTGATACCATAATTGGTTTTGCGTTTATAGTGATAATGGTTAGGTAAAAATGGATCATCGGATAATAGATCAACAATTGGACGTTCTGCGGGACAAGATCCTGCTGCTTGGTGGCGCGACCGAATCGGCTGTTCAGCGGGCTATGCAGTCGCTCGTCGAGCGTGACAGCGAACTTGCTAAGCAGGTGCTCGACGAAGACAAGATAATCGACCAGATGGAGCTTGAAATCGACCGGCTTTCGATCGAGATCCTTGCCCTGCAACATCCGGCCGCTCACGACCTGCGGTTTGTGATCTCCGTTGCCAAGATCACGCCGATCCTCGAACGCATCGCAGATCACGCCGGCAGCATCGCCGAGGCAGCGTTGATCATCAACATCGAGCCGCTCGTAAAAAACTACGTCGATTTTCCGATCATGGCTCAGACGGCCGCCGAGATGCTGCGATCCGCCCTCGACGCGTTCACCAATGAAGACGCCAAGCTTTCGCGTGAGATCATCGAACGCGACAAAGAGATCGACAAAAGCTACAAACGCGTATTTAACGAGCTTTTAGAGATGATGGTCGACAATCCGTCGGCAACGACCGGAGCGGCTCATTTGCTGTTCGTTGCTAAACATCTGGAACGGATCGGAGACTATGTCAAAGACATCTGCGAACTGAACGTATATCTTCGCGAGGCGGCTTTCATCAAACACAGCCGCTTGATTTAACATCCCGCTAACATTGAAGTAACACAACTCTTATAGAATGCCGGGCCGCTCATGTTGGACATCGAGCGGCTTTCGGCCTTATGCTAGTGCAGTTCCGTTCCAATTCAACCGGAGAAACCGCACACAACAAATGGCTTTTAGCTTATTGCCGCGTGAAGACGCATACTTCACACTCTTCACGGAGATCGCGGGAAAGATCGAAGAGGCTTCGGCTATCCTGATGGAGATGCTGGCAGCCGACGGCACCGATCTTCAATCCTTCACAAAACGCATCAAGGACGTTGAACATGCCTGCGACTCTCTCACGCACGAAGTAACGACCAAGCTGAACAAGTCGTTTATCACGCCTTTCGATCGCGAAGACATTTACACGCTAGCGGTCGCACTCGACGATATTTGCGACTACATTGATGCCGGGGCGCGGGCGATCTTGATGTACGACATCCGCGAATACAGCGCTGAGGCCAAACAACTCGCGCGGATCATTCGCGATATGGGAAATCAGATAAAGAAGGCGGTCGCGATACTCAATAAACCAACCGGGATCAGTCAGCACTTCGTCGAGATCCATCGGCTCGAAAACGAAGCCGACGACGTTTACTTTCAGGCCATCGGCAAGCTCTTTAAGGACGCGACCGACCCGATCCACGTTATCAAGCTGAAGGAACTGTACGAGATCCTTGAGAATGCGACCGACCGCGCGGAGAGCGTCGCCAACATCATCGAAAGCATAGTCCTCAAACACAACTAGCGTCTATTATGGATGGCCAAAGCGCAGCATTCAGCCTCGTCGTTCTGATCATCGTAGTCGCTCTTATTTTTGACTACGTCAACGGTTTTCACGATGCGGCGAATTCGATCGCGACGGTGGTTGCAACTCGTGTTCTTTCGCCGGGCGTGGCTGTCGCTTGGGCTGCGTTCTTCAACTTCATCGCTTTCCTGGTCTTCGGTACTGCTGTCGCAAAAACTATCGGCGGCGACATGATCGATATCGCCAAGATCCCGGCAGGCGATCAGCTGTTTGTTTTGCTCGCTGCCGTGCTTGGGGCTACGGTTTGGAATTTGATTACGTGGTATTTGGGCCTGCCTACATCTAGCTCACACGCTCTGGTGGGAGCCTACGCAGGGTCCGCTATTTGCTCGTATATTTGGCACTTCGGTTTCCATGGGGTCGAAACCGTTTTGAAAGCAGCCGGTTGGATCAAGACGCTTTCATTCATCGTCCTGTCCCCGCTTATTGGGATGACGCTCGGCTTCATCTTCATGGTTGCAGTCTACTGGATCTTTCACAAAGTTTCCGTTAACAAAGTCGATAAAGGCTTTCGAGTGGGTCAGCTTTTTTCGGCGGCGGCCTTTTCTCTGGGGCACGGCGGTAACGATGCTCAGAAGACGATGGGCATTATTACGATAGTCTTGGTAGCTGGCGGGTATCTCGCGATGGATCCGGGAAACAAGTTGCCGACGCCGCCACTTTGGGTGATCCTCGCAGCACACGCGGCAATCGGACTAGGCACTCTGTCGGGTGGCTGGAGGATCGTCAAGACAATGGGGACCAAGATAGTAAAGCTTCAGCCCGTCGGCGGATTCTGTGCTGAAACAGCGGGTGCCGTGACTTTGTTTTTCGCGACATTTACGGGTATTCCAGTTTCAACCACGCACACCATCACCGGATCGATCGTCGGCGTTGGATCAGCAAAAAGATTCTCAGCTGTTAAGTGGGGCATCGCGGGACGTATCGTCTGGGCGTGGGTCTTGACGATCCCAATGGCAGCACTTATTGCAGCTCTTACTTACGGAGTCGTGTTGATCATCGAAAAGCTGACGGGTCGAATCTGATCTGGTACAACGATAACAAAAACGGCGATGCACCTTGGTCGATGCATCGCCGCTTTCATTGGTCAAATCAAAGGTTATCCGCCAATGCCGTAAATGTACGGTGCTATGACCAAACTTACGATCGACATCAATTTGATAAGGATGTTCATCGACGGCCCTGAGGTGTCTTTGAACGGATCGCCGACGGTGTCGCCCGTTACCGAAGCCTTGTGCGGTTCGGACTTTTTGTAGTACATCTCGCCGTTAATATCGACTCCCTTCTCGAACGACTTCTTTGCGTTGTCCCACGCGCCACCGGCGTTGTTCTGGAAGATCCCCATCAAGACGCCTGACACAGTAACACCCGCGAGCAACCCGCCCAGGACTTCCGGACCGAACGCGAAACCGACGACGACCGGCGTGATCAGCGCTATCGCTCCCGGCAGCATCATTTCGCGAAGCGAGGCTTTCGTCGAGATGGCCACGCACTTTTCGTATTCAGGTTTCGCTTTGTATTCCATGATCCCCGGAATATCGCGGAACTGGCGGCGAACCTCCTGAACCATATCCATCGCGGCTTTACCAACAGCCTGTATGCAGAGGGCCGAGAAGATGAACGGGATCATGCCGCCGACGAAGAGTCCGGCGAGTACGTTTGCCTTGTAAATATCGATGCGATCGATACCTGCCATTCCTACGAAGGCCGCAAAAAGTGCAAGGGATGTAAGGGCGGCTGAGGCGATCGCGAAACCCTTGCCGGTGGCGGCGGTGGTGTTGCCCACGGCGTCGAGGTTGTCGGTGCGCTCTCGGACTTCCGGCGGTAGCTGGGCCATCTCGGCGATGCCGCCGGCATTGTCGGCGATCGGTCCAAAGGCATCGATTGCTAATTGCATTGCCGTCGTTGCCATCATTCCTGCTGCGGCAATAGCGACCCCGTAAAGTCCTGCAAAATAATAAGATGCGACGATACCCGCGGCGAGCGTAAGGATCGGGATGACGGTCGATTTCATACCGACCGAGAGGCCGCCGATGATGTTGGTGGCGTGGCCGGTGATCGATTGCTGGATGATCGAGTTGACGGGTTTTTTGCCCATCGCGGTGTAGTATTCGGTCGCGGCTGACATGATCGCACCGACGATGGTTCCGACGACGATCGCGGCGAACACGCCGTTCTTAGTGAACGGTACCGACCGGAGCGTCAACGTTCCCGCGGGCAGAAGCCACTGCACGATGAAATACGACGCGACGACGGTCAGGATCATCGACGACCAGTTACCGAGGTTGAGAGCTGTTTGGACGTTCGACTTCTCGTCGCTGATGCGTACGAAGAAGGTCCCGATGATCGAGAAAATGATGCCGAGCCCGCAGATGACCATCGGTAGGAGGATCGGTGAGAGGCCGCCGAAGTTATCCGTAACCCTGATCTCCTGGCCGAGCACCATCGTCGCGAGGATCGTGGCAACGTACGAACCGAAAAGGTCCGCGCCCATTCCGGCTACGTCGCCCACGTTATCGCCGACGTTATCCGCGATCGTCGCCGGATTGCGGACGTCATCTTCGGGGATGCCGGCCTCGACCTTTCCTACAAGGTCGGCCCCTACGTCGGCTGCCTTAGTATATATACCGCCGCCAACGCGTGAAAACAGTGCGATCGACTCGGCTCCGAGCGAGAATCCGGTGAGCACCTCGATCGCGGTTCGAACCTGGTTTGCACCAAGGTCTGCAAACATCGCAAGAAACGCTATGAACAGGCCGCCAAGGCCGAGCACCGCGAGGCCCGCGACGCCCAATCCCATTACCGTACCGCCCGTGAACGACACTTTCAGAGCCTGTTTCAAACTCGTTCGTGCCGCCTGGGTCGTGCGGACGTTGGCCTTCGTAGCGACCTTCATCCCGATGAATCCGGCCGTCGCCGAGAAAACCGCTCCGACGATGAATGCCACCGCGATGATCCAGTGAGAATGGATCTGGCGGCCGCCGATCTGATGGATCGTGCCCGAATATGCGAGCAAAGCGGCTGTTATGACAACGAAAATGCTGAGCACCTTCCATTCGGCTTTGAGGAACGCCATCGCGCCGTCGGCGATATATCCGGCCAGCTCCTTCATCTTGTCGTCGCCGGCGTCCTGCTTGCTCACCCACGCCGATTTCCAGGCCATCACCGCCAGCCCGACCAAGCCCAACGCGGGCACAAGGTAGATCACGTAACTGTTCATATTGTCTTGTTTAATTCTGCGGCCAGAAAAGATCGTTTTCCGGGCACACTTGTATTAAATATCAGTGCGATATCAAAACTATCGATTATCCGGTAATAAGGCCGTTTAATCAACTGGCGAGGCACTGGGATCGCCGACAGCGTACATGGTTTATACTGTTGAGAACACATGCCTATAGCCGTCAAGTCGAATCAGCGAGAGGAGATGGTAGACATCACTTCGGAGGTCGCGGAGATCGTACCTGAGGGTGATGGGGTTTGCGTGCTGTTTGTACAGCATACGACGTGTGGCTTAACGGTGAATGAGAATGCGGACCCGGACGTACAGTCGGATATGTTGGGATTTCTGCGGCGGCTGATCCCTCAATACGAGCCGAACTTCAAACACTTCGAACACAACTCCGATGCACACATCAAAGCTTCGCTAATGGGCTCGAGCGTGACGGTACCGTTTGAGGATGGGAAACTGTGTTTGGGACGTTGGCAGGGGATATATCTGTGCGAGTTCGACGGGCCGCGTGAGCGGACGGTTTTGGTGTCAGTAGCCCGCACGTAAGTAAGGGCTCCTCTCAGATTTTCGGGGGAGCGTGGCGATCAGCAATGGAAGCCAGCCTGTCGCAATAAATGACCGCGTCTGTCGGTTGAGATGAGCCCTTACTTACGTGCGGGCTACTGACACGCTGAGCCACTGACACGATTTATGACTAACGCTGGATATTCGGGGACGCCGCTGGCGAAGAAGTTGGGGATGAAGCCAGGAATGACGGTGGTGGTAGTTGGGTTTTCGGGTGACTATTCGGAGTTGGTGTCGCCGGTGCCGGACGGCGTCGAGATCGCTGCGTTGGACACACTCCCTAACGGTCGTGTTTCTGCCTCGGCCGTGGACCTTCTCCATATCTTTACGAATTCGCGGGACGAGCTCTTTGGACTGTTAGACTCGGCTCGCGATGTGATCAAGCAGGATGGGGCAATATGGGTTTCTTGGTATAAGAAGGCTGCGAAGCTGCCGACGGAGATCACCGAGGATACGGTCCGCGATGCCGCGCTGCCGATGGGATTGGTTGATGTGAAGGTCTGCGCGGTGGACGAGAAATGGTCGGGGTTGAAGCTGGTGATACGGAAAGAGCTTCGCACGTCGTGATCTTTGTTTTCTTGTTTCGTGTTTTTCATGGATAACAGAAAGCCATCGACGAATCGCGAGAAAGGCAGCAGGAGTAACCACAAAAACACAGAAAGCACAGAAAACACCGAAAATCTGATCCACGAAATACACGAACTGCACGAAAAAAGACGAAAATCGGATATAATTTGCCTCGATCTAATTAGTCCACACTTTTACTGCCCGACCGCAGCTATGCCTGAGTTCGATAAGAGAATTGACGCTTATATTGAAAAGTCCGCGGAGTTTGCGAGGCCCATCCTTGAACACTTGCGAAAGCTGGTGCATAAGGCTTGTCCGGATGTAACCGAAACGTTGAAATGGAGCATGCCGAGCTTTGAGCATAAGGGAATCCTGTGCGGGTTCGCTGCGTTTAAGCAATATTGCACGTTCATGTTTTGGAAACAGTCCCTGCTCGATTCCGACGCGTTTCCGGCAAATAAGACTGCGATGGGTAGCTTCGGGAGGATCACTTCGTTGATGGATCTGCCGAAGGACAAAGAGATCATTGCCCTGATCCATCAGGCGATGGAGCTGAACGAGAAGGGCATCAAGGTTCACAAGAAGCCCGCCGCGACGAAAGCTGACGTCGTCGTTCCGAAAGAACTCGAAGCGGCGTTGGCTAAGAACAAAAAAGCGAAGGCGGCATTCCATAAATTCAGCCCGTCGCACAGGCGGGAGTATGTCGAGTGGATAACCGAAGCGAAGACCGAGCCGACTCGGGATAAGCGGATCGCAACAGCGATCGAATGGTTGAGTGACGGAAAGTCGCGAAATTGGAAGTACGAAAGGCCAAAATCACAGAAGGAGAAATAATATGGGCTTAGGTGTTAATCCGTATATCGCATTTAGAGGCAACTGCCGCGAGGCGTTGGAGTTTTACAAGACGGCGCTCGGCGCCGAAGAGATTTTCTCGCAGACGTATGGCGATTCGCCAATGGCTGATATGGGAAGCGCGGACGCGATCATGCACGCATCGCTCAAGATCGGCGGATCCACGGTGATGTTCTGCGACGATTTTCATTCGCCGAATTTTTCGACCGGCGGCAACATCTCGCTCGCGATCGGGCTGAACGACGTCGACAAGGCGAAGGAATATTTCGCTAATCTGTCGGAAGGCGGAACGGTGACGATGCCGCTCGACAAAACCTTCTGGGCCGAAGCGTTCGGAATGCTTACGGACAAGTTCGGCATCAACTGGATGGTCAATTGCGACGCTCCGCACGACGCCGATAAATCCGCGACAGCGTAAGAGTTTGCCCGCGAATAACGCGAATGCTCGCGAATAAGAAACATATTTTC
>JBEBGW010000141.1:0-9885 GCA_040081025.1 Pyrinomonadaceae bacterium | reverse complement strand
GTTCAGGGATGGCGGCGATTCACGGTGCGTTGCTCGCGTGCGAACTCTCCAGCGGATCGGTCGTGCTCGCGTCGAAGGACATTTACGGATCGACGTTCGAACTGCTCCTGACCGTCTTCGGAGCGTTTGGGGTCAAGACCGTCACCGAAGATTTCAACGATGTCGCTGCGTTGCGAGCCAAGGCGTTCGAGCTGAAACCAAGCGTGCTGCTGTGCGAGACGCTGTCGAATCCGCTTCTCAAAGTTTGTGATATTGAGGAATGTGCTCAGATAGCACGCGAAGTTGGGGCGAAGTTGATAGTCGATAACACGTTCGCCACGCCGTATCTTTGCCGTCCGCTCGATCTCGGTGCCGATTTTGTTGTCCACAGCGCCACAAAGTATCTCGGTGGGCACGCGGATGCTACGGGAGGAGTGGTTGTTGCGAGAGAAGAGTTTGATAAGCCGGCATTGCTCGGAGCTCTGACGCTCGCGGGTGGAGTGCTGAGTCCGTGGGAAGCTCACTCGATACTTCGTGGGATCAAGACGCTCGGCCTGCGTATGGAGAAGCAATGTTCAAACGCCGAGCGGCTTGCTACACAGTTGCAAAAGCTGCCCGAGATCAGCGAAGTGATCTATCCGAAGTCGTTTGAGGGCGAAGACGCGACCGCTCTCGACCGGACATTTCACGGCAGCGAATTCGGAGCGATAGTTACGATTCGACTGGCCGAAGATACGCGGGAAGCGTCGTATCGTTTTTTGAACGCACTTAAGCTTTGTACGCGGGCCGCGAGCGTCGGTGACCTATTTACCGGCATCGTCCACCCGGCAACCGCGACTCATAGAGAGTTATCGCCTGCGAAGCGTGCTTCGATCGGGATCACAGAGGGCCTTATCCGGATCTCGGTCGGCATTGAAGATTTGAACGATATTTTTGCCGACATCGAACAGGCCGTGGCTTTTTGCACAAGCCCGCGCGTGAGCAAGGGCGAAACTCTCAACTCGGATGTATCGCCCTCCCTAACGGTCGGGCTTGTGCATTCGGACGTAGCGATTGGTGCAGCCGCCTGAAGAAGAGAATGATCGAACTAAACCAGTCAGTTATCGATGCCATCACGGCACACGCTGAGAAGGATTATCCGCACGAGTGCGGCGGAATGCTGATCGGCACGTTTTCGGAAGACAAGAAGACGGTGGTGGAGACTTTTCCGCTAGAGAACGCCCGTGAGGAAGAAGATAGACACAATCGTGTACTGATCTTGCCAAAAGACGTTCTCCGCGCTGAGCGATACGCCAGGGAGAACAAGCTTGACGTCGTCGGCTATTACCATTCGCACCCTGATGATCGGGCGGTGCCGTCGCAGTACGATCTTGATCACGCATTGCCGGTCTGGTCCTACATCATCGCGTCGGTGCTCAACGGAAAGGTCGACGACATCGCGTCGTGGGAAATGGAGAACGACCGCTCGCGGTTCAATGAAGAGCAGCTCGAAATAGTGGAGTTAGGCGCCAGGTCCGAGTTATCAGTAGCGAGTTCTCAATAGAGAATTATTAGTCATTATTTGGAGAGTTATACATGTCAGTAACGATAGTAATACCAACGCCCTTGAGGCAGTTTGTGGGCGGCAACTCGGAAGTCCAGGTGAATGCCGCCACAGCTGGAGACGCGCTGCGCGAGCTGACGACCGAGCACGGCGAACTACGCAAGCACCTTTATAACGACCAGGACAAGCTTCGGAATTTCATCAACGTGTACGTAGGCGATGAAGACATTCGCCATCTGGACGGGCCAGCAACAGTCCTGAAGGACGGCGAGACGCTCATGATAGTCCCGTCGATCGCGGGCGGAAGCGCGACCGCCGAGGCCAAGTCGGCTGGTTCGCTCCCCGAACTTTCGAACGACGAGGTCGCGCGATATTCGCGGCATCTGATCCTGCCGGAGGTCGGGCTCGAGGGCCAAAAAAAGCTTAAGAATGCCCGTGTGCTGACGATCGGCACGGGCGGACTCGGATCGCCGCTCGGATTGTACTTGGCGGCGGCGGGTGTTGGCACGATAGGAATTGTAGATTTTGACGTTGTTGATTCATCGAACCTGCAGCGGCAGATCATCCACGGGACGAAGGACGTCGGCCGTCCGAAGATCGAATCGGCTCGAGACCGCCTGTTGGACATCAACCCGCACACGAAGGTCGAGGCGTTCGAAACGCGATTGACGAGCGAGAACGCGATCGAGTTATTCAAAGAGTTCGACGTGATCGTCGACGGCACCGACAATTTCCCAACGCGTTATCTCGTAAACGACGCGAGCGTGCTTACGGGCAAGCCGAACGTTTACGGTTCAATTTTTAGGTTCGAAGGGCAAGCGAGCGTCTTCTGGGCAGAGAAGGGCGCATGTTATCGCTGCCTTTATCCCGAGCCGCCGCCGCCCGGACTAGTCCCTTCTTGCGCAGAGGGCGGCGTACTCGGAGTATTGCCGGGGATCGTCGGAACCATTCAAGCGAATGAGGTTCTGAAAGTGATCCTCGGAGCCGAAGGGATTCTTCTGAATCGCCTGCTGCTGTTCGATGCGTGGAAGATGACCTTCCGCCAACTCAAGCTTCGCAAAGATCCAGAGTGCCCGCTCTGCGGTGACAATCCAACCATCAAGGAGCTGATCGACTACGAGCAGTTCTGCGGACTGAAGGCACCGGTCGAGGTCAAACCTGATCTGGAAGAGATCACGGCAACGGAACTTAAAGCTCTGTTCGACAGCGGGGCCGACTTCCAACTGATCGACGTTCGCGAGCCGCACGAGTTTGAGATCGCCCGAATTCCTACAGCGAAACTCATCCCGCTGGGCGAGGTTGTGAATCGCATTTGCGAGATCAAAGGGCCAAAAACGACGATCGTTCAGTGCAAGGGTGGCGTTCGAAGTGCGAAGGCGATCCAGTATTTGAAGGACGCCGGATTTGAAGGACGACTCATCAATTTGAAAGGCGGCATCGGAGCGTGGTCGAACGAGGTCGATCCGTCCGTACCGAGGTATTAGCAGCTATGAAGATCAAGGCGGTTGTAGTACTCATCGGCGCGTTCCTCTTGGGCGCGCCGATAGTTTTTGGACAAGGTTCGGGATACGAGAACGAGATACTGAATTGGCGTGCGAAGTATCAGGAGAAACTTCTCGCTGATGACGGATGGCTCACGGTTGCGGGACTTTCGTGGCTTTTGGAAGGCGTTAATACTGTCGGCAACGGCGAAACATACGACGTTCGGCTGACTGCGAGTTTCGGCGGCGCCAAGTTCGGCGAGATCACATTGGCACGCGATTCGGCGAAGCTTAGCGTCGAAAACGGAGTTACAGCGACGGTCGCCGGACAACCCGTGGGAGCCATTGAGCTATCACCGAAAGAAGGAAAGCCGCCGATCATAGAGGTCGGCAGCCAATCATTTTTCCTGATCAAACGAGAGGACCGGATCGGTATCCGTGTACGAGATAGAAAAAATCCGTCACGGCTGAATTTCGCGGGCTTGAGTTGGTACTCGGTCGATCCGGCCTTTCGCGTCGAGGCTGACTTCGAGCCCTTCGATGAGCCCCGCGAGATCCTCGTGCCCAACGTTCTTGGCGGGAATTTCAAATACAAAAGCCCGGGCCTGTTGGTGTTTCGGATCAAGGGCAAGAAATACACGCTTCAGCCGGTTGAAGAGGGCGAAAAGCTTTTCATCATTTTCCGCGATTCGACGAGCCGATCAGAAACCTATGGTGCGGGTCGCTTCTTATACTCGGCGAAACCGGTCGATGGAAAAGTAACGCTCGATTTCAACAAGGCGGAGAATCCACCCTGCGCGTACACCCCGTTTGCTACGTGTCCGTTACCGCCGCCGCAGAACAGGCTGAGCGTTGCGATAAAGGCTGGAGAGAAGCGTTTTGATCATTGACTGATCGAGCTAAATTAGCCGTGAAACGACCTTGCCAAGCAGATGTTTCCGTTGGATTGCACCGAAGACCTTACTGTCGGAACTAGCTTCGGGATTATCTCCTGCAAGGAATATCCGACCGTCCGGTTCTATTGAAAGCAGACGTTTGATCATCTGAAGGGATTTGAAGGGGTGCTCGGCAACTACGATGTCGCCGGCGTGGATCGCGGCTTTCGGATCGACAAGTACGCGGTCACCGGATCTAAGCGTGGGCCACATCGAATCGCCCTCTACGCGCTTACCGAACCGTTGGCGGCGCAGCATGCATAGCCATTCGCGAATTCCGGCAATTGGTATCTCGTCACGCATCAAATGAAAATGGGCGATGATCATATCGATCACCGCCGATTTGACTAAGAACTAAGCCGCGGTGTACCAGGCAACATCCTTGCCTTTACTGCCCCAGTAAATTTCGTGGATGGCTTTTATGGCTTCCATCAATTCCTGAGCGTGTTCAAGGCTGACCTCTACCTTGCAGGCCGAGCAAAGCTTCGCGGCCTTCCAGAAGGTATCGTGCAGGTCGGGATATGTCTCTAGATGAACGGGTTTGAAATAATCGGTCCAAAGGATCAGAAGCTCATCCTTCGCGACGCGAGCCTGCTCTTCTTTCACAAGAATGTAGCGGGTCAGTGTGTTGTGATAGTTGGCTGTCGCCTTTGCTTCACCGCTGTCCGGCACCTTGAGGTCGAGGATCTTTTTGGTCATCGACAGAACCGCTTCTGCAGCGATCCGGGCCGATGACGGGTCGTAAACACCACAGGGTGCGTCGCAATGAGCTTCTGCGATCCCAAAATCTTTTGTAAATCTGTCCTTCAGTCGTTCAAACATATTTCTCCTTGAATTATTCTTCGGGCCGTGTACCGGCATCGATCCCCTTTACACTTGCCTGATTGATGACCCGCACATGCAGGTCTGAGGTCAGCCGCACCTGGCACGACAGACGTGTGTTCGGTGCTATGTCTTCTTTAGTCGCGAGGATCGCCTCCTCGGCTTCAGTACGCTCTCCGGTTTCGCCGTCAAGAACCTCAACGCGGCAGGTCGTACAACGAGCGTTACCGCCGCAGCGGTGCAGGATGTCGATCCCATTATCTTCAATGCAAAGAACAAGTTTTCTGCCTTCGCCGCACTCGAATTCGACTGTTCCGATTGCGGTTTCAGCGGTTATTTTGGGCATTCAAAAAATGTCTCCCTAGATCAGAATTGTTGAAAAATCGGATAGTTCGAGATTGTCACAACGATGTGTGATTGGCAAGCGCCTCGGTTTATTGGACGTTCATCGGACCCTTCGGCGGGGTATCGCCGTGATAGAGGACCTTTTCGAGAAACAGACCAGATGGCGGAGCGGTATGTTTCGCAGCCGCGTCTGACTTGAAGTTCAGGAGCCGCTCGAATTGTTCCACGGTCATATTTCCGCGTCCGACCTCGGCGAGCAGGCCGACGATCCGCCGGACCATTTTCCAGAGAAAGTGCGACGCTCCGATGCGGAAGCAGATCAGATCTCCCTCAACCCAGACTTGCGCATGGTCGACCTTGACGATCGTTGACTGCTTCTTGCCTTCCTCAATTTCGCAGAATGAAAAAAAGTCGTGCTTGCCGACAAGCAGTTCGGCGGCTTCGGCCATCGACTTTGTGTCGAGCCGATCCTTTATCCACCAGACGAGACTTTTACCGAACGCCGTCCGTCTTGTCGAGATGCGATAGAGGTAGTATCGGGCTACGGCGTCGTGCCGGGCGTGGAACGAATCAGGAGCATTCGACACCTTGAGAATGTTGATATCGTGCGGCAACAGATCGTTGAAGCCATGCTGGATCTGGGTGGGCGTCACGTTTGCCTGCAGTTCAGGCACCTTTAAGTGCGCGATTTGCCGTAGTGCATGGACGCCGGCATCGGTTCGCCCGGCTCCGAATAGCTCGAACTTGCCCGCAAATAGGTCACGAGCCACATCCTGCAGTTCGCCCTGAATGGACTTAGCATTATGCTGGATCTGCCAGCCGCGGTACCTAGTACCTTCGTATTCGAGTTCGAGTTTCCAGGTTGGCATTCAAAGATTATGCCAAACTGTGCTGCCAACGACGAGACGGAGCCGTAACTTGTTTCGCCCAATGACTATTTGCTACGGTAACTTGCTGGCGCGACATCCCCTTGCCGAAAGAGATCGAAAAGTTCGAACGCCTGTTTTTGATTAAAGTATGCTTGACCTTCGATTGCCATTCTTGATTTGCATTTCGATTATTTTCCATCTTTCTTGCAAAGACGGCGACCACCAAAGGGGAAGCGCCGAGGCAAATGTTAGAGAGGTAAGTGCGGAAATTATCGATCCGGCAATTTCAAGTCCTACGCATCCTGTAGGCTATATGACACCGTGCGAAAAGATCGACGAGAACAACGAATCAGAGCCATTCTCTTTTCGGTCAATACAGAATAATTTCAGGGAGGCGCATGTTGTTGCATTTGCAGAAGTGGTGACGATGCGTCCTGATAACCATGAGAAAGGCTACCGACCTTACACGTTCACGGCCAGAATAAAGGAAGTATTTAAAGGTGGGGTTCGGTTCAACGAAACGGTTGAATATGGTTATACCTTCGAGGTTTTTGATGACGAACCACAAGAGTCGGATTTTTTAGGAGGTAGAGTACTCTGGCTACATCGACGAGTCGCAAATGGTCAGGTTTTGTATGGACAAATGGAATTTATGGCGTCGAGCGTTGACTGCAATATTCTTGAGAAACTGCGAAAGATCTCGAAAAACAAGTGAACCCGACCGAAGCGTCTTTCCCTGGATCTCTGTAAAATAGACCTTTATTTGCCGATTTTTACCTTTTCACGTTTTTCGTTGATGGCAACGAAAGTCACGTCCGCTTCCGTCACTTTTACCTTCTGCCCGTGCATCCCAAAGCGTTCTGCCTCTACCTCTACGTGAATGGATATGGATGTATTACCAACATGCGTCGTTTTCGCGTAAAAACTTACAAGATCGCCGATGTAAACCGGTTCGTGAAAGATCACCTCCTTCATCGCGACTGTCACAAAACGCTCGTGCTTTGTATGCCGAACGGCTTCGACTCCGCCTGCAACGTCGATATAACTAAGGATAACGCCGCCGAAAACCGTGCCGTGGGCATTGGTATCACGCGGCATCATCGTCAATCGTATCGCCGCATTCCGCTCATCGGCAGTGTTGTGAATTTGTTCGGTCATAACAGTTTATTCAAACAGGATGTACAGGATGGGCAGGATGTTGTTGTTTGGAATGAAGCCTATAATATTCGATCCGAGGGGTGCCAAAGTTAACCAAAAGACCGAGTGCGATCCCGGTCGCGGTTAGGTAGTTAATTACTTGAGCCTTGTGTTCCTGCAAGATTCTCGACACGGCCTTTAGCTCTATTAACACCTGGTCTTCAACGACAAGGTCTGCAAAATAATCTCCTACAATAACCCCCCGAAACTTTACCTTCAGCGGCACCTGAGCACTAACACCTAAACCTTTTTGTGCGAGTGCGACCACGAGGGCTCGTTCATAAACTGACTCGAGAAATCCGGCTCCAAGCTCATTGCTAACCTCGAAGCAACACTGAATGATAGTTCCAGTTAATTGATCATCAACCATCATGTTCATCCTGTCTATCCTGTTTGAATTCTCTTCGCCACCCAGTCCCTGATCGTATCCCGAAGCTCATTCAGGTCGTCGTCGAAAAAATGGCCGCAGTTTTGGAACACTATTAGCTCGGCTTCGGTGTTCTCGGCAACTCGTTCATAGAGTGCCCGGATATTCTGCTCGGCGCCGAATTCATCGCGGTCGCCGTGGACGAACAGGATCGGCTTGCGGACGTCGGTCAGGAAATCGAAATCGCCGTACTTATCGACCGGCGTACCGATCGATATCAGCCGCACGACCCGGTCATCGCTCATCCCGACCTCCAGGCCTGTTCGTGCACCGAATGAAAAGCCTGCGAGTGTGATCGGCTGGCCCGGAAACGTTTTGGCAAGGTAGTTCAGAGCGTCGCGGACGTCTTCGACGCCGCCTTCGATCTCGTTGTGCTCTCCTGTGGATGCTCCGACGCCGCGGAAGTTGAACCGGAGCGTGATCAGCCCGGCATCGATCAAACCCGCCGCAGCCCGGAACACGACCTTGTTATGCATGGTCCCGCCGCCGAGCGGGTGCGGATGACACACAAGTCCGAGACCCAGCGGTTCACTTGACGGTTCCTTCAAGATCGCCTCAAGCTGGCCGTGAGATGCAGGGATAAATAGATTGCCCTTCGGGTACATAGCGAATCTCCGATTCTAGGCTGTCGCGAGACGGCTCGCAAATCAGCACCTGGACGAAGCATCCTTTTCCTTCGTCGTGCATCTCACTCTGCGAATAACGCACGAAAATTTGAACGTTTCGTCCACCAATTAAATTAGGAAAGGAAGCGAGGTGTTTTATGAAGGGCTTTGCAAGTATCAGCCTTACGGTAGTGGTGTGTGTTTTGTTGACGGTTGTTTCGACTTACGGGCAGGCGGCGTATCGGATATCGGAGCCGTTTACGCACAAAAATCTGACGATCTTTCTTATCCATGGGGCGGACGCGAGCAGCAACAAGGACCTGATCACGCTGGAGGAAGCTCTCAAGATGAAGATCTTCAAGGTCTATGAAACCGAGGACGTGAACGAACTGCTGGTCGAGAACATCTCGCCGAAGTACGACGTTTTTATCCAGTCGGGCGATATCGTAAAGGGCGGCAAGCAGGACCGCGTTCTTGCGATCAGCGTGATCATCCCTCGCAACTCGGGCAAGGTTTCGATCGAGGCATTCTGCGTCGAATCTGACCGATGGGAAGGCCGTGGAAACGAGAGCCGGAAGGAGTTTTCGTCCTCAGAGGAGCGTGTTGTTTCGAAGGAGTTGAAGATAGCTACGAATGGAACGGCGTCGGAATCCGGATCGGGAAGCGGAGGTGGAATTGGAAATAGTAATGGAGCCGGAAGGGGTTCACAAACCGAGGTATGGAAAGAGGTGGCCAACGCCCAGAAGAATATTTCGGCGAATGTAACGGTCGATGTAACGGCAAACTCCTCGCGGTCGAGCCTTCAGCTGTCACTTGAAAATAAGAAGCTTGTGAAGGAGCGGGAAGCGTTCGTCAAGAATCTCGCGGACCTTATGAAAGGCAAATCTGACGTGATCGGATACGCGTTTGCGATCAACGGAAAGATCAACAGCGCCGATATCTATGTCTCCAATCATCTCTTCGCCAAACTCTGGCCAAAGATGCTCAAGGCCGCCGTCGTCGAAGCGATCTCGCTCGCCGATAAAGAGGCTGCCGCGACCCAACCGAACCCCGGCGACATCAACGCATTTCTTCTCGACGCCGAGAAAGGTGAAGTGAACGAGCGTCCGACCGTCGCTAAGTCAAAGGTCGTCACCCGCCAAACCTCAACCGAAGCCGTCTACGAAGCCCGCGACCGAGCGGACCTCGTCGTGCATCGGAACTATGTGAAGTTGAATTAAGATGAACCGGAAGGTGCTTTAAGGTTAGGGAGGGCGACATTGGACACACTCTCTGACAGTCGTGTTTCTGCCTGAAAAGGCTCCGGCTTAGTCGTTAGGCTTCCTTGCGAAACGAGAATCTTCGGTTGCGTTGGATCTGTTCCCAGTGGCGCCAGCGCCAGGCGAGGTCAGTGGGGAAGGCGGTTGTGTGGAAGCCGAAATAGACCTCCAGGCGGAAGCGGATGAAGTAAAGAAGGAATTGTGCTGAGGCCAGATATTTCACGTCACCACCCACCTTGCTGTTTGCAATTCGAACTCTACGATGATCATGCGAGGGCTAACTTCCGGCGGTTCGCGAATCGGTCGCTGACGGTTGTCGTGACCGTCTCGGCCAGATTTCCGAAGTAAGGCTTAACGAGATATCCCTGGGCTCCGGCGGTCATGCCGTCCTGGATGTCGTTTTGGCCGGCCAATCCCGAATAG
>JBEBGW010000491.1:0-2650 GCA_040081025.1 Pyrinomonadaceae bacterium | reverse complement strand
TTGTGCTTGAGATATTCGAGCGCGGGATGATCGGCGTCAAAGCCTTTTGGCGGTTTGGTGAGTTTGTCGCCATCGTGAAAGCCGCCGAAACGGTCGCGGAACTTTCTAGCCTCAACGATCTTGAAGAACCCTTTGGTATTGGCGGCGATGTGATTGCGGATCTTTAGCAGTTCAGTATTGTCCGGCATATGCTTGCCGGCCGCAGAAAAATACATCTTCGGCTGGACGTGAAAGTAATAGCCCGGCGGCATCGCCTTCTTTCCTCCGGGAGCGATAAAGGCACCGAGATTAGTTTTGTACGGGCTTTTGTCCTTTGAGAATCGAACGTCGCGATAGATGCGAAACACACAGGACTTTGGGTCGATGCCCGAGATCGACGGATCGAACTTTGCGATTCGCGAAATGAGCTCACCGGTCACAGCGATCACGTTGTCGTTCGCTTTGATGAAAGCGTCCTTGTTGGCGTTGAACCAATCGCGGTCATTGTTCTTATCGAGCTTCTTTAGGAAATCCAGCGTTTCTTTTGCGAGCATAGTTTCGGTATATTAGCACAGCAAAAATCACCGTTATGAAATCGTTTACAGTCATCCTTTTCGCCCTCGCCGCAGCCGTTTCCGGTTTCGGACAGCCAGCCGGTCACAAGATAGCGTTCAATGTACTGCAAGATCAGAAGGCGGACGATTACGAGGTCTACACCATCAACGCGGACGGCACCGGCTTGGCAAACGCAACGAATCATAAGGACGTCGCCTGGACCTACTATTCGCTTCCCGGAAAGCTGCTATTCGTTAGCGATCGTAGTGCATGCCGACGGTGCTATTTCTTATACGAATCTGCGATCGATGGCTCGAATCCAAAGAAGATCACGAATCTTCAACTCGAAGATTCGTGGATGGGCAGCCGAAATAATGGCAGCGAGCTGGTAGTCGCGGGGCGCGTTGATACTCGTGTTCGATTCCAGTTATTCATCGTCGATCGCGCGACTGGGAAGTATAAGCAAATAACAAACGAGCCCGCCGCCGCATTTCGTGATCCCAGTTTTTCGCCGGACGGAAAGAAGATCATCTACGTTTACAAGAAGAATCGCACGGACCGTTCCGAGATCGAAGAGCTTCATGTGATGGATGCAGACGGTACGAACCCGAAGAAATTAACGACATATCCCGCGTCTGACCCGCTTGCCAAAGATCCCGCATACAAAGTCGGCCCGCCGCACTGGAATGCGAAATACAAGTTCATCACCTATCAGTCGAACCAGGCCGGAAAGCAGAGCATCTACGCCGTTACACCAGATGGCAAGAAGCAGTGGAAGCTCACCGACCTCGCGATCGACGAAGGCTGGCACGATTGGAGCCCGGATGGTGATTGGCTCGCGTTTGACTCGAGGGACGCCGCAACCGGGCGCTACGACGTGATGCTCTGGAATTACAAAACGAAGGAGCTCAAGAAGATCACGGGTTCTAGTCAGTTCAAATATCACCAAGCCCCTGTTTTCGTAAGCCTGAAATAACGATCGCGATACAACTTCTGGGATCGCTCATTCATCGTACGGACGTTCTGAATTATACGAACGTTCGTACTATTTTATGAGGTTAACCGAGAACATCGCTCTGCCGCGGGGTGAAAAGACGCGTCGCGACATACTTCTAAAAAGTGTCGATATCGCTTCGGCCGACGGACTGGACGGCCTGACGATCGGCAGGCTGGCCAGCGAACTCCAGATGAGCAAGAGCGGCCTTTTCGCTCACTTTGGCTCGAAGGAGGACCTACAGATCGCCACGCTTCAGTCTGCCAGCGACACATTCATCTCCGAGGTGGTCGTGCCTGCTGAGCGGCTCGAGCATGGCCTCCCGCGGCTTACTGCCCTTCTTGACGCCTGGATCGATAGCGTGGCAAACACCTGCAATCGCGGCGGCTGTTTCTTTTACGCGGTCTCAGCCGAAATGGATGACCGGCCCGGGAAGGTACATGATTTTATAGTTAAGCTCACGCGAGAATGGATCAACGCTCTAACGCGAGAAATGAAATTAGCGATCCGACTTGGTGAACTCAAAAAATCTTGCGACGCGGAGTTGATCGTTTTTCAAGTACACGGATTCGTTCAGGAAGGAAACTGGTTTCGGCGTTTGCAGAAGAGTAACCGGGCATTTCAAATGACCCGCGAGTCCGTATATAGAACCCTTGAGAACCACGCTACCCCTTCCGGCAAAGCAATACTCGCGTTAGCCTGTACGAACCGTTAACCTGCGCTTCACGCCAACTAAAGCCTTTCCATTGCTTGCGGAGCTTTTTTGAAAAGTGCCGCGAGCGAGCGTAGAATTCTATCCACACGATGGAATACTGCGAACACGTTAAACAGATCGTCGAGGTGACGCCGAGTGCCGACGGTTGCGAGGATTGTCTTAAGATGGGTGGCCGCTGGGTTCACCTTCGCCTATGCCAATCGTGCGGACACGTCGGCTGCTGCGACAACTCACCCAACCGCCACGCGACCAAGCATTACAACACCACTAAACATCCGATAGTAAAATCGTTCGAGCCTGGTGAGGACTGGGGATATTGCTACCCGGACGACCAGTTCTACGAACAGCTTCCACAAGCATAGATTTTCGTTACGGTCCTTACTAACGTGCGGGCCACTGCACTATGA
>JBEBGW010000140.1:0-10068 GCA_040081025.1 Pyrinomonadaceae bacterium | reverse complement strand
CTTCGTATCCGTATTACATTCAGCAGTTACCGGCCAACTCTTGACACATAATGGTTTTTCAAGTTAGGTTGGAGGAACTTGAAAAGGACCATTACCCCGAAATGGCATCTTCCCACAACCTTCCCGACACAATATCCACGCTCCTAGTTAACGGATTTCAAATTGATAGCATTCAGCGTCATCCCGTAAGTAGTTCGATCCTAAATGTTTACAAATATGACCGACTTGGCGCCCAAGTCCGGTATACAATCCTTTTCGCATGCGAAATGGCTAGCCAAGCGTTAGTCAAGACCGTTCAATCCGTAGCTAAGGGCTACGGTTCAATGCCCCTGATAGTGAGCGACAAAAACATCAGCGCAGAGGGCCGGTCGTACTCCTATAAGGCATTTTTTGATCTCTTTGGTGGAACGATAAATACTGGCCTCGTTCTAATCCCGAATCTAGTTGAAGTCATGAAGATGCTTGGGACCAATAAGCTCCCAGCAGGTTTGTCGGGCGAACCAGACGATCTTCATGAGATCTACGTGAGGGAGTGCCTGAGTTTTGCCCTTGACTCACCCACACGAAGGTATGGAATTGATCGGAGCTTTCAACCTGTACCCGATGGAGTTGTTCTTGGTAAGAAGCGATTGATTCTGTTGTACGATTCAAAGGCGTATTCAATCAAAAAGGAGATTAAAGGGTTCAAGTTTTCGGCAGATGATGTAAAGAGATTTGCATCCTATGTCAATGATTACAATGCTCGTTACGCGGATATTCTCGGTACTGCCTTTTCCTTTGTGGTTGTGACGGGCGAGTTTCATGATTCCAAAGAATCACTTCAAAATCGCTCTGATGGACTCTACAAGGAATCAAACTGTCGCCTCTCCTGTGTCAAGAGCGAAGAACTCGCAAAAATTGTGGAGTTGATTCGCGCAAGGCCTTCGGTCAAATCGTCAATCCGATGGGAGAATATTTTTAACAAGCTCATCGTTAAATCGAATCTTGTTGCGGCAGAAATCAGTCGAATAGAGAAGGACAAACTCTTAATGTAATGGGTACATCAGTCAGTCAAGCGTCTCCACGTAATTCAAATTGGAAGCGAGCTTTCGCTTGCTACACAGATACCGACATCGGCGAAACACGAGTAATTGCCGAAATTTGGAGAGCGTGGGAAAACGAAAAACGGCCAATCTCCCGCGAGATAAAATCGGACATAGTCTACCGGTGTTTGCAAGCCGTAGGAAGCTCCTCGAATGCAGAAGATGCTCTTCGTATTTTCAACCACGACCTGATTGCCTCGAAGCAAAACTCTATGGTTGCCGAGTTCGCTCGTCGAGCAATTCCGGTGTGCTACAGGTATGAACGGCCAGCCGAAGCGTGGGCCACGAAGGTATTTGACCAGCTAACGCGGTACGTTGTTTCTAGAGATCTTTCTGGGTTCATTGGTAGCCAGTATCGAAATAAAACTGTGAGCGACGCAACACAATTCAAGGACCGCCTCGGTACTAGGGCATCGGAACTAATTCAAGATCAACCTGTAAAGTTTGCGTCGAAACGAGATTGGGAAAGGTTCGTCGATACTTCGATTTCGCGCCTAAAAGCTCAAAAGCGATGAAACCATTCACAGTTCGCGTAGGAAAAAAACGCTCGGGTGCCAAACTTCATTTGTTTCCCGGCGAAAACCTTTTCACGGGTGAAAAGCCGTTTACTGACGAATTCGGGGAGCCGACAAGCTTGGAAACCGATTTGCTGAATCTCGCCGCTGCAGTTTATGCCACGGATCTCGCCGCGCTTCGCGATGAGCGTGAAAATTACATACGAACCATCGAGCTAAGTATCGAAGTCGTTAATATTCACGCTTTCGAGCGCATCAAGACGTTACTTGAAACCGGGCTTCAAGTCGTAAGCCGTGACAATTGGCAACTTAATTTTCTGCCGCTTGCAGGCACCCCGGAAACAGGATTCGCTTGGACGAAAAAAGAAGGTGCTGTCCTTCTTTTCTCAGGCGGCATGGATTCTATGGTTGCCGCATCTGAATTCGTTAAAGAGGGCAGGGACCTTGTTTTGGTCAGCCACAACAGCCAAGGAAACCGGATTGTCGATGCTTGCCAGACGTCCGTTCACAAGTCGCTTCAAGATTTCTACGGCAGGACAATTAGACATTTACACCTTAAAGTCTTCGCCCGTAACAAAGGAAGGTTCACGTTCCCAGATGAGAGAGAGAACAGTCAGAGAACGCGGTCTTTCCTTTTCCTCTGTTTGGCCGCGCTGGTAACCCGTCGATGTGGCTTTAACAAAGTTCTTTTCATGGCTGAGAACGGTCAATTCGCCATTCATCTGCCGTTGAATCAGGCGAGGGTTGGCCCCTTCTCGACTCATACAGCAGATCCAGCATTCCTGAAGAACGCAGAAGAGATTTTCAAGACTCTCTTGACTAATGATTCCTTCCAGATAAGTAATCCCTTCTTGTACCTTACCAAAGGGGAAGTCTTTGCGTTGTTACCCGACCCGCTCCGGCTCGAAGCGCAAAAATCAGCTAGCTGCTGGATGATTTCGAGAGTTCCGGGAAACAGGCACTGTGGAATTTGTATACCTTGCATAAGCCGAAGAATTGCAATTGAATTTAATTCTCTGGAATTTGACGAGTATGACTTTGATCTGTTTCGGGCTGACCTTGATTCTTTGTCCAATGACAATACCGGAAAGCGAAATCTTGCAGATTACTTGGAATTTATTTCAAAGTTTCTGAACTTGAACGATGCTAACAGGATTGAGCTAACGCTTGAATTTTGCGAACTGATAACAACAGCGTTCGAAACTGACCGGGCCCTAGAGCTCTACAGTAGAGTGGCAGAACAGTCTCGTGAAGTCTTTAAAAAATATCCGCATGTAGAGGAATTCGCGGGATGAAGAAACTTCGATTACCACAATTGGAAACGGCGAGAAAAGATCCGGTGTCATTCGCTCGCCAATTATCCCTCGATGCCGGGGCTTCGGGTTTCGGCCACTCTAAGTTTATGGATTGGCAAAGGGCGGCTTTCAAATATCTTGACTCAAAAGACCTCATCGAGGCTCGGCAACATTTGGAGTTGTCATTTCGCGCCCATTTCAAAGTTGACCGACGAAATGTCCTCGACTTAGAGAGATACGTCCAGATCCTAGAGGAGTTTACGAGAGAACAACGAAGAAAACGGCTTGTCTTCGTGGAAAGTAGAAAGAACGTCGATTTTCCACTGGTTAAAGAAAAGCTCAGGCTTACTGGACAGGTCCCCACAATATTCATGAATTCAAGCTCCGGGTACTCCATCTACTTTATGACGAAGTCGTCAATAGAATGGCAGAACGAATTGCGATTCCCGTTTGTCCAATATTATTTTTCGAAGAAGGTATACGGCGTAGACATAAAGGACGTTGAAGTAGGTATTTTTAATCTGGAGACGCGTGGATTTGAAGAAAAATCATACAGCAATTACGCAGTAAATAAAGCGCTTTCCGAGATTCGCGGTTTAGGCCGTAGCATTGCTGACAATCTCTAATCCTCGTCCGCTTAGTCGTAATAATCCGGGCTGTTCTTGGGCTAGAATTACCGAATGGATATCTCCTCACTTGGTATTCCGAATATTAGAACGACGAAGGTGGGTTCGCGGCGGGAGGGGGTTGAGATCGTTGAGGCGGTGGTGAGGCTTGAGGCTTGGGACGGGTATTGGGTGAAGCGTTGGGAGAACGGCCGGGCGATCACGGGAGGGGACGATCATTTTGGACTTCGCCTGCACCAGCGCTTCGACTCCGGAAGTTTAGGAGACAGAGCCCGAGTACATGTAGAATCCTTTCGTCATGTATACGCTAAACGAACTAATCGAAATCGACTCATGGGTTAGAGAAGTGGAATTCGGGCCGAGGGCTCAGCAGGAGGAAACCGGGTTGACACTAAAAGAGCTTGCCCAAGGAGGTTCTCATTCCTACGATTTACTGCGCGGTCTTGCTCACCGAGTTTGTGGAGCACATTACGAGACACCCCAATACAATCAACGTCTCCTCATTTGCTGGCTTAATCATTTGAGCGGCCTCGGCATAACTGTAGAGAGTGGTACCTATTCTGCTCCTCACCATCAATTGAACTTTCAAACGGCGGATGGAACTGTTTCGTTCTCAACCGATGGAACCATCGAGAAGGACGAATTCCTGGCTGCATTCACCACATAGCCCCGAACTGAACCAAGCTTACCGATGGATATCTCCTCACTTGGTATTCCGAATATTAGAACGACGAAGGTGGGTTCGCAGCGGGATGGGGTTGAGATCGTTGAGGCGGTGGTGAGGCTTGAGGCTTGGGACGGGTATTTGGTGAAGCGTTGGGAATATCCCACGACGTTTTGGGAGAATGTCCGGGCGATCGCGGACGGGACGATCGTTGTGAGATTCGCGTGTGGCCGCGACTCCAGCCCTCAGGATTGGGACACGCAGGTCGCCGCATATCACCGACTGCTGGACGAGCAGTTCGACATTCGCGACAGCATCGTCAACCACCTACGCGAGAACTTCGACACGCTGAAAGAGACCTACTATCTCGACCCCGACGACGACCCCGATGTTCCGCGGATAACCGAATCCAACAAGCACGACTTCGATCTGCGGCCGTTCATCGGGCCTCAGAGCGTGAGCATCACCGACCACGAGGAGAAAGACGGCATTCCCTATCTCCAATGGTCTCTCAACTGCAACTGGGATGAAGAGCACGGCCTCGCCGCCGTCACCCACGGCACCCGCGTAATCGACCTCGACCGCGGCGAGACCGATATCTACAAGGTCTTCGCCGACAACGGCACCCTCGAACAAGAACTAAAAGAAGCCGAAAAATACAAAAACATGCGCGGCACCCGGAAGCAGAAGCCCTGGTGGCAGTTCTGGTAGAGCGACGGGAAAGCGTGGGAGCTCCGCCCTGGCGGCCGCTCTCAGAAACAAAAACATTGACTGCTTATCCCATGCGTGATACGTTATTTCTGCTTTGGGCTCTTTGAAATCGAAAAACAGGCCGAAAACAGGGAATTTAGTGTGTGTGGGACAGTGGGACAGCAGTCGTTGGGACAAGGGATAAGTAAGGCTGGAAAAGTGCGGTGTTGTTGGGACGCTGGGACATGGGACACTTGATGCAGCAAAAATGGGGGTTCCAAGCGATTTCTGAAGAAAATCTACTTCAAATCATTCCGCTTTTTCACCTCCAAAATGCACGTTGCGAGGCCCTAAATGGCCTTCCGTGAGCCCTAATTCGCGGTTGACGGGTCTAAATCGACTCCCAGGTTTGGTGGATTCCGGCCAGAAACTTAAGCAGAGTGCATAAAAGTTCTTGTAATTTCTTAAGCACTCAAGTATAACTTAAGCAGACAAACCGTTTCTTGTCGCCATACCACCATTCAAAAGGAGTCATAAATGAAGCTAGCACGAGGTTTAGTGAGCCTTTCGTTAATGTTTTCCACAGCCTTCCTCTCTTTTATAGCCCTTCCAATGACCGCGCACGCTCAGGATACGGCCAAGATCGCCATCCAACGCGGATATCGAACAGGCTACTCGGACGGCTATATGGCCGGTTATCGCGACATTATCGACGGCAGCGAGAAGGGCTACACCCGCCACAACGAATACGACAAGGCCGATCGTGCTTTCAACAAGGACTACGGCTCGCTCGAGGATTACAAGGACGGCTACCGCCAGGGCTTTGAATCGGGCTATGAAACCGGCTTTGAGAAGAAGTCGTTTGACGCCGCGATCCCCGTAAACATTGCCCGCCGCGGCACCGCCCAAGCAAAACCGATCGTCACCGAGCCGGTTAAGGAAACGGTTGCTTCACCCGTTATCGAGAATCAGACGACAGCAACGACGCCTGTGATCGAAGCTCCGCCTACGACCTCCGAGCCCCAGCGAGCCGCCATTCAGAAGGTCGCGTACGTCGCCTCGGACGATCCGATGATCATCATCCCCCGCGACACCGAGATCATCCTCGAACTCGACGAGGCGATGGATACCGAGCGTAGCCGCGAAGGCGACAAGTTCACCGCAAAGGTCGTCTCGCCGGTCGAGCTGGCCGGTGCCCGAATCGAAGGCCACGTAGATAAGGTAATCAAACCCGGCCGAATCAAGCGGCGATCCGAGATGCTGCTGTCATTCGACCGCCTCGTGGTGACCGAACGCCGCTGGACCAATTTCGACGCGATCCTCACGGAAGTGCTTCCGGTTAAAGGAGATAACGTCAAGACAGTCGACGACGAAGGCACCGCGATCGGCAAAAGCTCGATCAAGTCGGACTCGCTGAAGATCGGCGTCACGACAGGTACGGGTGCCGCTATCGGCCTCTTTGGTGGACCCGTCGGTATGGCAGTCGGAGCCGGTGTAGGCGCGGCATTCGGCGTCGGAGCCGTTGTGATCGACCGAGGCAAGCATATCAAGCTGAATCAGGCCCAGCAGCTTCGGATCAAGACCTCGTACGAGACGCAGATCCGCTAGATTCGGGTTGTAGTACAAAGGTCCGCGAACTTGCCGTTTTCCTCCTTTTCACGGCTGGTTCGCGGGCTTTTGCTTTCGATTTCTGCCCTGCGAAACTTGTCCGCTGTTTACGGATTAGCTAGTATGAAAGATTGTAGATAATTCTTTAGAACGCAGGGTTTAGAACATAATGAGTACAGCAACCGAATCATCCGCCGCCGGCCTCCGAGGCGTCGTTGCCGCACAGAGTGCGATCGGCGACGTGAATGGCGAAGAAGGGAAATTAATTTATCAGGGATACGACATCCACGACCTCGCCGAGAATTCGACTTTCGAAGAGGTCGTTTTCCTTTTATGGAACGGCCGCTTGCCGCAGCAGGCTGAGCTTGATGAGCTGACGGCCAAGTTTCGTGCGAACTACGAAGCCCCGAAAGAGGTCATCGACCTGATGAAGCAGTATCCCAAAGGTTCCGACCCGATGGATGTACTTCGTACGGCGGTTTCCTCGCTCGATCTATATGATCCTGAAGGTCAGGGAACTGATCGCGAATCCGCGGTTGGGGCAGCCGTGCGTATCACGAGCCAGATCGGCACGATCGCTGCCGCCTGGGACCGCATCCGCAATGGGAAGGATCCTGTTGCTCCCGACAAAACCTTGTCCATCGCCGAGAATTTTCTCTATATGCTCCGCGGCGAAAAGCCCGACGCTGACGAGGCTCGAATGTTCGACATCGCGTTGATCCTGCACGCCGACCACGAGCTGAACGCCTCGACCTTCACAACGCGCGTCGTCGCCGGTACGCTCGCCGATATGTACGGTGCGGTTACCGCGGGAATCGCGGCCCTTTCCGGCCCGCTCCACGGCGGTGCTAACACCAACGTGATGAAGATGCTCATCAAGATCGGCGATCTCGAAGGTGTCGATGCGTTCGTCGAGAACGCGCTCGAAACGAAGACGAAGATCATGGGCATTGGCCACGCGGTCTACAAGACTGAAGACCCGCGTGCCACGTGGCTCCGCAAATTCTCGAAACAGATGGCGGACAAGAAGGGCGAACAGAAGTGGTTCGATATGTCGCAGCGGATCGAGAGCCTGATGCTCGAGAAGAAAGGGATGTATCCGAACGTCGATTTCTACTCAGCGTCGACCTACTATCTCATGGGCATCGCCCTCGATATGTACACGCCCATCTTCGCCGTCAGCCGCATCTCCGGCTGGACCGGCCACATCCTCGAACAATACGGCAACAACAAACTGATCCGCCCCCGCGCCGAATACATCGGCGCCCGCGATCTGAAATACGCCCCGATCGGGGAACGCTAAGAAATTGGACGGATCTGGCCTCGGAACACCGAGGCCTTATTCGTTATATTGACAATTGCGAATCGGCAGATCCGGTCACTCGAGCAGTTCTAGTTACTAAATGCACTATGAGAATGCGTCTAATTGCCGCCCCGTTAGTCCTGATTGCCTTGCTCGCATCCTCGTATGCTCAGTCGCAAGCCGACTTTGAAAAAGCTAAAGGACTTTACCAGGAAGGAAATGCTGCGAATAGCAGAGGCGACTTCGCCGTGGCGGTAAAGAAGTATACTGAAGCCATATCGGTGTACCCGTTCATACCGGAAGTTTACTTCAATCGAGCGGTCGCAAACCGTAGTCTGGGAAATTTTGCGCAAGCCGCAAAAGACCTAGAAGCACTCTTGGATTTGAAGCCGAATTTGCCACTTCCATTATGGGCGGATTTCTATCACGTTTGGGGGCTGGTGCTTCAAGAAAAAGGTGATTATGAATTAGCTTTGGATCGATTGGATAAAGCTCTTCAGTTAAGTCCGGATAATGCAACTATTTACTACGGCCGGGCCAATACATATTTTTTCTTAAAACGGCACGACGAGGCAATGCGCGACTACAACAAGTCGATTGAGATGAAGCCTCAATCAACCGCTTTCTACAATAGAGCCCGTTTATTCAACGAATTAGGACAACTCGAAAAGGCAAAAGAAGACTACTCGAAGTCGATTGAACTCGATCCCAAGTATGCGGAGGCGTATAGCAACAGAGGTTTAATATACCAGAAGGGTAGGCAGCTCGATCTTGCGTTGAAAGACTTTAATACCGCTCTTTCCCTCTCGAACGGTGACGCCGTCTACCACTTCAATCGAGGGAATGTTTACCTGATGAAACTGCAATACGCCCTTGCAGTTGCCGACTATTCGAAGGCCATCGAAGTTTATCCGAAATGGGCTTTGGCTTATAAACGTCGTTCCGAAGCAAATAAGAAACTTGGGCGTACTAAGCTATCGGAGGCGGATGCACTAAAGGCCAAAGATTTAGAAAAAGAGAATTTCAATCCTGTCACAAAGACTTTTATAGGGAATCAAAGTAACTAAGAGTTTATTTAATGGAAAAGGTAAACATAGGGATCATTGGCGGCAGCGGTTTGTATCAGATGCCGGAGCTGCAGAATGTCAGGGAACTGACGGTTGATACACCGTTCGGCACGCCGTCGGATGCGTTCATTATTGGCGAGCTCGAGGGCGTGACGGTTGCGTTTTTGCCGCGCCATGCTCGCGGGCATAAGTTCCTGCCGACCGAAGTTCCGTACCGGGCTAACATCTACGCGATGAAGCTGCTTGGGGTCGAGTACATTCTTTCGGTATCGGCGGTTGGCTCGCTTCAAGAGCAGTATGCTCCGACGGATATGGTTATCCCGGATCAGTTCTTCGACCGCACGCGTGCGAGGGCAAAGGAATCGACGTTCTTCGGTGAAGGCATCGTCGCCCATATGACGTTCGCTCACCCTGTGTGTGACGAACTCGGCGACATCCTCGAAGCGTCGTGCAGGGAAGTCGGTGTTAAGACTCACCGCGGCGGCACGTACCTTTGTATGGAAGGCCCGGCGTTTTCGACGAAGGCCGAGTCAAACGTATATCGCCAGTGGGGAATGGACATCATCGGGATGACCAACCTGCAGGAAGCAAAGCTCGCCCGCGAAGCCGAGATCGCCTACGCCACGCTCGCACTCGTCACCGACTACGACTGCTGGCACGAAGGCCACGACGACGTGACCATCGATATGGTCATCGAATATCTCAACAAGAACGTCCGCAACGCTCAGTTGATCCTGAAAGACGCGGTCAAACGTGTCCAGGCCAAGGAAACGCCGAACCAGTTCGCCGGAGCCACCAAAAACGCCATCTTCACCGCCCCCGACCACTGGCCGGCCGAGACCGTGAAGAAGCTTGAAGCAATCATTGGGAAGTACGCCGCATAGAAACTTGGCAACGAATCCTCTCATTGGCATCTTCACCACGCTCGCCTTTCTGGCGGTGATGTTCGTTGCGATCGGCTACTTGTTCTTCGTCCAGAGTGGATGGCGAACCCTCTGGAAAAGGTATGGTGCTAGAAATGTTAGGTTGGAACGCGCTTGGCACTGGGAGTCCGCGATTTTCAACTCACCATATAGTGGCCTATTACTCGGCGGCTGGTTCGGCAGGTGTGTCACGATTGGGTACTCGGAAAAGGGGATATTCTTCAAAGGAGAATTCCCTTTCTTGATTTTGTCCCCTTTCTTAATCCCGTGGAGTGACGTAGTTTTGGGAGCGATT
>JBEBGW010000139.1:0-10098 GCA_040081025.1 Pyrinomonadaceae bacterium | reverse complement strand
CCTCAGCCATCGCGACGCCGTCCGGGTAGGAGATGTCGTTTCCTCCGCCGATAACGATCAGCAGCTTCCCATCTCGAAGTACCTGTTGGACAACGGCTGTATGAGTGTCGTGAGTCGCCTCCAGCGTCGATCCGATCCTCGTGTCGCCGAGGTCGAATACCTTTTTGCGAATATTGAACGGCGTCAGCTTATAGAACTGCTCACGGATCGCCGACGGTGCATGCTCAGCCCCTGGGCGGCCATTATTCCGCCGTACACCTTCATCTTGCGGACATCCAAGAATGACGATCTCAGCCGCCTCGTAGTCACTCTCTTCGCGCCTCACTATCTCGCCAAGGCGCGGATCGTTCTTGTCATTGCGTGCGAAAAAGAGGTCGGGATTCGGCCTCGTTGTTTGGCTGAAGATCTCGCTCATGATGTTTTGTTGGTTGTGGATCTCGGACTCTCTAAATATATCCGAGTTGGTTCGATTGGCGAAATCGGCAGCTTTGCACGAGTTCGTTGCGAGCATTCGCCCATATGGGCGGCCGAGGGGTGACCTAAAATCGTACAAATCTCCCATTTTTCCGCGAATCCTTTGCAAAATCGTCAATGGTACGGGCATTGCAACTCCATACTCGAAGCAGTAAACATCGGCCGATGTTTTGGCCGAAAAATCATTGGGGGAACAATCATGAAGAAATCATTGATCTATTTCATAATGTCCACGCTTTTGGCCGCGATGTTCATATTCGCCGCACCGACATCGAGCGAGGCTCAATCGGCATACTATCGGAAAAAGGTCTACCGCAACGGTCGCGTAACTTGGGTCCGCGTTCGCAAACCAAGCTACTATCGTCGTCACCGTAATCGCATCAACATGGCCGCGGGTACTGGTGCAGGTGCTTTGATAGGCGGGCTGATCGGGGGCAAAAAAGGTGCTCTGATCGGGGCTGGAGCTGGTTTAGGCGGCTCAGCCCTCTATACGTACAAACTGAATCCGAAAACGCGGAAGTATCGGAAGGTTCGCAGATACTAACAGCGCTTATGCAGCATAACCGAGGGGGCTCTCTTGACCGGAGAGCCCTTTTTCAATATTCTTCGGGCGTTCCTTCACCATTTCCGTCCGGAGGCTTCTAAGTGAGATCCATCGTATCGACCCTCGTTTTTTCGTTCGCTTTTCTCGCGTTCGCGGCTAGTGTGTCCGGTCAGGGAATGACCGACGCCTGTGGAGATTCCGCGGGAAGCACCTGGAGCACCGATCCCGCGGTGTTCGGGCGAGTTAACTTGCAAGGTTTTCAGGGAAACAAGCTTCCAAAGATCACAATCACGCTTACGGATAGAAATAGAAATGAGCAGCGATTTACGCTCGATCGAAATGGTTACTACTGCTTTCGCGGCGTTGACGGCAGTGGAGGGACCCTCGTAATCGACGTTGAAGGAAACGAGGTCGAGCGTCGGTCTCTCGGATCTTCGACCGCGCAGCTTCGACAGCATCGTCAGGACTTCGATATTTATGCTGCCGGTCCACAGCAGAAAACCGGCACAATATCAGCGAAGTTCGTATATCAACGCGACACAGCGAACTCAACGCTTTTTGAAAACGCGGTCGCGGCCGAACAAAAGAAAGAATTTAAAACCGCCACAGGATTTCTCCGCGAGTTGCTTGGCAACGACCCGCGAGATTACGTAGCGTGGGCAAGGCTTGGTTCGATCTACTTCGAAATGAACGACATGGCCGCCGCTGAGAAAGCCTACACCGAAAGCATCCGTTTCAAACCGGATTTCAGCTTCGCGATGATGAACCTCGGCCGGATCTATCTGGCAAAAAACAACGTCGATGGCGCTATCACGTTTCTTGAACGGGCTACGCAACTCGAACCGGGATCCCCGCGAGGCTTTCAACTACTTGGAGAGGCCTATCTACTCGCCAAGAAGGGAACTCTCGGAGTCGAAGCATTGAATGAAGCGATTCGTCTCGACCCGGTAGGAATGGCGGCTTCACACCTGTTAATGGCCGCGCTCTACGACCGAGCTGGAGCTAAATCCTATGCTTCGCGTGAATACAAACTGTTTCTTGATAAGAAGCCGGAACATGCGGACCGCAAAAAGTTTGAAAAGTATATCAAGGAGAATCCGCCTGAAGCCAATTAGCGGCCATGCTTATTAAAGGCGTAGCAATAGTTCTGTTTTGCCTGGCCGTATCGATCTCTGCTTCGGCTCAAGTCGATGAGATATGTAAAGAGTTCGGGTATATGGCGACCCTCGACGCTCCGCGATTAACAGCTCCGTTCGTGTATGGGCGGATCGCGATCCTTAGCAACCAGTCAAACGCAAAGTTTCCGAAAGTCACTGTTACCTATGCGAATCGATCGCAGTCACCATCGCGGGTGACAGTTGACAGGTCGGGCAGTTACTGCTTCAAGATCACCAGCGGGAACGGCGGGACGCTGACGATCGATATCAACGGTGTCGAAGTTGCGAGGCGCGATGTCCCCGACTTTGGCCCATCCCAGAAGCGCGAAGACTTTCAGGTCGCCGTTCCCGGTTCGCCGCCGGCTCACACGTCCCCAAGCGTGATCTCATCGAAGTTCAACTACCCGACGAATGAGAAAACCACAGGTCACTATAAGAAAGCGGTTGCACTAGAAAAAGAAAAGAACTTGAAAGCAGCGATCGCGGAGATGCGAAACGTCGTTGAGATCGATGCGAACGACTTCATCGCGTGGGCCTATCTTGGAAATCTTCAGTTTGAAAACGATCAACTGCAGGAAGCCGACACGTCGTATCGACAGTCTCTGGCGCTGAGCGAAGATTACACGCCCGTGTGGGTCAACGTAGGAAAGCTTCGGGTGGCGCAGAAGCAACCCGAAGCCGCGATCGAAATATTTAAGCACGCCGCGGCTCTCGAACCGGAAGATGCTCGAACATTCCGGCTGTTGGGCGAAACATACCTTACAACAAAGCAGGGAACACTCGGTGCTCAGGCGCTAAACCATGCGATCCGCCTTGATCCGATCGGCCAGGCCGAATGCCATCTCCAACTGGCTCATCTTTTTCAGCTTGCCGGTGCTAAAGATCTGGCGGTGAAAGAGTATCAGAAATTCCTCGAAAAAGTACCCGATCACGCCGAGCGGAAGAAGTACGAAAAATTTATCAGCGACAACAAGCCGAAAACTTAAGGCTTTGCGTTATAAAACGTGATGAAATCCTTCGTTACGTCTATACTCTGGTCGCCGACAGCGATCAGCAGCCCGTTCTCGTCTTTCGCGACGTCGAAGATCAGTGCATATCCCTTTTGCGTCGCATATTCCTGCAAACCCACGCCTATCGCCTGTACGACCGGGCCCAATAGTTGTTGCTGCCGCTTTTCATATCTGGATTTGGCGTCTTCTGATTTGAACTTAATATCCCGCTGAAGCTTCTCCGCTTCATCGTACTTGCCCTGTATCACTTTCGGGTCGGTCACTGCTGCGACTTTGTTCAAAGCGTCGATCTCCTTGCCCAATGTTTGAAGGCGTATGTTCATCGTCTTCAACTCATTCTCTACGGCAGTGAATTCGCCTGTGAGTATTTTGTTCGCATTCACGTACTTCGTGATGCCAAGCTTCTCGTCGGTGAAGGTCACCGAATTGACCAATCCAATCCTTGTAGAGGGCGCTTGTGAATACGCACAGAGGGCCGTGATAAACAGTGCTGTGAGCACCAATGTGATCTGACGAAAATTCATCTTATTCTCCGTACTTTTTCTGGACGTTATTTATGGCGTTGGCGTGATCGGTATCCTGATGCCGTTCTTGTCGGCAAAATCAGCGGCTTCCCGATATCCGGCGTCAACGTGTCTGATGACTCCCATCCCGGGATCGGTTGTAAGAACGCGTTCGATTCGCTTGGCGGCTTCGGGTGTGCCGTCGGCGACGATAACCTGACCCGCATGGAGCGAATAGCCGATGCCGACTCCCCCACCGTGGTGCAGCGAGACCCACGTTGCACCGCCTGCCACGTTGATCATCGCGTTGAGATAAACCCAATCGGCAATCGCGTCCGAGCCGTCCTTCATCGACTCCGTTTCACGGTTGGGCGAGGCGACGCTTCCGCAGTCGAGGTGGTCGCGGCCAATGACGATCGGAGCACTGAGTTCACCACTCGCGACCATTTCATTAAGCTTTAGCCCCGCCTTTGCACGATCACCGTATCCGAGCCAGCATATGCGAGCCGGCAAGCCTTGAAATGCAACCTGTTCCTGCGCCATTGTCAGCCAGCGAGATAGGTGATCGTTCTCGGGGAAGAGATTCATGATCGCCTCATCGGTCTTATAGATGTCCTCCTTGTCGCCGGAGAGGGCCACCCAGCGGAACGGACCCATTCCTTCGCAGAACAGCGGACGAATATAGGCGGGAACGAAGCCCGGATAGTCGAACGCGTTCAGTACACCGTGATCGAGCGCTCGTTGCCGAAGGTTGTTTCCATAATCGAATACGATCGAGCCGAAGCGTTTGAATTCCAGCATCGCCTCGACATGCTTCGCCATCGACGCCATCGCCTCGCGTTCGTATTCGGCCGGGTTTGCCTCCCGAAGCTCAGCTGCCGATTCTACGGAGAGTCCTGACGGAATATAGCCGTACAGGACGTCGTGCGCTGAAGTTTGATCGGTAACGACATCGGGAATCACACCTCGTTTGATCAAGTCCCAATGTACGTCCGCGGCATTGCCAAGCAGCGCGATCGACTTCGCCTCACGCGAATCCACGGCAAGCTTTGCCCAATGCAGAGCCTCGTCGATGCTTTCTGTCCCAACATCAACTTGCTTGAGCTGCAGGCGCCGCTCGATTCTCCACGGATCGACCTCGACCAATAGTCCGACGCCGCCATTGAACGTGATCGCCTGAGCCTGAGCGCCACCCATTTCACCGAGTCCCGCGGTTAATACGAGTTTACCTGCGAGTGATTCCCAGCCATGCTGTCGGGCGAGGGAGCCGAAAGTCTCGTACGTCCCTTGAAGGATCCCTTGAGTCCCGATGTAGATCCACGAACCGGCAGTCATCTGCCCATACATCATCAGCCCATCACGTTCGTACTTATCGAACTGCTCCTGGGTCGCCCAATGCGGTACTATGTTTGAGTTCGCAAGCAGAACGCGCGGAGCGTCAGTGTGGGACTTGAAAACGCCCACTGGCTTTCCCGACTGTATCAACAGCGTTTCGTCCTCGTTCAACTCGCGCAAAGAACGAAGGATCGCGTCGTACGAGTCCCAGTTCCTTGCAGCCTTCCCACGCCCGCCGTAAACGATCAGGTTATCCGGATCGAACGCCACTTCCGCGTCCAGATTGTTCTGGATCATCCGATACGCGGCCTCGATGAGCCAATTTTTACAAGTCAGTTCGCTTCCCGTTGGAGCCTTTATGATGCGCTTCATAGGTTGTTAAGTTTGGTGAATGCAATATAATATCCGCAATTCGATCTGATCGAAACCCGTGCGTCTCGGAACTAGTCCAACCAGCCCACTTAGCTATGCCACTGCCGGACGAAGAAATATCACGACTCGAGCATCGTCTGGATTCGTTGGTGCGGACTCAGATCGACTTTCAGAAAGAGGTCTCGGCGATCCGAGTGGAACTGATACGGCTCCAAAACCCGGAGGCAGAAATTCGAGCCGATCGTGCGACTGTTCCACCCGACCAACCTTATGCCAGCCCGGAACCTGAGCCACCCACAGAAGCACCGTCCCCGACACAGCCGAGACCCACCCCTCAACCGCCGCGCCAATCAGTAAACATACCATCGCCGACTTTTGGCCACACTTACTCAAGTCAAAGCGAGCGGGAGCCGGGCCGATTCGGACAGACGTTCAACGCGTACGTCGAATCGGCGAGGGCCGACGTCGAAAAGTTCATCGGTGAGAATTTGATAAGCAAGATCGGAATTATCGTGCTTGTCCTAGGTGTCGGGATCGGAGCGAAGTATGCGATCGACAACAACCTTATTAGTCCGCTGACACGCATAATCATCGGCTATGCATTTGGGTTTGGGCTCGTCGGGTTGGCGATCAAGCTGAAGCCCAAGTACCTCAACTTCAGCGCGGTTCTCATCAGCGGCGGGATGGCGATCATGTATTTCATTACATTCTTCGCTTATTCGGCTTATGAACTTATTCCGCAGCTTTCTGCGTTTGCCTTGATGGTAATGTTCACGGCTTTCACGGTGGGAGCCGCGTTCGCCTATGACCGTCAAGTCATCGCCCATATCGGTCTGGTCGGCGCATACGCCGTCCCTTTTCTTCTCAGCAGCGATTCCGGTAACTATCTCGCTCTCTTCTCGTACATGGCGATAGTTAATTTAGGCATCCTCGCTATTTCGATCAAGAAGAACTGGACTCCGATCCTTTACACGGCTTTCGTATTTACGTGGGCGATCTTTTACGGATGGTTCGTTTCTAAATATGACGAGGGTTCCCATCTTTATCTCGCCCTTGCGTTTGTCGCCATTTTCTTCGCATCATTCCTCGCGACGCAGATCGCTCAGAGGGTCTTTCATGAGGACGTCGACAAAAACGCGAATCTGATCTCGGCTCTGTTCAACGGATTGGTCTTTTACCTTCTCTGTTTTGGGATCGGCAACACGGTTTCCGGCGAAGTTCACACATGGGTATTTTTCGTGTTCCTGGCCGTTGCCACAACCGCCGTTCTATTTGTTACTTTTCGACACTACAAACAGTACTTCCTGTATCTGGCCTTCCCGCTGGTGTGGCTGACGTTTGGCGTATGGTATGCGGATAAATACAACGCGGCGGAATACTTCACGCTTGCAGTAGCTGCCTCGGCGGCATTCTTCTCGGTCTTCTACTTCACGACTCTTTTTCACAGGCTTGTTTCGGGAACCTTCGGTTTTATTGAAAGTACTGGCGCGGTCCACTCCAACGCATTCATCTTCTACGGATTCGGCTACTCGGTTCTCGATGCGAACGCATCGACAAGCGGCTTTCTCGGTCTTTTCACTGCGGCTCATTCCGGCCTTCACCTAGGTGTAGCTCATGCCGTGAATCGCTATAAGAATGATGCGGTGGACGTCGTTCAGGTGCTCACGATACTCATACTGACATTTGCGACCATTGCGGTTCCGGTTCAGCTTGACGGCAACTTCGTCACGCTCGTGTGGACGTGCGAAGCCGCATTGCTATTTTGGTATGGGCGTATGAACAGGGTGGAGTTGTTCGAGTATATCGCCTATCCCATCATGGCACTCGCTTCGGCCAGTATGTTCATGGATTGGGTCTCCGCGTACGGCGAACGAACCAATTACCCAAGCGAGTTCAACCGGCTTCCGCTCGTTAACGGCGACATGGTTACCGCCGCAGTCTTTGTGATCGCCTTCGCGTTTATTTGGTACGTCAATCGAGAGGAAAGCCACGATCCAGTTCTTGACGCAGATCTCCGGGCACCTATCGGCTGGACTGTCGGAGCCGCCGCCATATTCGTCTTGTTCAATGCCCTGCGGATCGAGATCGACAATTCGCATCATTTGCGGTTCGGCGATCTAAACTCCGCCGCGGTCGGCGACGTTAGCCTGTCGGTCCATGGACTCGCAATGCTGAATGCCGGTTGGCAGTTGATCTATACAATGGCATTTGTTACAGCAATGGGCGCGATCAATATGATCAAGGGCCGTTCGAGATCGGTTGCATTTGTTTGCGTCGCACTTAGCATGATCGTCCTATTTGTTTTATGCACCTTCGGAATGCTCGTGTTCAGCGACCTTCGGACAAACTATTTCTCTTCGGCGTCCGAACCGGGCGACGGTGTCGGGTGGGTCGCGATCGGCATCCGTTACGTCGGTTATCTGGCTGCCACAACTCTCTTGTTCGTTCTATATCGCACATCGCAAGATGACGAACTGACGGACATTTTCTCTCCCGAGGTTCGTGACATTTCGTTCGAAGCGGTTGCCTATGGATCCGTTTTCATCCTCGCAAGTTGCGAGCTGGTGAACCTGATGGGGCAGATGTCGATCCCGGACGCGACCAAGTTGGGGTTGAGCATTCTCTGGGGCGTTTACGCGTTGATACTGGTGATATTCGGCATTGCGAAGGCTAAAAAGCACCTGCGAATCTCCGCATTCGTGCTGTTGGGCGTAACGCTCGTGAAACTTTTTGTCTACGATATCGCCGACCTCGATACTATCCCTAAGACAATTCTTTTCGTTACACTCGGAATAACCTTGCTGGCGGTTTCATTCCTCTATAACAAGTATAAGAATCTTATCCAGGGCACATCGCCACCGGCGAGTGAAGAGAACATATGAAAAATACCTATTCCATCCTGCAGTTAGCACTTATTGTTGTGCTGGTTTCCGCGACTTCTTATTCCCAGACCACGCAGGCGCCCGCCTCGAATCCGAATTACGACGCTGCTCTCGCGGCTAAGCTCGGGGCCGACGAGCGCGGGATGAAGATGTACGTGATGTGCTTCCTCAAGACCGGGCCGCTGAAGGTCGACGACCCGAACAAGCGCTCCGAGTTGATGAAAGGTCATTTCGGCATGATCAATCGTCTTGCCACTGAAGGAAAACTCATCCTGGCTGGGCCGTTCAGCGAAGGCGGTGATTTTCGCGGGATCTATCTTTTCGACGTCAAAACGATCGAAGAGGCTCAAAAGCTGACCGAAACCGACCCATCGATCAAAGAAGGGTACTTCAAGGTCGAGTTCATCAAGTGGTACGGCTCGGCCGCGCTCATGGAAGTAAACGGAACTCATAAGAAGATCGCAAAGGTCGGCATCTAGGCTATGCATTGCGATCTTCTGATCTCGAATATCGGGCAGTTGGTGACCTGCGCGTCGGGCGGAAAGCCGAAACGCGGTGTGGAGATGCGCGAGGTGGTGATAATTGAGAATGGGGCAGTGGCGATAGCGGAGGGGAAGTTTGTCAGCGTCGGACCACACGAGGAAATTCTGGCGGAGTTTTTTAGCGACGAGGTCATTGATGCCGCCGGAAAAGTTGTTTGTCCCGGGTTCGTCGATCCGCATACGCATATCGTATTTGCCGGCGATCGCCTCGACGAATTCGAGCTCAAGATCAAAGGTGCGGATTACCTGGAGATCCTGGCAAACGGCGGCGGCATAGTCTCGACCGTTCGAAAGACTCGTGAAGCATCTTTCGATCAGCTCGTCGATGGGAGTCGAAAACGGCTCGACAAGATGCTTGCGTGCGGAACGACCACCGCAGAGATCAAGACCGGTTATGGACTCGACACTGAAACTGAGTTGAAAATGCTGCGAGTGATCGAGGAACTCGACAAGACCCACGCGATCGACGTCGTGCCGACATTCCTCGCAGCACACGCGGTTCCGCCCGAGTTTAAGGGCGACACCGACGGATACGTAAACCTGATCTGTGACGAGATGCTTCCGCGAGCCTGGGAATGGTACGAAGCGTCGCATTTTTCTTCGAACGATGTCCCATTCTTTACCGACGTGTTCTGCGAGAAGAACGCGTTCGATCTCGAACAATTGCGGCGAGTTCTCGAAACGGCTGCATCGCTTGGATTCAGGTTAAAGGCTCATGTTGATCAGTTCACGAATCTCGGCGGTTCGACATTCTCGATCGCAGCCCATGCCGTTTCGATAGATCATCTCGATGTGATCTTGGATGAAGAGGTCGCAAACCTATCGAAGAGCGATACAGTGGGTGTCGTGATCCCCACGGAGAATTTCAGTGCCGGAAAGACCGAATTCGCGAACGCCCGAAAGATGATCGACGCAGGTTGCGCGATAGCGCTTTCAACTGATTATAATCCCGGTTCGGCGCCGTGTCCGTCGATGCCGATGGCGATGACGATCGCATGTAGGTACCAGAAGTTGCTCCCGTCCGAAGGATTTAATGCCGCCACGGTGAATGCCGCATTTGCTGCCGGCCTCGGAGATACCCGCGGTTCGATAGAGGCAGGGAAAGATGCGGATCTACTGATCCTTGATTCGACCGACTATCGGCAGGTCGCTTATGAGTTCGGCGGAAACCTCGTGTCGAACGTCATCAAGGCCGGGTACCGTCTGACTGGAAACTCGAAACTGACAACTGGAAACTGGAACTAAAACTTTGGATTCAATTAATGAAATAGTACTAGAC
>JBEBGW010000138.1:0-10135 GCA_040081025.1 Pyrinomonadaceae bacterium | reverse complement strand
GTCCTTCGCAAGACCGAGCTTTTGAAATGCCTCGCGGACCTTCACCGGCACGCGCGGATGGTGGGCGTAGGTCCACATCAGGCCCTTCTGCCAGTCCTAGTGCGCCTTCCAGATCCGCGATGATGATCTTGTCGCCCTGGGCGATAACGACGACCTTCTTGGCTGCTCCGCCAAGGCCGTGGGGAAGGACGATGGTGCCGCGGACGAGCTGGTCTGCTTTACGCGGATCAACACCGAGCCACATCGTGAGTTCGACGGTCTCGTCGAACTTTGCGAAGGCGACCTCTTTCAATGTCGAGATCGCTTCATCAAGCGTGTATTTCTTGCCAAACTCGATCTTCTCGAGAGCGGCAAGGTATTTCTTACCTCGTTTCATTTTACCTCCAGGTAATAGCGGGAACGTTTCGTTCCCTCCCTAATGAGTGCCGACAGGGCGAACCCTGTCAACCTTATCCTTCTACAACCAAACCCATGCTCTTCGCCGTTCCCTCGATGGTCCGCATTGCGGCCTCGATGTTCGTGGTGTTGAGATCGGGCATCTTCTTTTCGGCGATCTCGCGGATCTTATCCCGCGAAATGGTTCCGACTTTTTCCTTGTTGGGCTTTCCTGAGCCCTTCGGAAGGCCGGCTGCTTTGCGAAGCAGGTCGCCGGCGGGCGGAGTTTTCGTTTCAAATGTGAACGAGCGATCCGCAAAAACCGTGATCACGACCGGGATCTTCATATCCGGATCGTCGTTCTGAGTTCTGGCGTTGAACGCTTTACAGAACTCCATGATGTTGACGCCGTGCTGACCCAAAGCCGGGCCGATCGGCGGTGCAGGATTCGCCTTTCCGGCGGGTATCTGCAGCTTAATGTAACCTTCTATCTTCTTTGCCATGTTCGATTTACGATCCTGAGTTACTCAGGAATGTCCTCATTGTTCGGCGCGATACATTGCGCACTCTAAACTAATCTTCTTCTGCGAAAGTGACTTTCTCCACTTCCAAAAATCCAAGCTCGTACGGCGTCGAGCGGCCAAAGATCGTGATCGAGACCTTGAGGGTGCTCTTGTCCTCGTTGACTTCTTCGACCTTACCCGTAAACGAAGCAAATGGCCCCGACTTGATTCGAACCACCTCGCCTACTTCGTACGTAAACTTCGGTTTCGGCTTCTCGGTGGCGACCTCAATGTTGTGAACGATCTGGTCGACTTCCGCCTGCGTGAGCGGCGTCGGCGTCTTTCCGCCCAAAAAGCCCGTAACCTTCGGCGTGGAACGGATCGCGTGAAAGACGTTATCGGGGATCTTGCCCTTCTCGTCACACTCGATCTCTACCAGAACATATCCCGGATAGAACATTCGTTCTGAGACAAGTTCCTTGTTGCCGCGTTTCTCGATGACTTTTTCCTTAGGAAGAAGGACCTCGGTGATCAACTCAGCGAGTTCCATATCGCGAATGCGGGCATTAAGGCTCTCAACGACCTTGTTCTCGTGTCCCGAATATGTGTGGATGAAATACCACTGCCTCATTTTCAAATATCCTTAAATACCGGCGATCTTGTTGACCACCCATGTCAACCCTTGTAGGGCGTATGTCCAGCCCTGATCAACCAAAAATAAGTAAATCGCAAAGAAGATGACCGCGATGATAACGATGATCGTGGTATTCCGGACGTCTTCGGACGACGGAAAGCTGGTGCGGCCAAGTTCTTCGCGAACCTCGCGAACGAACTCACCTGCACCTTGCCTCTTCTTGCTATCCTTAACTGTGTCAACAGCTTCTGACAACTCTATTCTCCTTTGCTTCAATGGCAGGGGTAGCAGGACTCGAACCCGCACCTAAGGTTTTGGAGACCTCCATGCTAACCATTGACACCATACCCCTACAAAGATCTCAGATCTAAACTACAGATCTAAAATAAACTATTTATTCTCGCGGTGAAGCCGGTGGCAGCGGCAGCGACGACAGAACTTGTTGAACTCCAAGCGGTTAGGCGTGGCCTTCTTGTTCTTTGTCGTCACGTAATTACGCTCTTTGCACTCGGTGCACTGCAGAATGATATTGTCTCTAGCTCCCTTAGCCATTTCTTACCTCTTATGGGACGCCGGCTTCCACCAGCGTTCCTCTCCTATTCAACGATCTCGGACACGGTACCGGCACCTACTGTGCGGCCGCCTTCGCGGATGGCGAAGCGGAGTCCTTTCTCCATTGCGATCGGGGCGATGAGGGTGATCTCCATCTGGATGTTGTCACCCGGCATCACCATCTCGACTCCGGCCGGCAGATTTGCCACTCCGGTCACGTCCGTTGTTCTGAAGTAGAACTGCGGGCGATAGCCGGTGAAGAACGGGGTGTGTCGCCCGCCTTCTTCCTTGGTAAGCACGTATGCCTCTGCCTTGAACTTCGTGTGCGGCGTGATCGAGCCCGGCTTGGCGATAACCTGGCCGCGTTCGATCTCCTTACGCTCAACCCCTCTGAGCAGCAATCCGACGTTGTCGCCTGCCATACCCGAATCGAGAAGCTTCTTGAACATCTCGACGCCGGTAACAACCGAGTTGCGGGTATCTTTGATACCGATGATCTCTACGGGCTCGTTGATGTTGATCTTTCCACGTTCGATACGTCCGGTTGCGACCGTTCCGCGACCTTGAATGGTGAAGATATCCTCAACAGGCATCAGGAACGGCTTGTCCATTTCGCGTGCCGGCGTCGGGATGAAATCATCCACCGCCTGCATCAGCTCATCGATCTTCGGCTCCCATGCAGCATCGCCTTCGAGTGCCTTCAGTGCCGATCCCTTGATCACAGGAATGTCGTCTCCCGGGAACTCGTAGCTCGACAGAAGCTCTCTCACTTCCATCTCCACAAGTTCGATAAGCTCTTCGTCGTCGACCATGTCCACTTTGTTCATGAACACGACCATCGTGGGGATACCCACCTGGCGGCCGAGCAGGATGTGCTCACGCGTCTGCGGCATCGGGCCGTCCGTAGCTGCCACCACAAGGATCGCTCCGTCCATCTGAGCGGCTCCCGTGATCATGTTCTTGACATAATCGGCGTGGCCCGGGCAATCGACGTGTGCGTAGTGACGATTAGCCGTCTCATACTCAACGTGCGACGTCGCAATTGTAATACCGCGTGCCTTCTCTTCAGGCGCGTTATCGATCGAATCAAACGAACGAAACGTCATCTTAGCGTTATGCTTCGACATTACCTTCGTGATCGCTGCCGTCAGCGTCGTCTTCCCGTGATCCACGTGACCGATCGTCCCGATATTCACGTGCGGCTTCGAACGGTCGAATTTCTCTTTGCTCATCTTCTAAGTACCTACTCCGGTAATTAATTATCGTCCTCGAACTATGGAGCCCAAATCGGGATTTGAACCCGAGACCTCATCCTTACCAAGGATGCGCTCTACCCCTGAGCTATTCGGGCTGATCCTAAAAATATTGGAGCGGGAGACGAGGCTCGAACTCGCGACATTCAGCTTGGAAGGCTGACGCTCTACCAACTGAGCTACTCCCGCAATCTGATTTTGGATTTTAGATTTGGGATTTTGGATTGACGGAAAAGAACGTCCAAGGCTGCTCGATTCTTCTCAAAATCCAAAATCCAAAATCCACAATCCAAAATCGCTATGGTGCATGGGGTAGGATTTGAACCTACGTAGGAAATTAATCCGGCGGGTTTACAGCCCGCTGCCATTGACCGCTCGACCACCCATGCATCTCTTTTATTGATGCTAAACCTGACTTCTTGAGCCAATTAGCAAATTTCCAATATTAGCGAAGGACGGACAATGATGCAAGTCTAAATGAGCGGTTTTGCGGTGTGTCATTCGGGTTTGCTTTCAGACACCCTATATGCGACGTACCAATTGTCTGTCAATTTTCTAAACGCCTCGTTGCGAGGAGACCACCACCAATCGAGCGAATCGCGTATAGGAGTAGGTTCGGTCATACAATAAGCATAGCCTTTTTCAGCAGAAACACCTCCCCCATCCTCACTCGCGCCGAGGTAACGCGAATCCATACTAATGAAGATGATCGCGCCCTCATCCGTGAACATTCGATCGGCCCATGTTGAGTCCACACTTTCCAGCAGCGTACAAAGCTCCTGAGTCGATTCCTTCTTCGATTCAAGCGTGTAATTGCGGCACTCGGAGAGACAGCAAACATGCGTTACTTCGGGACTTTTGTTGAAGATGCCCTTAATCTTTTCCAATGAATCGCGATCTCGTTCAAATCCTTCGACCAGATGCCGGTCGGACACGAGAGGATCTGCAAAATACACTAGATAAATACCGAAAAGGGCGATAATCGCAGCTACGACTAATCCCAGAATTAGCAGTGGTCTAATCTTCATGCAAATTACCTCGCGACCGCGGATGAAATCGCTCGTACGACTTCTTTAGATGCGAGTCGGTGATGTGGGTGTAGATCTGGGTAGTTGAGATATCGGCGTGCCCGAGCATTTGTTGGACGGAGCGGATATCTGCCCTGTTTTGAACAAGATGCGTGGCGAATGAATGCCTGAGCGTATGCGGGGAGACGCCTTCGAGGCCGCATTTTTCCGCGTATTCTTTGACGAGACCGTGTATTACCTGGCGGTTAAGCGGTCGTCCCGAAAGCTCTACAAAAAGGTTTAAGACCTCGATATTTTCGTGCTTTCGGCGAAGGGCGAGGTAGCTTTTAAGCCATTCGACGGCTGACGAGCCGACGGGAACGCGGCGGGTTTTGCTTCCCTTGCCTGTTGTAGTGAGAATTCCCGAGTCCAGATCGATGTCCGACAGCTTGAGATTCACCGTCTCTGAAACCCGTAACCCGCTTGAATACATCAGTTCCAGCAACGCACGATCGCGGACTCCGGTCTCGGTCGAGGTGTCGGGCTGAGATAAAAGCTGCTCGATCTCGGCCTGATTGAGAAACTTCGGCAAATAGAAGCTCTTCTGGGGCGAATCGAGATTCTCAGCCGGGTTTTCGGTCGAATGCCCCTCGAACATCAGGAACTTATAGAATCCGCGTAAACTGCTGAGAAGACGCCGTTTAGAATTCTCCGACAGCATCGTGCCGGACAGGTCAATGAGCCATTCGCGGAGGTCGTTTCGCTTCAATGTGAGCGGATCGAGGCCGTTTTTTGCCGACCATTCTTTGAGCTTTCCAAGATCGCGCTCGTAGGCGTCGATCGAGTTGGCCGCGAGGCCTTTTTCGACCCGCAAATACGACAGATATTCCCGGATGTAGTCTCGACCCGCGTTCATCACCAATTTTCCCAACCTCGCCAGTCTAGCACGAGCGATAATATCGCCCGATCGCTCCGAAAGCCCGACCTCGCCAAACTCGTCCGAAACAATGCCAGCAGAAATGAGCACCCAGCATCGCATTTTTCGATCTCGAATGATGAAAAAAGACGCCAGCATCGAAACTTCGGGCTGGCGTCGAGTGTCTTTCGGCTTGGAAGCAAATTTTGCGGCTAATCGAACCCATGATGATCGTAGCAGCCTTCGGGTTTGATGCCGGTGGCGTTCAGGACCGCGCTCGATTCCTGGCGTGAGAGGTTCCAGGTGCGCCCGTCGCCTTCGTGGCGCTTTCGGCAGGCCCGTTGCTGAAGTTGGCGAAGGGCGGTGACGGCGGCGTCGGAGTTCAGCTGTTCGAAGGAGTTGACGAGGGTCGGGATGGCGTCGTCGCTCAAGGATGCGTTGTAGGCGGCGTCGAATTCGCGGCCTTGGTGCATTAGACGGAGGTTGGTTTCGACGATGAACTTTTCGGGGTTCATCAGGTTGGTGGCGCCGAGGATGACGACGGCCGACCAGAGCGCTCCCCAGGCGAAGTAGTTTCGATTGTTTCTGAGGACCGTGACCGTGAACCAAACGAATACGACCGCGAGCCAGGTCATAAAGACCATCGGATAGAAGCGGACGGTGGTCATCCCGTAACCGAGTTCACCGGTGAGCAGGACGAGGCGTTGGACGGCCGATGCCATGATGACGAACAGGAGCGCGATCTGGATTCCGGCGAAGACCTTATAAATACCGCCGAGCTTGGAGCCGTCTTTGCGGAGCAGCCAGTGAGAAAGCAAGAGCATCGGAAGGACGAGGGCCGCGACGGCGACGAGTTCGCCAAAGCCTCGGCGGGCGTAGTCGGCGAGTTTGAAGTCGGGTGTGTTTTGAACGAGGTCCATTCCGCCGAAGAGATACGGCACCTGAACGATGACGAATGCGAGGAACAACAGATTCACGAGTCCGAGGATGAGCACGGTTTCGGTCGTTCCGAGCGTGAAGACGGACGGCAGTGACGAGCTGTCGAGGTTCTGCCAGTCGCGGGTTTTCTTTTCGTTGCTTGGCGAATTTAGCTGAGTTCCGTCGAAAGCTGATGGCCGGACAGCGGGCTCTACCCGGTCACTATCGCTCCCGGTTCCGACTTCGGCGTTCGGCGGATCGGAGATATTGATGTGTTCGAGGATCGAGGCATTGTTGGGAAGCGAGGCTCCTGATTCTCCGGGTTCGGCGGCGACCTTTGCTACGAAGGAGGATGTGTCTGATTCGGGGGTCGTGATAGCCACGTCAGACACCCTCCCTACCGGTAGGGTTTCCGCCTGTGGTGAATCGACGTCGACGGACGATTTACGCGTTTTCTCAGCAGAGTCGGACACACTCCCTGACGGTCGTGTTTCTTCCTGTGGTGTTACGCGCATTGATTGGGACACCGCTTCGGTGGCTCCGGCGAACGGCTGCATTAGGGATCCGCGGAAATAGCCGGCGGTCAGCCAGGCGAAGAGCGAGGTCAGGAGGAAGTGGCTGACGGCGGTGTCGGCATTGAAGTTGAACGTTCGATTGACGAGGCCTTCGAATGCGGCGTCGGCGGCCATGAAGAGGGCCCCGAAAATGAGCAGCAGCGGCATTGCGATCGCGAGTCCACGAAAGACGGCGAAGGCGTGCTGGCTAACCTTGTTGCCGGGCATCTGCTTCCAATCGATATCGGAACCGAGCAGCACGAACGGCCCGACGACGGATGTAATTCCCGCCCACATCACACCGGCGACGTAATGAAACGCTCCCGAGATATGCGCCTTGAGATCGAAATTGCCGAGCAGCATCACGCCCATCAGGATGATGATCGCAAACGTGTCCCAGACCATCAGCTCTTCGGCGTCGCGGATGAGATACATCGACGCGAAAAAGACCATCGCTCCCGAAAGTGCGACGTTCGTTTTCGTGAGCAGCTCGGGCCGGTGACGTTTTGTCAGCACGATGAGGCCCGTGACGAACGCCGTCACAAATAAAAACGCGTTCAAGCCCCAAGGCGTCTCGCGCAAAAGCAAGTTGCCAAGCACGCCGATCACCGCGGCCGTGCCTAAGATCTCTAATCCGGTTTTAGTTCGCGTCGTCATATCTTTATAATGCGGCCCGATCCGTCGCAAGCTATCGTCAAAAATTCAATACAAAAGGAACAACAATTGCGTAAATAACCGCGAGCATTGCGGCCCGAACGACGTAGCCAAGGGGCATATCGTTGGCGGAACTTTCCAATACGCGGAAAGAATTACGGAGAAATATGAATCCCGAGAACAGCGGCGTGAAGCCTAGGATGCCTATCAGAAAGATTGATCCGATGAGGCTGAAGGGGAAAATCACGATACCGACGAGAGTCGAGATAGCCGACGCCACGAGGAACAGTCCGCCGAGATACGGCCGAAGCTCACCGAGTTTGCTTCCCCACAATAGCCACGCGGTCATCGATAGGATCGACACCGAGCTGAGGGCGTAACAGAAGATCGTGTACTCGCTGAGCATTCCGTCGCCTCGGGGTCCCCAGTTCCGAAACACGATGGGATCAGCAGCGATGCAAACGATCGGCAGACCGACACCGAAGTACCAGTCGAACTTGCGCTGCGAAAGCGTTGGAACCGCAGAGAATTGGCGCTGAAGAAACTTCGGCTTAGGGGCCGGGGTACTTTCGTTGATCTGAAGCAGAGTTTCCATAGTGAGTTATTTGACGCCCCCAAGGTCGATTAGTTCCATTGTTTTCAGAGCGGCGATTTCCTGCCGAATACAGAGCAAGACGCCGGCCGAAAAGCTGATGAATCCCGCGCCTGAAATCAGAAGAAACCGATAAGGAACCGTGTCGGCAATGTTGCTCCAAAAGATCATCCAGACGAAAGCAGTGCCGAGAAAAATGCCGACCTTCATCGTGGCCCGCTGTACTAACAGTTGGGCGAGCGAATTGAATCCCGCGAGGATCATCAGAAGGCCGATCGACCAGTTGATCTGCATTCCAAATCCAAAGACCTTGTTCATCTCGCCGTACGATCGCATATAGATCTCGACCGCCGATTCGTATATCAGGATGAAGCAGACCACCTGCATCAATGACAGCGAACAGACCTGGAAGGTGGTCTTGATGGCATCCAGTGCGATTGTTTCTCTGATATGCATACGTGGCGGCCGAACTAGTACGGTAACGTGATCTTTTGGTACCCCTGCTTCTCGTAGTTGGTGATGAGATCGTCGCGTTCCTTTCCGTTCTTGAAGGGATTGACCACGACCTCGATGGCGCCTAGCCGCTCTGGATTTCCCCTCGCGATCTGTCCATCAAACGCTCTGATGATTAGCCGATTGGCCCTATCCCTCTTATAAAAGACTTCGGTCGTATGGAAGATAAGGCATTCGGCCTTGTCTTCCTGAAAGTTGATCGGCTTGTCGCATACTCGGACCTCCTCACTCCCGCCCGTAATGCCCCACGCTCTCGAGGACAGATAAACTTTCGAGCCGATCTCCGAAAATCGAACGACCTGATAGTTAATTCGATCCTCAAAAATTGGCGTGTTAAGCCAGTTCATAATGAACATTCCCAAGACCGACCCAAGTACGAATGAAATGATGATCTCGAGAATTCTCATTTAATCCTGTCGGCGGCGGAGCCGCTGATCGAAAGCAAGGTCATATCCGGAAAGGCTAGCCTTTCCGCTCATCATCGCGGCAAGCCGCAGTAAGAACAAGGTGGATATCCACAGTGTCCGGAATAACTGAAAACTCATAACTGAAAACTGGAAATTTTTAGCTCCCCACTTTCTCACTTTTCACTTTTCAACATTTTCACTTTGTCCCTTTCATCGCTTTGATCAGCGCTTCCATGTGGTTGAGATATTGCTCGAGAGCCTTGCGCCCGGCTGCCGTGATCTTGTATTCGGTCAGCGGCGTGCGGCCGGAGAAGGATTTCTTCATAGTGACGTAGCCGGCGTCTTCGAGCTTGCGGGCGTGGACGCTGACGTTGCCGTCAGTCGTGTTGAGCAGCGATTTGAGGTCAGAGAAGCTGAGCTTTTCGTTTGCCGCGAGCGCACTGATAATGCCGAGGCGCATTCGTTCGTGGATGACCTTGTCGAGCTCGTTCGAGACGTTCTCGGCGGCGTGTTCGACGCTGAGTGCGTGCCGCTCGCCGCTGCCGTTCTGATCGCGTTTTACTGCCAGATTCTTCTTCATATCAATCTGCCTTTCGCCCGCTTCTGAAGGATCGACGCGGCGAAGGCGGTTGCTCCCGATAGGATCGTGATCAGCAATGCCGGTGCTACGACACCGGTTATGTCTTCGTTCGTATTGCGAGCGAGGAACATCACTGTTGCGATCCCCGCCAGCATCAACGCTGCGAGAGCGATCGCCAGGAACTTTATCGTCTTAAAGAATGCTGAACTTAGCTGCATATGATTACCTCGGAATCCGGTAGCTACCGCTCGCGGTTCTGACTTGGCCGCCCGCTCACGCAGGCGGTTCTGACACTAGCTTCCGGCGATCGGCGACCCGAAGAGCCCGACCGCGATCTCGATCCAAAGAAGCGCGAGTATGGCTAGAATGCCGGCGCACGCTGCAATGCGATATTCCCATTTCGTGATCAGCCGAAGCGCGACCTCGATCGCGAGTCCGGTGCCGAGCAGCAATACGCCAGCGGCGATGAAGTCGAACGCGGACCAGTTGGCGCCGGTGCCGAGCTTCGTCGCGACGAACGGGATGAGCAGCAGCACGCCTACCGCGATGATGATGCCGAGAAGTCTTTTGTTTGGTGTTGTCATGGTCGTGATCAAAAGCCCCACCCCGTAGGCGCAGGTGATACTGACGTTATTTTTCCTTTGTAAATACCCGTTCGCCTTGGCGGCGCTTTACGG
>JBEBGW010000490.1:0-2698 GCA_040081025.1 Pyrinomonadaceae bacterium | reverse complement strand
GAAGGACTTGCTGGCGAACCGCGACGCGATGCGCATCACCACGCCGTCGCTCTCGCGCGAGACGACGCAGAAGGTCATGGAGTTGATCCGCATGGACGTGGCGGAAGACAATATCCGCATCGGTGACTATATGACCGTGTTTCGTCCCCTTGGTAAAGGAAATTTGCGGGGCAACACGACGAGCGAATCGGTCGAAGCTCGGGTGAGCGATTACGGAAGCCTCGAATACCGAGGCGGTGAGTTTTCGAATCAGACCGCGCGCAAGTCGGGAGATAATGCACGCGGCGGGGTGGTAACGACGAAGAAGGCAAAGGAAGGACGCCCGGATATCCGAAAGGTCGTCGGCGAGCTTGTCGTTCTCAACGTCAAAGAGCGTGTTGCAACGGCGATGATCGTTCGCAACGCTCAAGAGATACACACGGGCGATTGGGTTGAAGTTCAGTAGATCGAACAAAGTCGATCTTGAGAAGAGGCGGGCTTTCGTGCCCGCCTTTTTCTTTGCTCGCCTGAATCGCTAGACTACGGTTCGTGAAAACCAGACCGCTGAATCAGAGATCGCTTGTGGCTGCGTGCCGAGAGCTTGCTGCCGATCCGCACCTTCGAGTTGTCCACGAAACCTACGGAGTGCCGCCGCTTTGGAACCGTGAACCTGGATTTGCGACCTTGGTGCAGATAATTCTCGAACAGCAAGTATCACTTGCGTCGGCAAAGGCGTGTTTCGATAAGCTCGCCGCGTATCTTGGGGATGTGACGCCGGACGGAGTGTTGTCGTTGAGCGATGCCGAACTCAGGACGGTCGGATTTAGTCGGCAGAAGACGGCATATACACGACATCTCTCGGAGGCGGTCCTTGAAGAGCGTATAGACCTTGATCGCATGCATCTTCTTCCGGATGCGGAAGTCAAGGCAGAACTCATCAAATTGAAAGGCATCGGCGAGTGGACGAGCGATATTTACCTGCTGATGGCCTTACTTCGCCCGGACGTGATGCCGAAGGGCGACATCGCTCTGCATTCTGCCTGGCACCGCGTGAGCGGCGAGCCGAGACCTTCGTCGGACGAGTTCCTTGTGATCGCCGAGCGCTGGAAACCGTACCGGTCGGTCGCAGCCAGACTTCTATGGCACTTCTATCTAAGTGAGAAGAAGGCATCGGGCAGAAACGCGAGTGTGAACGAGCGTGGCGATCGCGCGGCTGACGGCCCCAGAGACCTAGAGCCCGATCGCCGCGCTCCCTGACGGTCGCGTTTCCGCCCGCGTACGTGTTACCTTCATTTCCGATGAAAATTCTCGACGTCGGCTGCGGTACCAATAAGTACGAAGGTGCGATCGGCTTGGACAATAATCCGCGGACGGGGGCGGACGTAATTCACGATCTGGGTGAAATTCCGTATCCGTTTCCTGACAACGAGTTCGACCTGATCGTTTCGAATCATGTCGTCGAGCACGTGCCGGACGTGATGGCGTTTGTTGGTGAGCTGCACCGGATCGCGAAGCCTGGCGGTAAGATAAAGCTGCTAACGCCCCACTACACGAACCCTGACTGGGCGAACGACCCGACGCACCGGAATCATATAAATAGCTATACATTCAACACGTTCATCGCTGGGCGAGAGGTGTTTGATTTCTATACCGACATTCAGCTAAAGCCTTTGCGAACTTATGTCTCGCTGCTGTCGTTGTGGAAGGCGTTGGGGATCGAGTTGCTGGTAAATCTCGATCAGAAAGCGCCTTCGATGCGGTTCCTGCGGAAATTCTGGGAGCAGTATCTGAGCTACATCTTTAGAGGGAAAGAACTGCAGTTTGAGTTTGAGGTAGTAAAGAAGGGAAATTAGCCACGAATTTCACGAATTACACTAATTTTGTTCTCGGATGCCTTCGAGACTTGTTTGGACAGACCGGTCCCTTTCTACCGTCCGATCGGATTCGTGCCAATTCGTGTTAATTCGTGGCTAATACTTCTAAAAGCCAACTATTTAGCAGTCTTGGAACATCTGATATTCTTGACCGGAGCTATACCGTTTTTTCGAGGTTTATATTGATGAAAAGTAAGCTGTTCGCAATTTTCACGCTCTCCGTACTTGTACTAAACACCGCGGGATCGGCGTTGGCTGACACCAAGACCAAGAAAGCCGCGAATTCAGCGGCGATCGTGGCGATGTTGCCGGCTTCGGATGGCGTTGTCGTTTTTGACATCAAGACTTTTCTTGGTTCGGCGTTGCCGCAGATGCTTTCGGGCAATCAGGCGATGTTGGCCGAGGTGAAGAAGGCGATAGACGAGGCGAAGACGAAAACGGGCATCGATGTGCGTCAGTTCGAAACTCTTGCCGCCGGCGTCTCCGCGAAGAAGATCAAGGACAAAGAGTACGACCTCGACAGCGTTCTGATCGCCCGAGGACAAGTAAGCTCGGGCGCAGTGCTTGCTGCCGCGAAGCTTGCTGCTAAGGGAAAGTATCGAGAAGAGAAGGTCGGCGAGAAGACGATCTTTATCTTTGAGGCACGCGAAGTTGCGGCCCAGAATGCGCCGCAGGGAATGTCACAGACTGCCGGAATGGTCACAAAGGCGCTGAAAGCGTTTTCGAAGGAGATGGCTGCATATGCCGTCGACGCGAACACGCTTGCTTTCGGATCGGTCGAGAAGGTTAAGGCGACGGCTTCGGGGACTACCAAAGTAGATAGGGAGATCACCGATCTTCTCAGC
>JBEBGW010000137.1:0-10143 GCA_040081025.1 Pyrinomonadaceae bacterium | reverse complement strand
GCTTTCTACTTTCTCGGTATCGTTCACGATCAGCTTGGCGAATACCTGGATGCGTTGGCAACCTATCAGCAGTTCTTGCGTGTCGCCGATGCCGAGAAAGACAAGCTCGATATTGAAAAGGTGAATTTGAGGATGCCGGCGGTGCAAAAACTAGCGAAAGAGCGAAAGAATAGAAAAGGCGCCTAGACCTATCAATGACCGTGATGCGAAGAGAAAAATCCGAAGGTAGATTGCTAAGCCAATATCTGATCCTTTTCGCGTTCCTCGTCTGCCTTGCGTCCGCCGCCATCGCTCAGCCGCCGACTCAGGACCCAGAAGACGATTTCGATCCGGACGCAGCTCCGCCGCCCGTCAGGGCGATGAACAACGCTGAACGCACGCAGCTTGATAGCCAGCAGGGCCTCAAGGAGCGCACGAAGCTCGCACTCGCCTTAATGAGTACACGCCTGAGCAGAGCCGAGGAGCTGAATGCAAAAAGCGAATTCACGGCGATGTACAACGAACTTGGCGGATTTCACGCTCTAATGGATGACACGCTTGCGTTTCTCGAGATGGCACCAAAGAGGGACAAGACGCTTGATAATCTGAAGCGGTTTGAAATGACGCTTCGCGGATTTGCTCCGCGGCTGGCGCTGATCAGGCGTGAGGCTCCGCAGGAGTACGATCACTACGTTCGCGTGCTTCTCAAATATCTGCGGGACGCACGGAGTAAAGCTATCGAGCCGTTATTCGGCAATTCAGTAGTACCTAACCGGCCCACGACTTAGATGAAGTACCTTTCGAGATTTACCGTACTCACCCTTTTTGCATTCGCAGTCCTAGTTTCCTCAGCCACCGGACAACGTCGCGATTTCGTCACCGAGCACGAAGGTGAGTTGATCCGCGAAGCACAGGAGATCGACCTGCGCATCGAGGTCCTGACTAAATTCATCGACCGACGCCTGGCTGCTGCGAATATTGCCGGCAATACGTGGACACCTCCGAAAAAGAACAGCGAACTCTGGGGGCCGGAACCGGCAGGATCGCGCAGCGAGTTGCTCTCAGACATCAAGCGCTTGCTGCAAAAGTCAGTCGACGATATCGACGATATTGCATCACGCACGAGCACCGCGATCGAAGGAAACGAAGTAGGCGGAAAACTCTTCCCCAAAGCGGTTCGAAACCTCGCTGCTGCAGCAACTCGTTATAAGCCGATCTTCCAATCAGAACTCGCGAAGTCACCATCCAATACCGACCGCGGGCTTCTGATGCAGTCGATCGAATTCTGCGATCAGATCATCGAAGCTGCAACACAGGTTCCCGCGGAAGAGCCAAAAAAGAAAAAGACCTAGGCCATCACTTTCGCCGTTCCTTCTCGTCCTCAGCCTCAACCAGATCGGATGCGATGTTTGGATATATCCGAGAATGTTCAAGACCGGGGTGACGTGACCCATACGTTGCCGGCACATCGCGCGTCGCGTCGCTCGGGATCACCAGAACCGCGAGACAAATAGCGCCGAACACTGCGATACGCCAAGGCGTCCCGCTGCGGTTTGAATGTTCAGCGATCGGTTCGCGTACGATCGGACCTTTTCGGTTTCGATAAATGTTGATCGCGAGCACGACCAGCCCGACAATGAGCATCAGAATATTCAGCGTCTGCCCGTTTGGCAATCCCCAGCGGGTCGTCGGATATTCGCGAAGCAGATCGATCGGGATCCGCAATCCGGCGTACAGGATCATGAACCACACGGCCACACGACCGGCGGGAACGCCGCGGCTTCTCATCCATAGCAAGATCGGAACCAGCAGGAAATTCTTCAGCCCATCGTAGAGAACAACGGGATGCCGGAATCCCTCGACATCCGGAAACTTCACGCCCCAAGGCATATCGGTAACGCTGCCGAAGATCTGCCCGTCGATGAAGTTTCCGATCCGCCCGAATCCGAGAATGATGCATGCGGAGATCGCGAGGACGTCTAAGAGAGGGCGAACCTGAACTTTGTGAATGAGACAAAAGATCGCGACTCCGAGGGCTCCGCCAAATATCAATCCGTGTGAAGCAAAACCACCGACCCAGATCGCCGGGATCAACTCGAGGTGGCCGCGATAAAACTCCCACTCGTTATTGAGCACGACCAATGCCCGTCCGCCGATCAAAACTCCGGCAGCTAGAAGCAGAGTAAGGTCGTACGCCGCCGCCATCGACAAACCCAGCCGCTCGCGGTTGCGTCGGATGAACAGATGGGCGTTAAGAAATCCAAGGGTGAAACTGAGTCCGTAGAACCAGAGATGAACTTGGCCGATCGAGACGATGACGGGATCGATGTTGTGTACGAATGGGCCGATCATTCTATCTAAAAAGATCGATGACGTAACTGCCCGAAAAGATGTAGAACGAGCAAAGGATCAACTCGCCCGCCGTGATCGCAACTATGAATTTCAGGAAGTTCATCCGGCTCGATCCCGCCACGTAGCAAACCGCATCGGTCGGCACCAGTGGAAAGAACGCCCAAAGGAATACAAACGCAAGCCCCGTCGGGTGCTCCAATCGGCTGCGGATCTTCGCGACTACACTTGCCTTTCGCGTCTCGAAGAACTCGCGGATCCCCAGGACGTCGGAGAACCAGTAGATCATCGACGAGGATGCGACGATACCGAATATCGAGATCGATAGAACAAGCCACGGCGCTGTGGGGAACGCGAACGTCCCAGCCAGAACCAGCGGAGTGCTCGGAAGAAGTGTGAGTCCTCGTGCTACCGAGAGCAGTCCAAATATGAGTAAGGCAGCGGACTGATAAGAATTTATCTGACCTGCAATATTCTGCGGAGCGAAATGTTCAGGCCACAGAAAATAGAGCAATAGCGCGGTGACGATCGTCGAAAACCAAAGGATCAGGAGCACTGTGCGAATGAAACTTGCCAAGGCGATCTAAAAGAACTAGTCGAGGTTACCGGCGAAATCCGCGTAGACAAAGTGAAAAAACAGTGAAGTCGACCGATGCCCTTCCGGCAGAGCGTCTCGATAGTGAACCAACTCGCACCCCTTATAAAAGAGTGCATCGCCACTCGCGAGATTGAACTTCTGCGCAGCCTCCGGTTGGATCGTACCCCAATTGATCTCGTGCCGCTCTCGTCCACCCAGCGGTTCAACACACAATGCCCAGGGCGAAAGATGGTCCGAGGCTTCCGGCTCATAATCGACTTGAAAAGAAATGCTGTACTCACACTGCGGCCTATCGACGTGTGGATCGAGGACGGCCCCACCCTTGTAGGATGCCGCGTAAACGTACGACGGGATCACCTCTTCTCCCGCCATGATCGACATCAGCGGCTGAAGTCTGTGGTGTAGAAATGCGGCTAAAGGTTCATTGTGCTGCCGGTATCGGTTAGGGACTTGGTTGTCGCCGAAAGGCATAAATCCTTGGCTGACATATTCCCTATAAAATCGTCGATAGGCCTTCATCTGATGTGTCGGCAGGAGCCATTCGATCACTCCATAGCCTTTCGATCGAAAGGAATCACTTGCCGAATCTAAGCTTCGTTGGCGATCCTGATTCGTCTGTTCCGTGAGGTCGTTGTCCACCAAGATCTCGGCCGCCAGCAACCGGCCTCGAAGTTCCGAGTCGAGCCCCGGCCCGACCTCCTCGCCCGGTGAAAAGCAAGAGATAACTGCGGCATCCGAAGGTTCTAACCAGTAGCCCATATCCACCCCGAAGACCGATGAGCGAGTCCACGCGATCGGACGAAATGGCGAGAGGTGGGCGTCTCGAATTTTCGCGGTAAAGGTCGAAAGATCAAATGGGTCAAAACGAAAGTGGCTGTTCACTTGGAGCGGCCCTCCCGTGACAGAAACCGGATTGACGTCAGACAGATCGCATGCAAAAGATGGAAGCTTCGGGACCGCATTTGGCTCGACCAGAATTCCAGACTCCGCAAGGAAACGACGGTCGGAATCAGAAATGTCGGATTCAGGCTGGAGGAAATCCAAGCTCGTCGACGAAAGTTCGGCAAATAGTTCGAATAATTCCGGGCGTAACGCCTTCTCTATTCGTACGGCTTGGAGCCCCCGACCTTTTTGTGGAGCGCTTAGAATGAACTCTTCCGAACCGTCACCTACGGTTTGCAACTGCAAGTACGGGTTTAGGCTCAGAACTCCGGACATCAGCTAAGCGCTTTTCGCGAGAGTGTCCATTCCGCTTTTCCATCGAAGTATCGGCTTGCGAGCAGCCGTCGCTTCGTCAAGGCGGCCGATACGCGTCGAATGTGGAGCATCGAGCACGAGTTGCGGATTCTCACGGGCTTCGCGGTCGATGTCCTTCATCGCATCGATGAACGCGTCCAGGTCAGCACGTCCAACAGATTCTGTGGGCTCGATCAACATTGCTCCTTCTACGACTAGCGGGAAATAAACAGTCGGCGGATGGAATCCGTAATCGATGAGACGCTTTGCAATATCGAGCGTGTGCACACCGGTACGGGTCTGATTCTTGTGCGAGAAGATCGCTTCGTGCATACAGTCCGACTCGTAGGGCTTGTGGAATGTGTCTTCGAGTTCCTTGCTCACGTAGCGGGCGTTGAGGACTGCGGCTTCAGTCGCTTCGCGTAGGCCCTCGGCTCCATGCGTGTAGATATAGCTTAACGCTCGAACCATCATCCCAAAGTTGCCGAAGAACGCTTTCACACGTCCAATAGATTCGGGTTTGTCGTAGTTGAGTTTGTACGTCTCGCCATTCTTTTCGACTCTCGGAATCGGAAGGAATTCAGCGAGTTCGGCAGTACAGCAGCAAGGTCCGCATCCCGGTCCACCGCCGCCGTGCGGAGTTGAGAAAGTCTTGTGCAAATTCAGGTGGATCACGTCGACACCCATGTCGCCGGGTCTTGCGACACCGACCAGCGCGTTCATATTCGCGCCGTCCATATAGACGAGTCCGCCGGCAGCGTGGATGATCTCACAGATCTCCTTGATGTCCTTTTCGAAGATACCCACGGTGTTCGGATTAGTGAACATTACGCCCGCCACCCCGCCCTGATCGCACAGTTCCCGAAGGTGAGCCATATCGGTCACGCCCTCTGGAGTCGCTCTGATGGCCTTTACGGTAAACCCTGCAAGAGCGGCGGACGCAGGATTCGTACCGTGTGCGGATTCGGGTATCAACATCACGCGGCGATTTTTCGATGCCTCACCATCACGCTTGTCGAGAAACGCTCGGATCAGCATCACCCCCGTCATCTCACCCTGCGCTCCGGCGGCCGGCTGGAGCGATACGCCGGGCAAGCCAGTGATCTCGGCGAGGTCTTCCTGAAGCTTGTAGATCAGTTCGAGGGCACCTTGCGATTCTTCTTCGGGAGCGAGGGGATGGAGATTTGCGAATCCGGGGATGCGTGCGGTCTTTTCATTCAGCCGCGAGTTGTACTTCATCGTGCACGACCCGAGCGGATACATGCCGAGATCGATCGAATAGTTCCACGTCGAGATCCTCGTGAAATGTCGGACGACGTCGACCTCGGAAACCTCCGGCACGCCTGCCAGATCGTCGTCGCGGCGTAGTTCGGCAGGGATGACGTCGGCAGTTTCCGGCACATCGAGTCTCGGCAGCCGGTATCCGATGCGGCCCGTCTGCGATCGCTCGAAGATCAACCCCTCATTCTGCGTGGGATGCTGTGTAACTTTCTTTATCGACATAAACTATTTCTTAACGCTGGATGGTAGCTCTTCAAAATCTTCCGTACGCGGCAACTTGAACCACGCTTCTTTGATCGCGTCGGGGGCGGCCATCAATCGTCGCTCTTTCAGGTTCAACCACCCGCCGATGCTGGTCACGCGAGCAGCGAGTTCACCGTCCTCTTTATAGATACTGTTAATGACACGAAACCTTGATCCGTCCTCGCTGAACCCACCGTTCTCGATCGTGACCCGCAGTTCGTCGAGCATCACGGCCTCGCGGAAATACTCGGTATAGTCGCTTTTGATCACTGGCCCGAAACCATGCTTGAGGAAGTTGGACGGGGGAAATCCGCATGCCTCAAAGAACCCGATCCGCGTGTCGACCGCGTACTCAAGATAGACCATGTTGGCGACGTGTCCGTTCGGATCTACGTCTCGCCAGCCCACCGAGAACTTCCTTTCAAAACTCTCGCTCATTTACGCCGCGGGCAACCCCTTTCTCGCTACGTCTGCAACAACGCTGCAGAACCGGTCGAGTTCCCAAAGCGTCGTGTAAACGTTTGGCGTGATGCGGATTCCGGTGAATTCTTCGTGCACGATCGGCGTCGTGAATATCTTATGCTTCGACATCAGATATCCGCCCAGCTTCACCGGATCGATCCCGTCGACCTTGAAATTCGCGATCGCGCACGACTGGTTCGGATCGAACGAAGTGTTGAATCCAACCTTCGGCAACGCCTTCAGATTGTTCATCCAATATCGCGAAAGATACCGCAGCCGTTCTTCTTTTCGCTTGCCGCCAATTGCTCGATGGAACAGCACGGCCTCACCGATCGCGAGCCGCATAGCCGCCGAATGAGTGCCGATCTCCTCGAACTTGCGAATGTCGTTCTTGTTCTTATCCTCGCTCGCCATCAACGCCCAGACCTTCGCGATCTTGTCTTTCTTCACGTACAACAGCCCGGTTCCCTTAGGAGCGTACAGCCATTTGTGAAGCGACGTACCGTAGTAATCGCACTGCAGATCGTCGCGTTTGAAATCGAACTGAGCGAACGCGTGGGCTCCGTCAACGATCGTGTCGATGCCGCGAGCCCTCGCCATTTCGCAGACCTTTTTCACTGGATTGATTTGGCCCGTGAGATTGATCTGATGTGAGACCAGAATGAGCTTCGTCTTTGGCGTGATCGCCCTTTCGTATGCGGCAGCGATATCGTCAGCATTCGCAGGTGCGATCGGGATAGGGATCAACTTGAGCTTCAGCCCTTCCCGAAGTTCCCGTTGCCGAAGCGTCGTGATCATTCGCGGATAATCTTGCGTGCTCGTCAGTATCTCGTCGCCGGATTTCAGATCGAGCCCCATCAGCAGGATCTCAAGCGACTCACTCGCGTTTCGCGTGATCGCGATCTCCTCCGCATCACATCCGAAGATCTCCGCAAGGCCAGTCCGCACCGTCTCCGACTGCGGCTCCAGGATCTGCCACATCGTATAAGCCGTCGCATCTTCCTGCTGCCATGTATATCGAACAAACGCCTCCGTCACGATACGCGGGCTTGGACTGACACCGCCGTTGTTGAGGTTGATGATCCCACGGGTTACCGAAAACGACTGTTGGATCGTCGCCCAGAAATCTTCATCCGTCGCGACCTCAAACGGCGAAAGATGATCGACCGACTTCCCCGCTGCCTGAACGTCCTTCAGCAGCGAAGCGACCGTCGCTGACGACATCGCCATCAGGCCAAGGCCCTTGCCAGCGGAGGAAATAAATTTTCGTCGATCAATATCCATGGGACTGACCTATAGGGAAGAAACTAGCCCGTCTATATTCGCTTTCGAACACGTTTCCGTCACACAAACCAAAAACTCGTTCTCACGGCCGGAGTAGTACTTGGACAACGCAAGACCGCCAATGATCCCAGCCGACCGGACGCTCTCCAGAATATCCGTTGCCGCCTGCGGACCACGAACTACAAACTCATTGAACGTCGGAGCGGAGAACGGTATCGAATAGTCGTCCAAAGCCGCGATCTGCTGCTTTGCATAAGATGCCTTCTGAGCGTTCTGCATTGCAACTTGCTGCAGGCCGGCTTTGCCCATCGTTTCCATATAGATGGTAGCGGCCAGAGCGATGAGGCCCTGGTTGGTGCAGATGTTCGACGTCGCTTTCTCGCGGCGGATGTGCTGTTCGCGGGTCGAGAGCGTGAGCGTAAATCCGCGGTTGCCGTTCTTGTCGTAGCCGATGCCGCACAGGCGTCCGGGCATCTGGCGGACGAACTTGTCTTGGGTTGCGAACAGGCCGACATGCGGACCGCCGAAACTCATCGGGATACCGAACGACTGGCCTTCACCGACCACGATATCCGCACCGCACGAACCCGGCGACTTCAGCAAGCCGAACGAAATACCTTCTGTGACAACCACTACGAACAAGGCACCAACCGCATGAGCAGCTTCGGCCAATGCCTTGAGGTCTTCGACGCAGCCAAAGAAGTTCGGCGATTGAACTACCAACGCCGCAGTCTTATCATCCAGAGCCGACAGATCGCTCAAACGTCCCGTTGCTTCATCGAACGACGCCTCGACGATCTCCGCGTCACCGTGTTTCGTATAGGTCTTCGCAACCTCGCGATATTCGGGGTGCACGCTCCTGGCTACGACGATCTTGTTCCGACGCGTCACGCGTTGAGCCATCAGATACGCTTCAGCCATCGCTGTCGATCCGTCGTACATCGACGCATTCGCGACTTCCATTCCGGTAAGCTGGCAGATGAGCGTTTGGAATTCGAAGATGTATTGCAGCGTTCCCTGCGAGATCTCGGGCTGATACGGCGTATACGAGGTGAAGAACTCGGAACGTTGGATCAGGTGATCGACGATCGTCGGCGAGAAGTGCGAATAGACACCTGCACCAAGGAACGAAGGCTTGGTCGCTGCCGTATTTCGAGCGGCCATTTCTTCCATCGCACTGATGACCTCAGGCTCGGCGAGCGGATCGGTGATCTTCAGCGGCCGGTCGAGCTGGACGTCGGCAGGTATCGAGCGAAACAGCTCGCTCGCATTAGAAAGCCCGATAGAATCGAGCATTTCTGCACGTTCTTCGGGCGAATTAGGAATGTAACGCATAAATAAGTCTGGGTAGTCGAGTAAGTCTAGGAAGTCCAGTCAGTCGTAGCGGTCATTCAGGATCGAGGTTCCCAAACTTCCTAGACTTTCAAGACTTCCTCGACTGACGCGACTTATGCACTTGCTTCTAAATACTCTTCGTACTCTGCACTCGACAGCATGCCGTCGGCTTCAAGGGGGTTGTCCATCTTGATCTTGATAAACCACGCATCGCCATAGGGGTCACTGTTGACCTTCTCCGGGGTGTCGTTAAGTCCATCGTTTACCTCAGTTACCTCGCCGCCGATAGGCGTGAACACCTCGGAAACAGCCTTGACCGATTCAACTGAGCCGAATGCCTCATGGGCTCCGAACTTATCGCCGACTCGCGGCATGTCGATGTAGACAACATCGCCGAGCGAGTGCTGGGCGTAATCAGTGATGCCGATCGCGGCAACTTCGCCGTCGACGGAGATCCATTCGTGGTCTTTGCTGTAACGTAGATTCTCAGGAATATTTGACATTTTATTCAGCGGAACGCGGACATCCTTGTCCGCTCTCTTCTATTTTTCTCTCTTATAGAACGGCGTCGGAACCACTTCTGCCGCAAGACGTTTACCTCTTACGTCAATTCTAATTTCTTGCCCGACATTTGCCAATTCGGGCGGCACAAATGCCAGGCCGATGTTCTTCTTCAGGAATGGTGCTGGCGATCCGGACGTGACGGTGCCGACCTTCTCGTTGCCGACGTAAACATCGAATCCGTCGCGAGCGATTCCCGGCTCTTTCATTTCAAACCCCACGAGCTTTCGCTTCAGACCGGCTTCCTTCAACGCCGCGATCTGCTCACGACCTACAAATTCTCCCTTTTGTAGTTTCGTTATCCAGCCGAGATTGGCTTCAAGCGTGGAGATATTATCGTCAAGTTCGTGGCCGTAAAGAGACATCGCCGACTCAAGCCTAAGCGTGTTCCGAGCCGCCAATCCACAGGGATGAATCCCGTCCGACGCACCGGTTTCGAGCATCTTGTTCCAGAGCTGCTCCGCCTTATCGGCAGGTGCGTAGACCTCGAATCCGTCCTCGCCCGTATAACCGGTCCGCGAGATTATCGATTCGACGCCGTCTACCTTTCCGGTCGTGAAGTGGTAATACTTGATCGGCTCAAGCTCGGTCTCGGTCAGCTTTTGCAGTATGCCGAGAGCCTTCGGCCCCTGTATCGCGATCTGGCAATACTCGGAACTGGCGTTTCGGAGAGTTACTGAAGGAACGCGGACGCCTTCGTCCGCGTTAGTCATCCCAGCCCCCCACGCGGACGGGGCGTCCGCGTTCCGTTTCACCCACTCCCAATCCTTTTCCGTCGTACCCGCGTTCACGACCAGCAGCAGGCGGTCTTCGGC
>JBEBGW010000489.1:0-2714 GCA_040081025.1 Pyrinomonadaceae bacterium | reverse complement strand
GCATTCGACCGCGAAGGAAATCTATACGTGGCTGCGTGCTACAAAGGCCGCCATGGCGTTGTCCGGATCGACGGCGATACCCGTGAGATCGAACATTTTATCGCAGGCGGAAACGTTGTCGGACTCTGCTTCACGCGAAACGGCGAAATGATCGTCGCGACCGGAGATTCGGCTTACTCGCTAAATCTTGGCATTTATGGAACGCTCCTCGGCTAAATGTACGGGTTCCGGCAGTTTTGTTTTAGCGTTGCCACGGACTTTAGGCCGTGGTCACGGTTCGAAAATGATCTCCAGGGCGTTCACGCCCTTCCAAAATAGGTAAGCCCGTGAACGGGCTGGGAAGATTTGGTTCGGTTCTACCACGGCCTAAAGGCCGTGGCTAAGCTAGAACGAGATCTCTAGAGCCCGCGGGATCAAAGGCGTCACGCTAATTATCTGAGATTAAGTTTCCATGAAGTATTTGCTATTTCTGTTCAGCATTTTCCTGTTGTCGGCGTGCAGTTCCGTTCCGACCGTCGTTCCGGTCAACGAGATCGTTAACCCGACGACGGAAGTCGTTTTTCCGGAAGACGAAAACCTCCAGTCTAAGATCGCGGAAATTGGAACCGAGTCGAAAGGTAAGCTCGGCGTTTTTGCGTTGCTGATGGAAGAGGATCGTGCCGTTTCATTAAATGGAAACGAGCGATTCGCGATGCAGAGCGTCGTGAAGCTCCCGGTCGCAATGTTGGTAATGCAGCAAGTCACCGAAGGGAAGTTTACGCTCGACCAGAAGGTCAAGTTTACGACCGAAGATCTAGCCAATCCGAATCAGCGATCGCCGCTAAGGGACAAGAATCCGAAGGGCGGCGAAACCACTATCGATGAACTCATCCGCCTCGCGATCGTGGAAAGCGACGGAACAGCATGCGATGTTCTCACGCGGATCGCCGGCGGCCCGACCGCCGTTCAGTCATTCATCGCTTCACTAGGAATCTCCGGGATGGAGATGAAGCGGACTCATAAAGAGTTCGGGAAAGAATGGGAGCTGCAGTACGAGAATTGGGCCACTCCAGAGGCCGCGGTCGAACTTTTAGCGACGCTTTGGAGTCAGAAAGGAAATGTTCCAAACGGTGCGGAGCAAAAGGAACTGTGGCTTCTCAAACACATGTACGACACGCCGACAGGCCCAAACCGCCTCAAAGGTTTACTTCCGCCCGGAACTCCCGTCGCACACAAAACCGGAACCGGCGGCACCCGCGATGGCATCACCTCGGCCACGAACGACGTTGGGATCATCACCTTGCCGAACGGAAAGCACGTTGCGATCGCGGTTTTTGTCGGCGATTCTTCGGCTGATGAGAAAACCCGCGAGGCGGTGATCGCAAAGGTTGCGAAGGCGGTTTGGGATACGTGGGCCAAATAGCTGGCCAATAAAAGAAAGGCCGCCAGCTGATCGCCTGACGGCCGCATGTTTAGAAATTCATCCGCATCGCCGGTTCGGCAACCTGCCGAGGCGACATCACCATCGGTAGTTTACCGTCCGCGAACTTGGTCAACTCCATGAAATCCGCATCGTGGCGGATGGAATCGAACACCGCATCCACGCGAGCTTCCATCATTTCCTTTTCCCGTACGGCGTGAAAGCGTTCGAATTCATAGAAGTGCCGCTTCAAGAGTTCGAGAGCCTTCGTCTTGTCTCCGTTCTGAGCAAAAATGGCAGCAAGGTTGTAGGACGCGGGCATCAGGTTGATGTGTTGTTTTGCTATCGCCAGGGCCTCAGCCTTCTTACCGCTTCCTGCCATAAAGACCGCCGCAAAGACGACGTTATACGGGTCGTTCTGATCCATCGCCAGGGCTTTTTCTATGTAATAGCTGCCCTTTTCCCGGTCGTATTCGGAGACCCAATAGACTGCCAGGTTTCTATATGCAAGAGCTATCGGATAGGCGTCGACCGACTGTTCCATCATCCCGAGGCCCTTCTTGAATTCGCCTTCGTGAATGGTGATCTTTCCAAGGCCGTGAAGAGCGACGGCTCGCGAAAGCGGATCGGCGTTCGGCATATCAAGAAGCTGATGAAACTCTACTTTTGCTTTGTCCCAGTCGCCGATGTGATGTCGATTCAACTCAGCGAGATATCGAAGGGGCGTCGGGTCGGCAGGGTCAATTTTGTGAGCTGCCGAGTAGTATTTTTCGGCGACCAAATATTTGCCGGCGTTCTCGGCGATCAGACCGGCCCGCATGGCCTGCACGATCTTTGCGGTAACGGCGGGACTTAGATCCGGTGCGTCAGGGATTGCACCAATGTTCTGTTCCCCAAGCTTCTTAAGTGCCGCATTCGCTTCCTTTGCCTTCTTCGGGAACATGCACTTCGCGGCCGCTACCTCTTTGTAAACGGCGATGGCGGCGGCATTATCACCCGCTGTGACCTTAGCCTTTCCATCCGCGAGCTTAGCGTCCAGTGCGGTGCCGCGGGTGCTGATCTCACCGCCGACAAGCTTCTCAACGTCGCCTACCTTCAGTTTGCCCGCAGTGTTCTCAAGCTTTTTGATCGACGTGCCGTCAGACTCCGCAAGTACCGCGATCGGCAATTTCGAATCTCCGATCAACTCCGTAGCCTTCGGCGTATTGACGTCTGCGAGCTGCATCGCGACACACTGGCCTGCGTAAACAGACAGATTTCTCGATTCGCGCAAACTCGAGGATTGGAGCTCCGTCTTTGATGCAGGGAACCAGTA
>JBEBGW010000136.1:0-10275 GCA_040081025.1 Pyrinomonadaceae bacterium | reverse complement strand
ACCAACTCGAAGTTACCGCAACAGGCTTCAAGAAGCTTGTTAACAACGGATTGGTGCTCGCGGTTGACACCAATGCCCGATTCGACAGCGCTCTTGAGGCGGGAGACGTTTCAGCGACTGTCAACGTAACTGCGTCGTCGATAGAATCGATCGTCAATACGCAGGATGCCGCCATCGGAAACAATATCAACTCCGAGCAGATCACCCAGCTTCCGACCGATCTTCGACGAGTCAACGACCTCCTCGCATTGCAGCCAGGTGTTACCCGTGAGGGGTATGTTGCGGGCGGACGCAGCGACCAGGCGAATATTACCCTTGATGGTGTCGATATCAACGACCAGCAGAACGGCGGTCGGTCCGGGGGAATGGACGTTTCACAGGATTCGGCACTTCGTGCGACGACGGAGTCGGTAGAAGAGTTTCGCATCACAACTGTCGGAGCGAATGCCAACCAGGGCCGGTCTTCCGGTGCGCAGGTCTCGCTCATCACCAAGAGCGGCACCAATAGTTTGCGCGGTGCGGTTTTCTACTTCAACCGGCCGACGTTCGGATCGGCGAACAATTTCTTTAACAACTTAGCGGGACAGCCTCGCCCGAGCCTTGACCGCGAGGTCTATGGCGGAGCGATAGGCGGCCCGATCATTAAGGACAAACTGTTCTTCTTTTACTCATACGAAGGTCAATATCAAACCCAAGAACAGAGTGTAAACAGGGTTGTGCCGCTTGCTCATATTGGCCAGGGAACGATTCGGTTCCACGGTACGGGACCTGTGGGTTGTTCGGGCGGGATATGTAACGTCCCTATCGGCACCTTAAACTCAACGGTGTTCCCGGAGGTCGGCATTAATCCGGCCGCCGTGGCTGTGTTGGCAGGGGCCACGTCACGCTATGCATCGAACAACCTTATCGTTGGAGATGGTCTCAATACGGGCGGGTACTTGTTCAACGCACCGACCACGGATAAGGAAAATACCCACATCGCACGACTAGACTGGAATCCTTTTTCGAATCAGCAGGTCTTCTTTCGCGGCAACTACCAGTGGGACAACAGTACACTTGCTCCGGCGTTCGGTGATACGCCACAGGGAAATTTTTGGAGCCACCCAACCGGATTTGCAGTCGGCCACAATTGGACGATATCGAATAACAAGATCAACAACTTCCGGTACGGATTAACGCGGCAGGCGTTTAGCCAACAGGGCGACTCGTCCGCGAGCAACATCTTCTTTAGGTTTGTTTACGCTCCTGCTCTATACACGCGAACCTTGGATCGAGTCACTCCGGTTCACAACATCACCGACGATTTCACTTGGGTCAAGGGAGATCACACGCTGCAGTTCGGCGGAAACGTTCGGATCATTCGCAATAAACGCAGCACTTTCGCCAGCGCTTTCGACTTTGCCGTGACGAATCCGTCCTGGTATGCCGCCTCAGGAGCGGTTCTGGACGGTGCCTTTGACACGGCTGGCTATTCGATCGACGGTGGCGACATCGCTTCTGTCCAAGCCGTATCGGCCGCACTGATCGGACGGCTCAACGATTACGGTGCCGCTTATACCTTCGATCGTGACGGCACCATTCTTCCCGCAGGTTCCCCCTCGGTCAGGAGCTTCGCGACGGAAGAGTATGATTCCTACGTTCAGGACGTGTGGAAAATTAACTCACAGCTTACGCTTACCTTAGGACTCCGCTACGGCCTTAGCGTTCCGGTTTACGAGCAGAACGGCTTCCAGGTTGTACCAAGCGAACCGCTTGGCGATTACTTCGAACGCCGTAAGAAATCTGCTGAAAACGGCGTACCGCTCAATGACCTGATCCAGTTTGTTCCCGGCGGGCCGGCCAACAATGGCCCGGGCTTTTACGAGATGGACAAGAACAACTGGCAGCCGCGTATAGCGGCGGCTTGGTCGCCGAAATTCGAGAGTGGATTTCTCGGTGCCTTGTTCGGGAAGAACAACGAGTCCGTCATTCGCGGCGGATTCGGAATTACAAACGACTACTTCGGCGGTCAGCTTGCTGTAAGTTTCGATGGACTCTCGACGATCGGATTCACTTCCGAATCCTCGATCGGGGCTAACACGTACGATATCACTGGGTGCGGAACCCCGGGTACTTGTGCTCCGCGGTTCACGAGTTTCGATCAAAACATTCGGGCATTTCCTTTCCTCGAGCCGCCGGTACAGCGTTTTGATACGCCTGCCGACGAGCAGCAGCGAATTGAGACTTCGCTCGATTCGACCATCAAGGCTCCGACACACTACACGTGGAACGTATCCTGGGGTCGACAACTGCCCAAGGGAATGTACTTCGAGGCGTCGTACATAGGTCGAGCGGCACGTGACCTGTTTGGTTCGCGCGACGTGATGGCGTTGAACAACTTGCGTGATCCGGTATCTGGATTGGATTGGTATACCGCTTCCGGTATGCTGCATGACCGCCGGGCGGCTAACGCAGATCCGTTTAACATGGCTCCGATCGCATACTTCGAGAATTTGTTCCCGGGGATCGGTGGATACTACTCAGGCGAGCCAGGATTCAACTCGACGCAGGAGGTCTTTTACCTTGTTGCTCGAGATGGCTACGATATCCTCGACTGGACCTATGTTCAGGCCCTGATCGACGATATCGGTATCCATCCGAACATGTTCTTCCACCCGCAGTATGCTGCGTTCTCCGCCTTCGGTACGTTTGCAAAATCAAACTACCATGGTGCAACGTTCTCGCTGAGACAGCGGCTCGGCAACGTGCTTAGGTATGACATTAACTACACGTTTTCCAAGTCTCTGGACGATGTTTCAGGTCTGCAGACAGATGGATCATACGGTGGTCAGTTCTTGCTAAATCCGCTCCGGCCGGGCGACCAGTACGCCCTATCCGATTTTGATGTTCGACACTCGGTTAACGCAAACTTCATGTTTGACGTTCCGATCGGACGGGGACGTACCTGGTTCAGCGGCGCAAACGCTTTGACAGACGCGTTCATCGGCGGATGGGCACTGAACGGTATCTTCCGTTGGAACACCGGAGCTCCGTTCTCACCGCCTTTCGACCAGGCACAGTGGGCAACCAACTGGAATGCTCAGTCGAATGGTTTCCGCACAGGGCCGATCGACTACGGCGTTGTTCGCGATACGCAGAATATCTTTGCGGATCCCCAGGCAGCGTTTAGGGCAATGCGCAACGCGAGGCCGGGCGAGACGGGTGAGAGAAATACGCTTACCGGTCCTGGATACTCTACGCTCGATCTCGGTCTTGCGAAATCGGTAACGATGCCGTGGAGCGAGAACCATAAGGTCCAGCTTCGATGGGAAGTATTCAACGTGACGAACGTTCAGTACTTCGCGATAAACAACATCACCCGAGCTAGCTATGGTTTGCCCCAGGATCCGAATCTCAGATCGCCCGGAGCAAACTTCGGCAAGATCATGACTGACATTCAAGGGGCAGCCCGAAGAATGCAGTTTGGAATTCGCTATTCCTTCTAAGGATTAGTTGATGAATGTTAAAGGGCAGGAGCGAATTGCTCCTGCCCTTTTTTTAGGTCTTCGGAAGGTTTTCCTTAACGTACTGCTCAAACTTTGCCCGGTCCGGATGCTCCTTCACCTTGCCTAGAAAAGCCTTGTATTCAAGTGCGGCTCGGTCTTTCAATCCCGCCGCATTATAAAGCGTAGCTAACCGCAAGTGAATCTCCGCCTTCTCAACCGGTGCGATCTCAATAGCCTTATTAAGATAGCCGACCGCGAGCGACCCTTTCTTGTTTTGGAGATAGGCTTCGCCCAGGAGGTGGTTGGCGTCCGCGGATGCCGGGTCGATCTCGACGGCCTTCAGTAGCGCTACGATGGCTGCATCGTACTGCTTCTGGCTGACTTCGAGACGCCCGAGGTTTAGGTTGGCGAGGAAGTAATCCGGCTTTAAGGCGATCGCTTTCTTGTACGCTGTTCGCGCTTCGTCGTTTCGCTTGGCTGAATAATGGATCGTACCAAGGTACATCCACGCGTTATAGTCTTTCGGATCTTTCTCGACGGCGGCATTCAATAACGTCAGAGCTTCGTCGTTCTTTTTCTCCTTGATAGCGGTCAGAGCTTTCTGAAGTGCGGTCTCGGCGTCTGGAGTTCGCTCGTACCGGTCACGGGCCGAGACGACACCCGTGGAAGAGGCCGGCTTCGAGAATCCTTTGACCTGAGTCCAGTCGAGCTCGATATCCTGTCTAAAGCGATTACTTATACCGCCCGCTATGATCGTGCGTCCAACCTCGATGCCATCGATCTCGAAGTTAAGCGTGTGGCCGTCGATCGGCGTCCGAAGAAAGTACCAGTATCCCTGATCGTTCGTCTGGTACTTGTCGATCTGAGCTCCGCCGTTTCTGAGATAAACGACGATGGTTGGCCTGCGTTCGTTTCTCGGGACGTTTCGGATCAGCACCTGCCCGTAAATTACGGACGCACCTATCGGTATCGGAAGTCCTGTTACCTGACTGACATCGTCCACCTGTGCGTTAGCGAACGATGCAAGAAAAACGGCTGCAAGGATGATCGAGAAAAAACGACGTTTCATAGAACCTCCGGAAAAAGCTTGATTCGAAAATGTTAATGGAATCTTATCCCAAGTCAAGAAACTTGGGCTATCTGGCGGCGAAGGAATCGTTGCCGGTGATGCCGGGTGATGCTGTTGGGCGAGGGAGCGACTTTCGGGGCCAAGCCATTTTGAGCGCGGTGCTGGAATAGAAAATGTTGCTGCCGGGAACGAAAAAAGCGTTGCTGGGCGTACATTTCGTTGGTTCCACTTTTTCAGCTAGGTTCCGGTTTCGAGGGTTTCCACTTCTTCCTCGTTTTTACGGTCGTGCTGTTATTTTGCTTCGCGCTAACATTTCTCGGGCAAACGTTTACTGCTCACTTGTCTGGCCTTCTCCGCTGATCCTAGCGTGCGGCGAAGGAGTCGTTTCCGGTAATGTCGGAGAGATGGCGGGTGTCGTTGATGGCGAGGACGCGGATGTTGTTGCGGCCGCGGATCTCGAATCGGTTAACGCCGCAGTTTGAGGTGATGAGCCACGGGGTTTGCTTGGTATCGCGGCGGATGGCCCCCATCAAGTGGAGCGTCATAAAGCATATGGCTCCGGTGTGAGAAAAGACGGCGATCCGTTCTCCCTGGTGCTTTCTGATGATCTCCCAGATCTCGTCCATCGCCCGCTTCACGAGTTGGCGATAGCTTTCGCCGCCGGTTATCACGTGATGATAATTGCGGTTAACGAGAGCGTAATAGTCCTTTGGGTGATGCTGTTTCGATTCGTCGAAGGTGAGACCCTCGAGCACGCCGACGTTGCGTTCGCGGAAAGCAGATTTGGTTAGAACCGATACGCCTGCGAGCCTCGAAAGTGGTTCGGCGGTCTGCACGGCCCTGTAGAGATCGCTCGAATAGATGGCGGAGATGTTCTCCTTTGCGAGGCCTTCCGCTGTTAATTCTGCCTGGCGCTGACCAAGTTCGGACAGAGGCGTAGGCCCGTGACCGCCAAAGCGTCCCTCGGCGTTCCCGGCAGATTGGCCGTGTCTAATCAGATAAAGACGGGTAACGGGCACGCTTCTATCTTAAATGTTAACAGGGAATTAACGAAAACCTGACGTTATGCGGCTAGGGCCTCGGCATTAAGCTTTTCGGTTTGGTAGTGCTGGCTCAGGGCTTCGACAAAGTCGTCGAGAGCACCTTCCATCACGAGATCAAGCTGGTGAACCGTCATGCCGATTCGGTGATCGGTAACGCGGTTTTCCTTGAAATTGTAGGTGCGGATCTTCTCGGAACGATCGCCCGATCCGACCATCGATTTTCGCTCGGCAGAGAGAGCATCATGCTGCTTCTGCTCTTCGATCTCCTGCAGTCGTGCTCGAAGCACGCGCATGGCCTTTTCGCGGTTCTTTATCTGCGATTTTTCGTCCTGCATCGAGACGACGACGCCGGTCGGAAGATGTGTGATACGCACCGCCGAATATGTCGTATTAACCGACTGGCCACCGGGACCAGACGAGCAGAACGTATCGACGCGGAGGTCGTTCTGGTTGATCTGGATGTCGACCTCTTCAGCTTCGGGAAGCACGGCGACGGTGATCGCGGACGTGTGGATGCGGCCCTGAGTCTCGGTCTGGGGCACCCGCTGAACGCGGTGCACGCCGGATTCGTAACGCATCTTGGAGTAGACGTTATCGCCTTCGATCATCGCGATGGCTTCCTTAATGCCGCCAACGCCGGTGTCCGCCGTCCCCATGATGTCCATCTTCCAGCGTTGGCGTTCGGCGTAACGTGCATACATTCGTAGCACTTCCGCCGCAAATAAGGTGGCCTCGTCGCCGCCGGTTCCGGCTCGGATCTCGAGAATTACGTTCTTCTCGTCGTTCGGATCTTTCGGCAGAAGCAGGACTTTCAAAGCCTCCTCGGCCGCGGGAAGCTTGGCTTCGATCTCCGCGACTTCGGCCAGCGCCATTTCCTTCATCTCGTCGTCGTCAGCGGCATCAGCTAGCTCTTTTGAATCCGCCAATCCTTCCTGTAGCCGCTTCACCTCACGATACTTTTCGACGATCTCACCCAACGAGCGATGCTGCTTCATCAGCTTCGCATATGCCGACATATCCGACATGAACTCCGGCTGCGAGATCTGCTCGGTCAGGTCTTCGTAATTCTTCTCGATCTGTGCGAGTTTTTCGAACATATTAAGCGGTTTGCGGTTCGAGTTTCAACGATTCATCCAACGCCCGGATCGCGACCTCAAGCTGCTCGGCATCGGGTTCCTGAGTCGTGATGTTCTGAAGCCAGATGCCGGGGAGCGTCATGGATTTGAAGATCGCACCGGATTCTTTCTTCGCGGCGTAGCGAATGACCTCGTACGAAAGTCCCGCGACGAGCGGCATCAGGAGGATGCGGACGAGCAAGTTCAGCCAGGTTTGTTCGAATGTGATCACCGAGAACAGCACGATCGAGACGAGCATCACGACCATCAAAAACGACGTCCCGCAACGCGGATGCTGGCGACGCTGGCCTTTGGCGTTCTCAACGTTCAGCTCAAGCCCCTTTTCCCACGTGAACACCGTTTTGTGTTCGGCTCCGTGATACTCGAACACACGTCGGATGTCCTTCAGATACGACATCGACACGATCATCAGGATGAAAAAGAACATTCTGACGACACCGTCGATCAAATTGAACGCGAGCCAAGAGTGTGGTTTTGTCTGCCAGATATACGCATATATCGTCTGCCACCAGCGTGTGTTTTCGCCCAGCAGCGGAGCATCGGCCCAACCCAGGGCGATGAAACCTGCGTTCGTGATCAGCAGCGGTGCGACGACGAACAGCAGCACATTGAAGCCGAGGGCAAAGATGATCGAAAAGACCGTCCCGATCGAAGATCCCGCTTTTTTCTCTTTCTTCTCGGGCATCACGACCTTGACCGGAGCCTTTGTGAAATCCTCGTCGGTCGTTCCCGAAGCGAGAACGGCGATCGGCTCAGCCTGTTCCTGCTTGACCTTTTCCTTCTGCGCCTCCAAATCGTCCTCGTAGATCTTCGCGGAAAAGTTCAAAGCCTTGATGCCCAGCCCCATCGACTGGATCAGCGTTGCACCACCGCGGAGCACCGGCCACGAGAGCCATTTATATTTATCGCTCCACTTAGGCAGACTTTCTGCCGTCGTAACGATCTCGCCGTCCGATTTCCGGCAGGCGATGGCATAAGCTGAGGGCGTACGCATCATCACGCCTTCCATTACAGCCTGGCCGCCGACGATAAGGTCGCGCTCCATGGCGAAAACGGTGTGGATGAAACGATAGATCCGGGTGTGGCGTCGTATGTTCTTCATCGCTTTGCTTTTGATGATGATAAATACACTTAACGCCGGACTTTTTTCACCTATCGCGGGTACAAAAACGTGCACCTCTACGGTTCGGCGGCAAAAAGTGCCGGCGTCAGATTATAAACAGCTAATAACGGTCGCTAATGATCACGCGGCTTGTTCCGTCGGCTTTGCTCCGCGAGCGTAACGCTTGTTAAAGCGGTCAACGCGTCCGGCCGTATCCACAAGCTTCTGCTTGCCGGTAAAGAACGGATGGCACTCGGAACAAATTTCGACGTGAAGCTCTTCGCCAAGCGTCGAACGTGTCTGGAACGAATGGCCGCAAGCACACGCTACGGTGATCTCTTCGTACTTCGGATGAATTTCTGCTTTCATTGCTTTAGTAACCCCCTTGTTAGTTCCTGATTCACAGAGACAAACTCAAATAATACTGTGTTTTGCTCTTCGAAGTCAAGGTCTTAGGTCCGGTCGTTGGAGGCCTGAAAGGAGTGAGTCGAGCCGCTGAGATTCGATACCGAATTCGTGTTTAAGCGCGTCGATCTGATGCTGGATCTTCTCCCGATCGACCGGCTGTTTCGACCGGGTCGCGATGAGCATATTGTTCTTCGGCGTGTGCTCGGTTGAGACGAATTCGAACATTTTTGTCTTATAGCCTTCGCGTTCGAGCAGCAGCGACCGCATGCCGTCGGTTACCGTTTCAGCCGTCCGTTCGTGCATCACCGGATGCTTGAGAATTCCGGCCAAGAAGTCCGGTGAACGCATCTGAGCCTTGATCTCGTGGTGGCAGCACGGAGCGGCGATGATGATCGATGCATTGCCCGCAATACCTTTGTAGAGTGCGTCGTCGGTTGCCGTGTCGCAGGCATGGAGAGCGATCAGGATGTCGATCTCATCTGCCTGAAAGTCGGCGATGGTCGAGGGTACGAAGTTCAATCCGTCGTATGCCCCGGCTCTAGCGATCTGATTGCAGAGTTCGACGAGGTATGCACGAGACTCAACTCCGGTCACCTGAAGTTCGTCGGGAACCCCGTCGCTATCGCTCCGGGTTCTGACAAGATGATCGTAGGCGGCGAACGTCAGATATCCTTTTCCCGAGCCCATGTCGACAACGTTCAGGGCCGCTTTTTCCTTTAGATCCGAGGATTCGTAGAGGCCGGTGAGTATTTCGACGAACTTATTGATCTGCTTCCATTTGTCGCGGGCGTCTGAGCGGACAGAGCCCGAGTCGGTAGCAATGCCGAGGGCTTTCAAATAGTAGGCGTTTCGATCGACCAGATACGTTTTCTCGCGATCGTGCGAGGTCGGTGCTGGATCCGAAAAGGATGGCCTGCCGGGCGTGATCTTTGCGGACCTTTTCCCGATGGTCAGTTGGAGATCTTTTACGGTTGTGAACAGGTGGCCGCTCCGGAAGCCATCAGTCAGAAGTTTCTCGACGTGCGAGATCGAATCCTCAGCATCGAAGTTTGCTACGTGGCTATTCCTCTTCCGGCGATATTGAAACAAGATCCTGTTGCCTTTGCTCGTCTCCACCGGATGGGCGAGAATCTTTTGCAGTGAATCGTCATCGCCTCTATAATTGCCGAGAGTAAGCTTTACGAAGGTGCCGTCTTTTACGGAATCCCTGAGTTCGGCGATGAATTGTCGAATAGATTCTTCCACAGCGATATTGAAGTTTCACGCATAGACGCGGAGAACGCAAAGGATCAGCATTATGCCGGACGAAACCGCTACCATCCCGCGAACCCATTTTGTCGAGTCGGTGGCCTATCTGCTCCGCGAAACATTCGAGGGCTCGCCCGAAGGCCAGCCGAGTGCGTATTTGGATCGGGGAATCGGTGTATTCCCGACCCTCGACTCGCTTTCCGCCGAAACCGTATCCAGACACCATCAAGGCACGACGATCGCCGCTCACACCGAGCACGCGAAGTTCTACCTTGACCGCCTCTGCGAATTCATCAGCGGCCGCAGCGACCGCGTCAATTGGGAAGACAGCTGGCTGATCGAAACCGTCGATGATGATGAATGGGCAGCCCTGCAGTCGAGCGTCCGCAAGGCTTACGAGAATTCACTTAAGTGCCTCGCCGAAGATCGCGAATGGAGCGAGATCCAGATCGGAATGGCAATGGGCCTGGTTGCTCATACGGCCTATCATTTGGGTGCGATCCGGCAGATGGCGAAGGCGAGCTAATACCACTATGAACAATCTATTTCATCTGGCATTTCCCGTTAACGACCTTTCGGCAGCGCGTGAGTTTTACTGTGGTGTACTCGGCTGCGAGGAAGGGCGTAGTTCTGAGCATTGGATCGACTTCGATCTCTTCGGACATCAGATCGTGACACATCTGTCGGAGAGTGGTGCTGGTGTGAAGGCGACAAATCATGTCGATGCCGATCACGTTCCGGTACCTCACTTTGGGATCATTCTGCCAATGGATGAGTTCAAGGA
>JBEBGW010000488.1:0-2738 GCA_040081025.1 Pyrinomonadaceae bacterium | reverse complement strand
CTCGGAGCTTCGGGTCTAATCTCGTTCCTGCTGATAGTGCCAAACATGGAGATCACGTCACCGGGAAAGGGCCTGTCAGCCGAAAGGGACGGAACGATAACCGGAGTGACCGACAGCACGATAATTGTCGGTGAAAAGACCTACACATTTATCGCAAGGAAAAGTGCACCGCTTAACATCGACGAAGGCGTCCTTGTCTTTCCCACAAAGGAACTTTGGCAGGAGCCAGTCGTCTTGGTTGGGCAAGCGGTTAAGCGAAAGGAACTGCTCGCCAAAGGCGTTACAAAGATCTACTTTCAGGCGAATGTCTGGATTTTTGCGGTTCTGGTGATATTGCTTGGCACAATTTGGGGGATCGGGAAAGCGGCGGTGTATAAGCACATCCCCGAATATTTTCCTGAACAGGTCGGCGTTGTTGGGGGTATGGTCGGTGTTCTCGGCGGCCTTGGCGGATTTTTTTCACCGATCGTTTTTGGATATTTGCTCGATGGAACGGGGCTTTGGACGAGCTCGTGGATGTTCATGTTTTTCTTGTCCGCTATCTGTCTTATCTGGATGCACATGGTGATCCAGAAGATGATGCGCGAGAAACATCCTGGCTTGATGAAAAAGATCGAGAGCTGAGACAGCCGAACAACGGAAAGATTCGAATGAACTTTTACATCCTCAAAATAACGATAGCCGGGATCGGCATCGGCGCGGCCATCGCGATCGGCGTTTACACATTTATCTACGCGAAAGGGTATTCCTATCTCAGTAACGATCCGAAAAATTGTGCGAACTGCCACATCATGAATGAACAATACGACGGATGGCAGAAATCAAGCCACAAGGATGTTGCGACCTGTAACGATTGTCATACTCCGCACGACACGATCGGAAAGTACGCCACAAAAGCGAACAACGGATTTTGGCATTCCTATTATTTTACGACTGGCGGCTTTCACGAGCCTATCCAGATGACTGAACGCAGTAGACAGATAACGGAAGCGTCGTGTCGCGAATGCCATCAGAATATGGTCGAGTCGATCACGGTCTCGCACAAGGAAGAGATGGCCGAGGATGTGTCATGCATTCGCTGCCACAGGTCGGTGGGCCATTTGCACTAAGAAAAAAGGGAGCGGAACGAAATATGAAAGAAGAAACGGAACAAGGTCTGAACGGGCAAGAACCCGAACCGTCCTCGGAGATGACTGGTAAATCAAGGAAAATTTCCGGCTTTAAGCTCCTTGTCATCGTGTCGTTTGTTGCGTTCGCGGCGGCGATATTCGGTCTTGGGATGCTCACGAATATCATTGAACGCAAGAACGAGGCAAAGAACCCCTTTTTCCGGGTCGTTGAACTCAACGATGAGATCTCTGACCCTGAGGTCTGGGGCAAGAACTTTCCGCTCCAATACGATGACTATAAAAAGACAGTCGATCAAAAGCGGACTAGATTTGGCGGAAGCGAGGCCATGCACAAGACTCCGTCCGACGCCGATCCGCGTTCGATTGTCGCGCAATCCCGGCTGGAAGAAGATCCGCGGCTTGTCACTATGTGGGACGGCTACGCTTTTGCTGCGGATTTCCGTGAGGAACGCGGGCATGCTTTTATGCTCGAAGACCAGATATTCACTGAACGACAAAACTTCGTTAAGCAACCCGGTAGCTGTATTAACTGCCACGCGTCCGCGTATGCGGCATATATGAAGCTCGGCGCGGGTGACATAAATAAGGGCTTTGCGGCCCTCAACAAAATGCCCTATATGGAAGCGAAGAAAGAGGTTTCGCACCCTGTGGCCTGCATCGACTGTCATAACCCCCAGACAATGGCGTTACGCATTTCGCGGCCTGCATTCATGAACGGAATTGCGGCAGCCAAGCGTGCTCAGGGAACCGAAAATTATGACGTTAACCGTGACGCAACGAGACAGGAAATGCGTTCATTTGTCTGCGCCCAGTGTCATGTCGAATATTACTTCAAAGGCGAGGGAAAAGAACTCACCTATCCATGGCAGAACGGTCTGAAGATCGAGAATATGCTCGCCTATTATGACGAGGTAAAACACAAGGATTGGACCCACAAACAGACGGGCGCCGAGGTTTTGAAGGCTCAGCATCCTGAATTTGAGATGTTTAGCCAAGGTATCCATTCTCGAGCAGGCGTTTCCTGCTCGGATTGCCACATGCCCTACAAACGTGAAGGTGCGATGAAGATTAGTGATCACCACGTTCGCAGTCCGCTTTTGAATATTAGCCAAAGCTGCCAGACCTGTCATAAAGCAAGTGAATCAGAACTGAAATTCAGAGCCGAGACCATCCAGCAGCGGACCTATGGTATGCGAGGGATCGCCATGGATGCATTGGTTCAATTGATCACGGACCTAAAGCAGGCTCGCGACGCGGGGGCGACAGATGCGGAACTCGCTGAGGCTCGCGACTTCCAGCGAAAGGCACAGTTCTATCTGGATTTCGTCGAGGCGGAGAATTCGATGGGGTTTCATGCTCCGGGCGAAGCTCTACGGATACTTGGCGAATCGATCAACTTTACCAGGCAAGGACAACTTTCGTTACGAAAGAACGGCAGCTCCAAGTTGTTTGCCATTGCACATTAGAAAGGACACGGACCATCAAAAGAGGATCATAAAATGGCAACTACTTGGCTGGAAAAATGGACACCGGAAGACGAGGTCTTTTGGGAAGAAGCAGGCAGCCGGATCGCTTGGCGAACGCTGACGATCACAACGGCTACGCTGA
>JBEBGW010000135.1:0-10321 GCA_040081025.1 Pyrinomonadaceae bacterium | reverse complement strand
GCATACGGGAAGCTTTCCAGCCTGAAGGCATACTTAGCTACGCCGGCGACGAAAACATCGCCAGCGGCGCCGTGCGCGCTGTGAGGACTGATTTCCAACTCATTGAACTCGTACTCTCGGGTGATGAAAATGCATTCGAACAGATATTCGACCGTCACAAACGCTTTGTTGCCCGCACCGCCGCTCGTTATTTCCAACGCCCTGAACAAATAGAAGAGATCATCCAGATCGCCTTTGCGAAGGCATTCGTCGAATTGCCGAAGTTTCGCGGCGAGCATGAACTATCGCTGCCGAGTTGGCTCGGCCGGATCGCGGCAAATGCTTGTTTGGATACTCTGCGATCGCAGAAACGAAAGCCCGAAGACCTTCAGTGTGAGCTTACTTCGGGAGAATCGGAAACGATCCTTGATCTCGCGGCCTCGACCGGACCCAGCTCCGAAGAATCACTCATCAGCCGGGACCTTTCCCAGAAACTGCTTGCTCACCTTCCCGAAGACGATCGAGCGTTGCTCCAAATGCTCTATGTTGACGAAATGAGCGTTGTGCAGATCGGCGATCTGCTGGGTTGGTCGGTGTCGAAAGTGAAGATCAGGGCATGGCGGGCGCGGCACAGCTTGCGGAAAGTATTGAAGAAGTACGTGTAACCCGAACGCCATTGTGGGCGTCCTTTGAATGACGATGCAGAAACGCAAACTCGACAATCAGGAACTCGATACGATCGGCAAACGGCTGTTGGCCGCGTCGCGTCTGACCGAAACGGAGATCGACTATATCGCGTCGGCTCCGGGTTCGTTCAAGGGAGTTCTTGGCCGGATCCGGAATTCGGAGACGCCTGTCGATCGGAAAATTGGCTTCGCCGGCTTCCTTCTCCGTCACCGAGCGATCGCGGGAACCTCTTTTGCAGCCCTCCTTTGTATTTCAGCATTCGCGTTATTTGTGCAACAAGGTGGGACCGGCCTCGTGTCTAATACTATTCATACTCCCGCCAAACAGCGGGACGAGGCACGGCCCACCACTCCTCAGGTGGTATATGTAAAGGGGTTTACGTCGGGTCGTGCCGATATCCAATTGGATGTCCCGGCTGAAATACCCACGATCCAAAATGCCATTCAGCGAGAGATCCGAAGGCCGCAGCCGCGAGTAGAGCAAGCACGTTATTCCCAAAACAACGAGAATCACTTCGTCGCCGTAACCTACATGGGCGATGGTGGCGAATCGGCACGCGGCGGACGGATCGTACGCGTGGATGTACCGCGTTCGACGTTGTTTGCGATGGGTTTCGACGTGTCGCTTGAGAACGACTTCCCGACCGTCAAGGCAGATCTTCTTATCGGTCCGGACGGCGTGACAAGAGCCGTCAGGCTGGTCGAATAATCTTAGAGGTAATTAAAAAAATGAAAGTCATATCAGCTTTAGTATTGTTCATTCTCGCCGGTGTGAGCACCTATGCTCAGCAGGATGCGAAGGTCATCGCTGAGATCGCAGCCAGTAATGAGAAGACGATCAAGAATGCTCCGTTTTCCGCCGAAGCTGTGAGCGAAAGCGTCCAGATGCTCGCCGACGGCAACCGCATCGTCCGCAGTTCGACGAGCAAGCTCTACCGCAACAGCGAAGGCCGATTTCGCCGCGAGATGTCGGGTGGATCGGGCGGTGTGTTGGGAACCACCTTCAGCTTTGGTCACGGCACCACGATCCTCGATCCTGTTGCCGGGCATCGTGTTGTGCTTGACTCGCTCAGCGGTACTGCCCGCGTCGCGACGCTCGGAAGCGGCCAGAATGTCACGATCGTTCGCGGGACTGCGGGAGCGCTATTGTCCGAGGCCCAGCGGGCTGAGATGGAGCGTAAACTCTCGACCGCAAAGACGCTCAACGAAGCTCAACGAACCGAGTATGCCGCGAAGGCCAAGGAGTACCATGAGCGTGCATTGGAGCTTAGGACGGTCGCTCCGGCAGTCGCCGTCGCAGGCCAGGTGACGGGCACATTCAACGGCGAAGGAGCTTTTGCGTTCGCCACCGGTCCAGCCGCGAAATACGATACGAAATCCGAAGAACTCGGTACTCGGGACATCGAAGGCGTATCGGCTGAAGGAACGCGGCGGGTAACGACGATCCCTGAGGGTGCGATCGGCAACGAACGTCCGATCGAGATCGTTTACGAAAGCTGGTACTCGAAAGAACTCGGACTCGTGGTCTATTCAAAGCACAGCGATCCGCGATTCGGCGAGCAGACCTATCGCGTAACGAACATCGTTCGCTCCGAGCCGGATCCGTCGCTGTTCGCGGTACCGCATGGCTATAAGGTCTTGGCCGAACCCGCCAACGTATACAAGCTCAGCACCTCACCGGCACCCGTCACGGCAGCCGGCTCCGCACGGCCGGCGACAAGACCCGCTCAAGTCGTCAACGTGAAGGCAACGAAACCATAGTGTCCTGATATGTGATCATGTCCTCCTTAAGGCGGGCCTCGAAAGAGGTCCGCTTTTTTATTTCCCGAGCGGAAAATTCAAGCTATCGAACAATATTCGAAAAAGCTCCCTAAATTGTTGTAAATAAGCTAGTTAGCGGTATTTTTTCTGAAACATTTGGGCATCGTGAGGTGTTTACATTCTTAGCCAGTTAATTCTGACCACGGTCGTCCAACGCCGATATTCTTACCCCAGGAGTACTAGCTATGAAGAGAACAGCAATCATTCTCGCTATCTTAGTTCTTTCGACTAATATCCTTTCCCAGATCTCGCTTGAGGCCGCCGACCTCACCGCCAAAGGTATCAAACACTACGAGGCCGGCGACCTGAATCGCGCCCTCGAAACTCTCACCAAGGCGATCGAGTTGAGTTCGAAACCGAAGTCGCGTAAGCCTGATCGGTCGAACGCTCTTACCGAATCGGCAGACGATGAGGAACTTCGAGATCGCATCACTTTTCACGATCCGGTGACCGCAACTGCGTTTCTAAACCGCGGCCACGTACAGTTTGCCCGCGCAAAAATGGATCTCGCGATCGCGGACTATTCAGAATCTATCCGTCTAAAACCTGCCAATTCCGAAGCCTACTGTGCCCGAAGCACCGCCTACATGGTTGCCGGCAAAACATCGCAGGCACTCGACGATGCGCAGCGGGCGATCAAGATCGAACCGAAATTCGCCCGAGGGCATCTCGCACTGGCAATGGCTTATCACGAACTTAACCGTACAGACGAGGCTTTGTCGTCGGTGAACAAAGCGATCGAGTTAGATCCCCAAAACGCCGAAGCCTACTTTCGACGCGGCGATATTCATCGGCTTGCCGTGCGTTATGACGAGGCAATGGCGGATTACGATCGAGCCAATGCTATCGATAGCGATCTCGCAAGCCCTTACACGGGACGCGGAGCGATCCGCTTCGAACAGGGCCGTTATCAGGAATCGATCGACCATTATTCGACCGCTCTCAGACTCGATCCGCGACTTCTGCAGCCCATGCGGTTCCGCGGGTACGCCTTTCTCGCGATCGGCAAAGATGACGAAGCAAACAGAGATTTTGCCAGGGTGCTCGCTATTGCCCCTGCTTTTCGAGAAGAGATCGAAAGAGCAAGATCCCAGATCCTTGGCAAGCGAAAGCTCTAGGGTTCTCGAAAGGTTACGCCCGTATTAGAATTACGGGTAATGGAGATCAAGCATATCGAGAAGGGTGGCCGCGGCGGATTCATTGTTCGCGGTGAGGACGGGAATCGCGTCGCGGAGATGACGTACACCACCGCCGGCGACACCGGATTCATCATCGACCACACCGAAGTCGATGGCTCGCTTCGCGGCCAAAAGGTTGGCGACAAGCTCCTTGCCGAAGCGGTGAAGTATGCTCGGGCGAATAACCTGAAGATCTTCGCAACCTGTCCCTTCGCACTCGCAAAGCTGAAAGAGACCGCTGAATACGCCGATGTTTTTGGCGGCTAGAGTAGTTTTGCAAATACAGCGGGATGCGAGAAACTTTTAAGTAATGCACCCGCCCCGCATCTCGGCATCGAGCTATTCGAATACCGCTCCTCTCATCTGGAGTTTTCTTTACGGTTCTAATCACGGAAAGGTCGAGATCATACTCGATAACGCTCCGGCCCGGTCGGCTGAGCTGTTGCTGCAAGACCGTGTCGATGCCGCGCTCGTTCCGGTGATCGCGTCGCAGTTTATCGAAGGTGTGCGGCTGATCCCGGACGTCTGCGTCGGCGCGAAGGAACGCGTAAGGAGTGTGTGCCTTGTCACCGGAGGCAAAGATCTCTCCGCCGTCAAATCCGTTGCTCTCGATACATCGTCCCGCACGTCGATCGTACTCACCAAGATCATCTTCCGCGAGTTTCTCGGCTTTGAACCGGAATGGCGCGATGCGGCTCCGAACATATCCGCTATGGTGTCTGATGCCGATGCTGCATTGCTGATCGGCGATCCGGCTCTTGTGTTGTCGGAACCGCCTGCGTCAGCGGGCGGCCAGGATCTCCGCACCTTTGACCTCGCGGAATTGTGGAACGAATTCACCGGCCTCGGATTCGTTTTCGCCATGTGGATGACCCGCCGTGACCGCGTCGACATCGACTTTGCGGCCGCCCGCGACGAAGGCCTCTCGCGTCTGGACGAGATCGCCGCCAACTATCGGACCGACATCGGCCTGTCGAACGACGCCATCATCGAATACCTTTCCCGCAACATCTCCTATTCGATCGACGACCGAATGGCCGCAGGCCTCGAACTCTATCTCGACTTGGCTGCAACGCATGGCCTGATCGACAAGCGAGTTCCGTTTACTTATCTGTAGCGTCCGTTTTCGGGGAAATTATGAAAGATCTTCTAATGATGTTGCTGCAGATCATCGGCGCGGTATGCGCGCTCGGATTCGTGGGATGGATCCTGAATCGTTTCTTCGGACTTTCGATGGGTTCGAAGGCGGGTGTCGTTATACCCACGGAATGGGAAGCGGGCGTTTCGTTTATCGTCGCGACGGCTGTCTGTTTTGGTATCGTTCATTTCTTTGGAGGAACGACGAAGGTTGGTTCCGACGGGCAATAAGGATCAGAACAGGCTCGATTGAAGTATCAGCCAGACGGACACGACCACAAAGACTATAAGTCCGATGTCATTAGTTCCAATTTTTTCGTTTCTATCTTCCATCTCAATCTCCTATCGGCAAGCAGCGTTCCAAAGAATTACGCGTTAAAACCCAGCGATCTGTATCACACTGCTGCAACAGATAAGTTCAAACTGATCGGGAAACGTTCAGGTTGGAAGGAAAGTTGACTCAGAACATTTGCCGCTTCAGCTCCTGCTGAAGCTCTTCGTATACGACCTTCCCGCCGTTTTTCTTAAGATGTTCGACGAAAACGAGTGCGGTGTGGATGCGTTTGTCGATGTCCTTTACCTTGCCGATGTAGTACATCATCGACCGCTGTTTGCCCGCGGTGAGAGTGTGAAAGAGTTTGTTGCCTTCGGGATCCTGATTTAGAACTTCTTCAAGTTCCTCGGGCATCGGCATCCCGTACTTGCTCTCGTCTTTCTCGAGAATGACGTTAACGGTGTCGCCGACGGTCAAGCCAAGTTCGGTCCGCCGCTGCTTGTTGACCATGATGAAGTAGACGTCGCCCCATGGCATCAGGGCACATGGGAATGCTTCGGCTCCGTTTATCGAGCAAAGTACTCGCCGGGTGTTCCCTTCGAATGCAAATTTTTCGACTGTGTCGTGGCCGATCTGCAGGAAATGCCAACTGCTCTGGTCGGCAGCATTCGTAAACTTCGCCTTCAATTTTACGCGCTTTACCATTCTTCCTTACGCCTCGTCCCGACCGAACAAGCCACTCGCATTGCGTCGTGAAGCACGTGGTATTCGAATTTGCCGTCGCATTTTTTGAGGATCTCCAACCCGACGAGCGAGCGTATGATCCGCTTGTCGACATCCTTAACAAAAACGATGAGCTTCAGCATTAGCCGCTGATTCCCGGGCGATAGTGCCTTAAAAAGCCGCTCTCCTTCGCCGTCCTGTCGCATAACCTCAGCGAACTCTTCAGGCATGGGCATACCGAACTGGCTTTCATCTCGTGAGAGTTCCATCGTGACCGATGTACCAATCTCCAGTCCTAGTTTGTCGCGAAGCCTCTTGCTGAGCGTTATGAAATAGTCGCCCTTGCTTGGGAAGAGAGAGCAATTGAATGTCTCGGTCTCGTTCAACGTGCAGATCACGCGTCGCAGGTTCCCCTTGAAACCGAAATCGGCCACCTTCGCCTTCGGAACACGCAGAATATGCCACGGCGGAGAGCTGTCCGTAACCTCGAGTCTCGATCTGAATCTGACCGGCTTCCCCATTTTTTGTTAGAATTATAGTCGAATGGACAGTAATATCCAGCCGATCTTGGACAAGACCCTCGACGGTGAGAGGCTCACAACGGAAGATTGCACTGCGCTGCTCGAATCGAACGACTTCGTGCGTATCGGGCTAGCCGCGCACGAGATCCGCATGCGGAAGAACCCGACCGATGTCGTTACGTACATCATCGACCGCAACATCAATTACACCAACGTCTGCAACGTCGTGTGCACCTTCTGCGCGTTCTATCGGCGGCCCGGAAAGCCTGACACGTATGTTCATTCGATCGAAGAAATTGAGAAGCGGATAGATGAGACCATCGAACTAGGCGGGACCGGCGTTTTGATGCAAGGCGGACTGCATCCCGACTTCAACATCGAGTGGTACGAAAACCTTCTCTCGACGCTTCACGCAAAGTATCCGAACTTTCAGCTTCACTGTTTTTCGCCGCCCGAGATCCACAACATCTCGCTGATCTCGAAACTCGATTACGAGACGATCCTTCGTCGGTTGAAAGCCGCGGGACTGAATTCAATGCCCGGCGGCGGCGGCGAGATACTTGATGACGAAGTACGCAAGCGTGTGTCGACCAAGTGCAACACGCAGGAGTGGCTCGACGTAATGCGGGCGGTCCACAAGGTCGGGCTTATCTCGACAGCGACGATGATGTTCGGCATCGGCGATAAGGTCGAACACCGGGTCCGACATCTCGAACGCGTCCGCCAGGTTCAGGACGAGGCACTCGCGAACAAAGCTGTCGATCCGAGCTACGGCGAATTCACCGCGTTCATCCCGTGGACATTCCAACGAGAGAACACCGCCCTCGGCCGCAAGATCACCGAAGAACCGACCGGCATCGATTACCTAAAGATGCTCGCCGTATCGCGGCTGTTCCTCGACAATGTCCAGCACATCCAGGCCTCATGGCTCACGCAAGGGATCCGTCTCGGCCAATCGGCGCTGCGATTCGGCGCCGACGACATGGGCTCCATTATGATCGAAGAAAACGTCGTCTCCGCCGCCGGTGCCAACAACGAAGCCAACGAACGCGACCTCCGCTACCAGATCTCCGAAGCCGGCTTCACCCCGCAGCAACGCGACATCCTATACAACTACATCAACCGCGAAGATTCGGCCGACCTCGACGCCCGCCGGTCTATGCCGCTGAAACAGTTGAGCGTAGCTTTTGCGGACTAAAATGCAAAAACGATGATGGGATTTAGAGTGCGGTCATTTCTAATCGCAATTGTTGGGGGAACGGTATTGGGGTTCCTGGCCGGATATTGGGTAGTTCTACGAGATCCGACAGGTGTTGGAGCAAGTATCCTCGCCTTTCCTGCAATTCTTGCCGTGATGATCGGGACCATTCTCTTATGGGCATTCTCCTTTGCACTTTGGGCGACCTCTCGAAAGTTAGCACCCTATCTCTTCGTTTCATCGCTCATTATGCCTATCGCATTTGTCGTTTCTCCCGCTCTATTAAGGTCGTGGCTGTAATTAGCTTGAATGTTCTTGTCAACTTGTCAAGAAAACCTGATATAATCATTTCATGAAAAGCCTACCCGTCGGAGAACTCAAAGCCCATTTTTCCGAAGTACTCGAAGACGTGCAGAACGGCGAGACGATAGAGATCGTTTATGGCAAAAAGAAGACGCCGGTTGCTCGCATCGTTCCGATCGTGGCCTCGAAAAAGAAAGGCAAACGTAAGCTTGGGATCCTTGAGGGGAAGGTGAAATATGTCTTTGCGGACGATTTCAAGATGACCGAAGAAGAGTTTATCAACCTTGGCAAATGAGATTGCTTCTTGATACGCACGCATTTCTCTGGTCGTTTTCGCAACCTAAGAAATTACCCAAGATAGCCCGGGACGCCATCGAAGATCAGTCGAACGAAGTTTTCGTCAGCGCCGTGAGCTTCTGGGAGATCTCGATCAAGGTATCGATCGGAAAACTTGAACCCGTTGGCAAGCATCCGGCCGAGGCGGTTGAAGTCGCCAGGTCACTTGGTTTCAACCCAATTCCACTGTTGCCGGAAGTGGCCGCAAGCTACGGCAACCTTACGGAAAACACACACTTTGATCCCTTCGACCGCATGCTGATCTGGCAGGCGATATCGCAAAGACTCACAGTTGTAAGCGGTGACAGCGACTTCAGTAAATTCAAGAAAGACGGGCTTAAACTGCTCTGGAAATAATCCCTAACCCGACCGAAATCGCTTGTCCTTGATCTCATCTCAAATCCGTTTATCTCCTTGATGGGTTCCCTCATGGGCTCAGGAGGTACGATATGGGAGTCGACAGAAAACGCGCGATCGGGCTCAAGGCGGCTGACGCCAAACAACTTCTTCAGAAACATCTTCCTTATATATTAAAGGTGCTCACACCCGCACAGCTTGCACAGGTACAGAAGGTGCTGGATGCAGAGGTGGTCAATCCGGTGATCGCGAAGGAGGCGAACGAGGTTTATCGAAAGTCCGTGATCGCCCGGAGCGGGAACATCGTGATGCGTGATCAAAAACTGGTCGATCGATCCGACCGGATCCAGAACACGCAGATCCGGGTCAGCGAACAAGATCAGCATATACGGCTGAATTACAAGCAACTCCTGACCGCCGACGCACTCCACCCGAAGACCGACAATCCGGACGAGGTCGAATATCTGCAGAGGGTTCGCGCCACCCTCGAAAGCAAAGGGATATGGCTCCGGTTCGACAATGCACTGGTCCCGGATCCGGAGGGGGGCGGCAAATGGTACGTCGATCCGCGCACTTTCCAAGCTTGGCTCTGCGTCGGCTACGATGGCGATGCGATACCCACCAATGACGGACTGCTTGATAGGGAGGAACTTATGGGCGCCGTCCTGTTCGGAGCCGGCTATTACGACGCTGTCCATCGAGGGCCGACTCAGCGTTCGCTCGAGAAGCAGATAGCTATTCTCACCTACGAGATCGAAAGCGGCATTGAAGAACACAACCGATTGAGCCGGCGAAAGGCCCAGGCTCCGATCGTGAGCGGCATCTCCGACCTTCTCGGCGGCGCGGACCTGCCGGACCGGGACATCTGGCACTATCCGTTCAACATGTTGATGAAAGCTCGAGAATTGAACAGCGGCGGGAACGTAACGAAATCCCCGCCATACCTCGTCGTTGCCGCGATCGCAACTCGCAACAACGCGAACCTGCTTTCACAGTACGCTGATGATTCGGCAAATGGCGCAGGACGGGCGATCAAGGTCCTGAAGGTTGCAAAGGCTGCGGGCGAGGTCGCGGAGGTTGGTCTCGCCGTCACGGGTGTGACAGGCGTTGTTCGCGGCACGGTCAGCATCGCAGGCAAAGGTGCAGCCAGAGACGTTGCCGTCGATGCAGCCGCCGAACGAATGATCGCAAAGCACTATGCCCGTGATGCCGAGATCATGGCGGACTTAAACAAAGTCAAATGGGTCCAGGGACCGAAGGGGAGCGTCGCCGGCCGCGGTGTTAAGCCGAATCAAAGCACTGGGCACGGCACCGGATTCGATAAGTGGTGATATTGTGGTGAACTAAACGATCGCCCAATGCCGTTGGCGGGGCCCAAACGACAGATCAACATTTAGCTATGCGGTACAATCTTCTTTCCACGGACAAAAAGTAACCGCATGGACCTGAAAGAAGAGTTTGGAAACATCGACATATACCTGGGGCGAATTCACCCGCCTCTTTCGCTGCTGGATGCAGGCTGCGGCGGCGGCCGTAATCTGGTCTATTTTCTTCGAAACGGTTTTGAAGTTTTTGCGGTAGATACCGATCCCCGAAGCGTTGAGCAAGTTCGTCATCTGGCCGCTAAACTTGCGCCCGAACTTCCGCCCCAGAGTTTCCGTACGGCGGATGTAGCAGAGATCCCTTTCGCGGACGAGAAATTCGATCTGGTCATAAGCAGTGCGGTTTTACATTTTGCTCGCGACGAGGAGCATTTTGATCAAATGCTGAATGAGATGTGGCGTGTCCTCAAACGCGGCGGTATGTTC
>JBEBGW010000487.1:0-2744 GCA_040081025.1 Pyrinomonadaceae bacterium | reverse complement strand
GTGACGGTCGGCGGTGGGCATCGATATGTCAAGCGTGTCGACGGTTCGCTGTCTGCAGGGGTCGAAATCCTTAAGGTAGAATCCGCGCCTATGGCGACGATCGCTGCCCAAACAATGAAGCCGAGCCAGAATATGTACACAGAGACACTTCTGTGGACGCTGGGCGAACTTGACCGGAACGCGACTCTCGTTCCCGGTGGCGGAACTACGGTCTCCACCGCCGACAGCGCTGAGCTTGGGATCGCAGCGGTAAAGAAATTCCTGATCGGCATCGGCGTTGCTCCGGACGGGATCATTCAATATGACGGGAGCGGCCTCTCGCGCCACAATCTGATAACCCCGGCGTCTGTCGTTCAGGTTTATACCTATATGGCAAAGCAGAGCCGGCATTCGCAAGCCTGGCGTGACAGTCTGACGATCGGCGGGGTGGATGGGACGCTTCGTAATCGATTCAGGGGTACGCGGGCAAACAACAATGTCCGCGGCAAGACGGGTACGATCGATCAGGTATCGGCTCTCTCGGGATATGTGAAGACCGCATCCGGAGAGGAATTGGTCTTTTCAATGGTAGTTAACGGCGTTCCTCAAACGTCGACTCGCACCGGCCTCCTCGACGAAATGGTCAATCATCTCGCAAACTTTACGGGCCGCGTCGACTAACAACCGCTTCTTAGCATTTCTCAGAGGTTACGTTTACAATTACCTCATCGCTTTAAGATGTCCTATCAGGTAATCGCTAGAAAATGGCGGCCGCAGGCCTTTGACGAGGTAACTGGCCAGGATCACATTACGCGGACGCTGCGTAACGGGATCGAGCACGACCGACTGCACCACGCTTATGTGTTTTCGGGGGCTCGCGGAGTTGGCAAAACCACCACAGCACGCCTTTTTGCGAAATCATTAAATTGCCATAAGACCGACGGCCCAAACCCTGATCCGTGCAAGTTTGGCGATGCGGACATCTGCCCGAGCTGCCTCGAGGTCACGGAAAGCCGTTCGATGGACGTCATCGAATTTGACGCGGCCTCGAACACCGGCGTCCAGGATATCCGCGATATTATTCTCGAGAACATCAACGTCGCGGCGGCTCGTGACCGGTACAAGATCTTTATCATCGATGAGGTCCATATGCTCTCGACCTCGTCGTTCAACGCCCTGTTAAAGACTGTCGAAGAACCGCCGCCGAACGTAGTGTTCGTGATGGCGACGACGGAACTTCACAAGGTCCCGGATACTATCACGTCGCGCTCGCAGGAGTTTATTTTCCGCACGATCCCGCAGGCCCAGATCTTTAGTCGCCTGCGTCTAATCGCTGATGCTGAGAAGATAAATATCGACGACGCGGCCCTGCAAATGATCGCCCGATCCGGCGAAGGATCGATGCGCGACGCTCAGTCGAACTTCGACCAGGTGATCAGCTTCTCTGACGATTCCATCACCTCGAACGACGTGACAAAAGCACTCGGGCTGGCAAGCACAGAGGTGATCGAGAAGATAGTCGTTTCGCTGGCGACGGGCGAGTCGAAGGCTGCCCTTGAGGTCGTCGCCGATCTGGTCGATCGTGGTCAAGACCTTCGGACTTTCTGCCGCTATATTCTCGCAGTGCTCCGAGATCTGTTAATGTTCAAGGTTTCCGGCGGCGAATCGACATTGGTAGAAACATCGGTACTTCCACAAGAGGCTCTGAAAACTCAGTCGGACCGCTTCACCGAAGCTGATCTCGTTCGACTCTTCCACGCCCTTGCCGATACGGAAACTAGGCTTAAGGATGCGGTCCAGTCTCGATATGTTCTCGAGATCGGGTTGGTAAAGTTGGTCGAAATGCGGCGTCTATCGCCGGTCGAAGACATTCTCAATCGATTGAACGGGCTCGAAACTCGCCTGTCCGCCGGCTCAGTCTCCAATACCGCGAGCCTCGCCGCAACGGCGAGCCCGGAAAAAAAAACTCTAACGACTGAGGTCGAGGCTGCTGTCGAGGATCCACCAGATACGGCGGATCCGACGCCGGCATCTGCTCCTACACATCCTCCGATCTCAGCCCACGAAGAGCCTGAACTCGGCATCGGCTTTCGCGACCTTGATGAACCTGACGATATCCCCGACGCAGACCCGGAGCCGCCCTTCGTCAGCAGCCGGGCTCAATACGATGATCTGAGCTTTGTCGCTTCCCTGCCCGTAAAGCTTCCGCGCATCGCCAGCGAAGACCTTGAGCATTTCGATGATAAGGCTCTCGATGCTCAATTCGACCGGAAGCTCGAGATTCTCGATGAAACGAACGGGCCGATACCCGGTGCGACTGCTATTGCTCGTCAAGCGATCGGTCAGGTGGCCACTGCGGCCCGATCGGTATCAGTTTCCAATGGTGCTGCGGCCGCACCGGCTCGGACGCCCTTAAATATCCAGATCCCCGACTTTACGGAGGATGAAACGGCACCCGAACTCAACCCTCCCGGCGATGCAGCGACGGAAGAGGAATTACTGGCCTATGCAAACTCGAAACGCTCGGTAAAATTGCTCAAGCGTGTTTTCAGGGCAAAGGTCACGGCTGTTACAACAAGGAAGGCGGAACTCTCCTGAGCCGTTTTCGTATTTACTTCTGGTTTGACAGAATTAAGCTACACGGAATGACAAAAATTTTTGCCTCGGCAAAACTAATTTCTGTTGCGGCTGCTTTCCTGCTTTTCTTGGCGGCATTGCCCGCCTATTCCCAGACTGAATGGAACCAGAACGTTTCGCCCCTGCCG
>JBEBGW010000134.1:0-10343 GCA_040081025.1 Pyrinomonadaceae bacterium | reverse complement strand
CGCCTGGGCTAAGACTTACGAAGGTCTTTGAACGACAAACCTCCGCTTCAAAGGATGAATATCCTCAGGTCGAGATCGTCCGCGATCTGGACCAACTCCTCAAGGATAGCTCGGTCGACCTGGTCGTCGTCGCGACCCCGAATTCTAGCCACTTCGAGATCGCGAAACGAGCCCTCGAAGCAGGGAAGCACGTCATCGTTGAAAAGCCGTTCACCACGACATCCGCACAAGCGCGAGAGTTGACCGATCTTGCCGCAAGTAACGACCTGCTTTTAAGCGTTCACCAAAATCGCCGTTGGGACGGCGATTTTCTTACTGTTCAGAAGATCATAGATGCGGGGATGTTGGGAACTCTCGTCGAATACGAAGCTCACTACGATCGGTTTCGTGATAAACCACGCGGCGGATGGAAGGAATCGGATGAAGGCACAGGAGTTCTGTACGATCTCGGGTCGCACTTGATCGATCAGGTTCAAGTACTCTTTGGAGTTCCGCAAATGATAACGGCGGACATCCGAACTCAGCGTGATTTCAGCAAGATCGTCGATAATTTTGAGTTGATCCTGCATTACGAAAAGCTGAAAGTGACCCTTAAATCGGGAATGCTCGTCCGCGAACCGCTGCCCCGCTATATCCTTCTCGGATCAAAAGGATCCTTCGTCAAGTGTGGCCTCGACCCTCAGGAAGAGGCGTTAAACCAGAGCCGGAAGCCGACCGAACCCAACTGGGGAATCGAACCGAGATCTCAATGGGGCCGGATAAATACCGAGATCGACGGCGTCCACGTCGAAGGCGAGATCGAAACCGAAGCTGGCTGCTATCAAGCCTATTATCAAAATATTGCCTCGGTACTTCTCGAAAAAGGGGCACTTACGGTTACGCCGAAGCAAGCCTTCAACACGATCCGGATCATCGAGTTGGCTCTTCGAAGCAACAAAGAGAAACGCAGTATTCCATTCTCCACGGAGTGAGATCAAAGCATCTCCTCCTTGCGCAGCCACCTCTTTCGATCGGTAACAACTATCAGAACCATCGCAATGAAATTCATCGCCGCCAAGCACCAAAAAAGCCAGATCTGGTCGGTGCCGGAATAACTTTGGAAAAATGCGATTCCCATCGCGTTAGCTGCTCCGTGATAGATAATGGCAAGCAAGGCGCTCTGTCCGGAACCGTAGTAGATCCAGTTGGTGACAAACGCCGAGAGGATCGTCGTGGTGAAATACGGAATGGCGACTCGGACTCCGGCGGCCAAGGCCAGAGGCAGATGCCAACCCGCAAGCAGAATCCCCAAGATGAGAGTATTCAAGAATCGTGAGCGATTCACGGGAAATCGCGGCATTGCAAATCCTCGCCATCCCGAGTCTTCCCACAATGGAGCATCGACGATCGCCATAGGCAGCAGGAGCAACCCTTCCCACCACATGCCGTTAAACCTTGGTGGCAGTGGGCCGCCGACTGCCGCATTCAGATACAATGCACCGCATGCGATCGCGACAGGCGCACTTAACGCAACCAAGTAGCAGGTCGGAGCGACCCGCCAACGCAGGCATCGGCTGAGCAGTCCTTTTAGCCCGCCGACTCCCTCAGTCGCCAGAGCGACAATGACCGCAGCGAGTATCGATCCGAACGGAAAGAGGACCGGTCCGGAGAGTAAGAAATAGCTGCCCCACGAGATCGCGTATGCAAGAATGAAAAACGTTACAAGCGGATGTCTACTAATAAAGGAAGCCATGAAAATAGTTAGGGATTGAACCGCTCAAGTCACATTTAATACGATCAAGAAAAGCAAAAAACGGTAGCCGAGAAGAATCGCTGTTACCGACGCTCCAAGGGCCAACGCCTTTAACGGTCTTGTGATCGATCTCTTCCCATAAACGACTCCGATCGCCAGGTACAGATAGACGGTGCAGACCGCAAGGTTGATCAGGGACAATACGGTGTCGATCGTTGCCGAGGCCAATCCGACGCCGCCAAAAAGTACATTCACTTCGGCGAGAGCCAGCGAGCTGCAAAACAGCAGTAACAGAAACGCGTAGAAATGGAACGCGAATACAAGGTGAGTCGCAAACGGACGCTGCTGCGGTATGGTTGCCAGATAGACGAATAACGTAAACGGCAGCACCATAAGACCTATCAATAGTTTTCCATAAAAAATGACGGCCTGGTCGAAAAGCGGAGCATACGCCGCCAGCGACATTTTCTTTTCGATCAAGTGCTGGTCAACGAGCGTTTGCGCGATCGGACTCCAGTCTTGGGTGTGAAGGTGCGAATCAAGTGATGACGAGACGATGTTCGTGTTTGTAAGTGATTGAACTGCGAAGAAAAGGACGTTGGCGGCAAGAAAAAGTTGAACCGGACCAAGGTACGGCACGTGTCGTCCCTGCATGTAGGCAGTCGTCAGCACCCCCGGCTGTCCGATCAGATATCTAACTGACCGAAGGAAGCGACCGTCGACTGAAGTAGATACGTGAATCAGTTGCTTGAAGAGTTCAAACAACGATATGGGCCGATCGAGCGGCTTGACCTCACCACACGACGGGCAAAACGCCGTTTTCGCACGAACCTTGCACGACGGACAGATCCACCGATGGTCCTTTACCGGAAGGGACTTTGTTTTCTTGGTTTTCACTGTGCCGCGTAGGAAGCGAGCATATCGTAGCACGCATTTCGGAAGGGAGCCTTGCCAGAAGGAAATGAACAGCGCGGAAAAGTCGTGCTAATATTTCGGTGTTATGAGCGACGAATTACTTGAGAACCACTATCCAGGGATAGGGAGACTTTATTACTTCCTGTCGCGGATCGGCATGATCCTCGTCATGGTGTTCGCGATCACGTTCTTCGGTCCGGAGAGCGGAACCATCGGCCCGATTTCGCTTTTGATCTCGGTAGCTTCCGTTGTTCTGGATGTCATGAGGCTTCGGAACATTGGTCTCAGCCAATGGTTCGTCTTTCTCAGATTTATTCCGTATGTCGGCCTGCTGCTTTCGATCGGCCTGCAGACCGCCCAAGGCGGTTGGGCCGATTCCAAACGCCTCGACCGTGCCGGACTCGCCATCCTAGCCACCCACGCCGCGATCATCGGACTGGTTATTTACCTACTTTTCCGGACCAATCTCGATATCTTCGGGATCGCGTTTCGTTAAGAGCCGAACTCCTTCCTTTTCTCTTTTTTCTGTGTTTTCTGTGGTTAGATTTTCTTGATTTAGCGACAGAGCCCGTCAATAAACACTAAGACCGAACCACAGAAAACTCAGAAAACACAAAAAAAGAAAAGACGCAGGGAAATGAATCCCTGCGTCTCGTGTTCTCCGCGTTGCCACGCCGATATTAAGTACCACTTTCCCAGCTATTCATGTACTCGACCATTTCCGAGGTGAGAACGTCCATCCTCACACCCATTGCGTGGAGTTTGAGTGAAGCGATCTCCTGATCGACCTCGGCTGGCAGGACGTGGACGCCGTTGCCGAGTTTGCCTTTCTCTTTGACAAGATATTCGGCAGACAGGGCCTGGTTGGCGAACGACATATCCATCACCGATGCCGGGTGGCCTTCGGCGGCGGCGAGGTTGATCAGTCGGCCTTCGCCGAGCACGATAACGCTCTTTCCACCGTCCTTTCCGATATACTCTTCGACGAACGGACGGCGGGTAACTGCCGGTTCCGACATTTCGCGAAGGGAATCGAGGTTGAGCTCGAGGTCGAAGTGTCCGCTGTTGCAAACGATCGCGCCGTCCTTCATTACTTCGAAGTGTTCTTTGTCGATAACATGGCGATTGCCGGTCACGGTGATGAAGAAATCACCGATCTTGGCCGCATCAGCCATCGGAAGCACACGCATTCCGTCCATGACCGCTTCGATCGCCTTGATCGGATCGATCTCGGTCACGACGACGTTCGCACCCATTCCGCGGGCACGCATCGCAACGCCCTTACCGCACCAGCCATAACCGACCACGACGATCGTCTTGCCGGCGAGAAGGATGTTGGTCGCGCGGATGATTCCATCCAGCGTTGATTGGCCCGTACCGTAGCGGTTATCAAAGAAATGCTTGGTCTGAGCGTCGTTTACCGCGATGGAAGGGAAGTTGAGAACGCCGGCGGCAACCATCGCTTTCAGGCGAACGATACCGGTCGTCGTCTCTTCGGTTGTGCCGATGAGATTCGGGATAAGCTCCGGCTTTTCCTTCAACATCGTAGCGACAACATCCGATCCGTCGTCGATGATCAGGTTAGGATTTGTCTCAAGTGCAGCCTTAACGTGCGACACGTAAGTCTCTATGGATTCACCCTTTATTGCCATGACCGGGATGCCCCAGTCAGCTACAAGGGAAGCCGCGACATCGTCCTGCGTCGAAAGCGGATTCGATGCGATCAGGAGAGCCTCGGCTCCGCCAGCCTGCAGTGTACGTGCGAGGTTTGCTGTCTCAGTCGTGATGTGTGCACAAGCGACGAGCTTAACGCCGACAAGCGGCTTTTCCTTTTCGAAACGCTCGCGAATGAGCCGAAGAACCGGCATTTCGCGGTCCGCCCACTCGATCCGCTGCTTCCCCTGCGGAGCTAAGTTGATGTCTTTAATATCGTACTGAATTGAAGGTTGTTCGGTTGCCATATGAAATAAGTCTAGAAAGTCTAGTGAGTCGAGTCAGTCTAGGACGTCGCGAAAAGCCATCCAAGACTTTCCAGACTTCCTAGACTTGTCCGACTTATACAGTTGCTGCATCGCTGAGGGAATTGAGCAGGGCATCGGCCTTGTCGGTCTTTTCCCACGAGAAACCGGTGCGGCCGAAGTGGCCAAATCGTGCGGTCTCTTTGAAGATCGGCCTGCGAAGATCGAGAGCTTCGATAATGCCCTTTGGAGTCAGCTCGAAATTCTTGCGGACCGCTTGAGCTAACTTGTCCTCATCGACCTTGCCCGTTCCGTGAGTATCTACGTAGACCGAAACAGGCTCGGCAACGCCGATCGCGTATGCCAGCTGAACGGTGACCTTATCGGCCAATCCCGCAGCGACAATGTTCTTCGCGATGTATCGAGCCATGTAGGCTGCCGAGCGGTCGACCTTTGTCGGATCTTTACCCGAAAAAGCACCGCCGCCGTGCGGAGCGTATCCGCCGTAGGTATCAACGATGATCTTCCGGCCGGTCAATCCCGCGTCGCCCATCGGTCCGCCTATCTCGAACTTGCCGGTCGGGTTGATGTGATATTTGGTATTTTCGTCAAGGAGTTCCGAGGGAAGTGTCGGCTTGATCACCTTAGCGAGTACGTCAGCACGGATCTGCTCGATATCGACCGCTGCGGTCTGAGTCGAGATGACAACCGCGTCGATGCGAAAGGGCTTGCCATCACGATATTCGACCGTGACCTGCGATTTTCCGTCAGGACGGAGGTAGTCGATCGTGCCGTCGCGTCGGACATCCGACAGCTTCTTCGTCAGATCGTGCGCAAGCTGGATCGGCATCGGCATCAGCTCGGGCGTCTCGTTGCACGCAAATCCGAACATCAATCCCTGGTCGCCCGCGCCGCCCGTATCCACACCCTGTGCGATATGCGGCGATTGCGTTCCAACCGCATCGATGACCGAACAAGTGTTCGCGTCGTAACCGTACGAAGCATCGTCATAACCGATCTCCGTGATGGTGTCTCGGACGATCTTTTTGTAGTTGATCGTCGCGGTAGTGGTGATCTCACCGGCAATGACCGCTAAACCCGTGGTGACAAGGGTTTCACAGGCTACTCGTCCATTCGGATCCTGCTCGAGGATCGCGTCTAGTACGGCATCTGAGATCTGGTCAGCAATCTTATCCGGGTGGCCTTCAGTTACCGACTCGGATGTAAACAAGAAATTTCCGTTACTCAATTTGTGTTTGTAACTCCTTTTAATATATTCACCCTAGGGTGACTTTTGATACGGATACCAAAACCGCAATCTTAACTTTTTAGTAAGGTTATGTCAAAAGTTTGACCACGATTCCCGGGTCAACATTTCTCCTTTTATTAAGTGAGTTGAGTCATTTTGCGACACACGATTTGAACCATTTGAATCAAGATCTATGACTTACACGAACTTTCAAATATTTGCCGTAAGGTGTTTGTTTCCGTTCCATTCTGCGACACAGGATTTGTTCCATTTGAAACAAGATCTAAGACTTACACCAACTTTCAACAACTTACAGACAATCTGGACTATCGCGCTATGTTCGATCCACGTGGTTTCTGCAGCCACGGATGTCGAGCTTAGTCCGATATCTCTCTAATCGGTATGGCAATTTCCACGGAATACACGATTTGTAAGATATGAATGATAATTGATGGTTTTGAAAGGTTAGAGTGGAACAGATACACATCTGCAAGCCAATCCAAAAGGGAAATGGGTGGTAGGCAGTAAAAGCTAGCGGATTCGTCCCAACAACAATCTACCCAGTGCGTCTGATAATAGGGATTATGTAATTAGGATTAGAGTTTGACCGTCTCGCTCTTGACGGCGTCGAATGCGGCCTTAAGCGCTCGGAGGATCTCTGCGCGCGATCTGGACTCGTTGTCGGCGAAACTAAGAACCAAATCAAACGCAGGACTTTTCCCCGAATACTTAAAGCTGTAGCCTTCCGGAATGGCTGGCTGCATAGAGGCCGGCGGTGGTGCCGCCTCCGATCGCTGCTTGGTTCGCGGAACGACTTTTCCGGTTTGGAGGCCGTCGAGAAATTCGTGCATCGCGGCGTCGTCGAACTGACGGGCGATCTCGAGGAGTGTCGATTTGGAGTTTATGCTCGCGTCGCGGCATCGAGTGCGTATGTCGTTCGGTAGTCCCGCTACGGTCATCAACTCTGTCACCGTCGAGCGGCTCTTGCTGATCTTCTTAGAGATCTCTTCCTGGGTATAACCGAATTTTGAGGCGAGGGCCGCGAGGCCGTCGGCCTCTTCCCAGATATTCAGGTCCTTCCGCTGAAGATTTTCGATGAGGGCTATCTCAGCGACGCCTTGCTCATCGATGTCCATTTCGATGCAGGGAACTTCGGTCAGTCCCGCAAGCTTCGACGACCGCCAGCGGCGCTCACCGGCGATTATCATAAAACGTCCGTCATCGGTTGGCTTGACCAGTAGCGGCTCCAAAACACCCTTTTCCCGTATCGACTCAGTGAGTTCGGTCAGATCACCGAATTCGGTGCGCGGCTGTCCCGGATTCGGATAGATCGATTCGATGGAGATCGTTCGGCCGACGCTTCGCGATTTGGAGGCGATCTGGTCGACATAATGAGAATCGTGGCGCATCTTTACGCCCATCGGAAGTCCTGATTTAGGCACGCTTAAGCACCTCCTTTGAAAGGCTCTGATATTCTGCAGCACCTGACGAACGCGGTGCATGATCGAAGATGGATTTCTTGTGAGCCGGCGATTCCTCAAGTCGAACGCTTCGTGAGATCACCGTTTTGAACGCTTTCTTACCAAATACATTCCTGATATGAGCTTCAACGTCATGTGAGATCGTAGTCCGCTTATCAAAGAGGGTGACAACGACTCCAAGCAGGTTCAGATCCGGATTTGGGCGCGAACGGATCTTCTCGATCGTTTCGAGAAGGTCGTCCGTTCCCTCTAAGGCGAAATATGAGGACTGGATCGGAATGATCACATGATTCGCCGCGACCATAGCATTCACCGTGAGGATGCCGAGGGTCGGAGGGGTGTCGATAATGATCACGTCAAACTTCCCTTTCAGATGCTCTATCCGGTCACGAAGCTTAAAAGGTGCGTCAAAGTCGCCGATCAGTTTCGCCTCAAGCTTTGCGAGGCTGATGCGAGCGGGCATCAAGGAAAGATTTGGGGTCTTGGTCTCGTAAACAAGTTCGTCGGGAGATCGGTCCGGATCGGCGAATAACTCATACGCGCCGCCGTTGGAACTCCCGGGCTCCATGAACGACATCGACGAATTGCTCTGCGGGTCAAGATCAATAAGCAGGACCTTCTTTTTCAGGGCAGCAATGCCGGCCGCCAGATTGATAGCGGTGGTTGTTTTACCAACGCCGCCTTTCTGATTTGCGATTACAATTATCATTAAAAATGCTCACGACGGTACTTTGTCGGATCAGGAATGAAACAGAAGCTTTAATGAGCTAACCGATCAGCTCAGGCCAGTCGTCCGGCAGCGGGCCGAGATCCTCTGACTCAGGATCAGCCTCCGGCTGACGAGACGACGCTGACAGGTCCAACACCTGCTGCCTGACGTATATGGGACAGTCGAGCCTAAGTGCCAGGGCGATGGCGTCGGACGGTCTCGAATCGAGCATCATCGGTTCTCCGCTCTCGTCGGTTAGTTCGATCGAGGCGTAAAAAGTGTTGTCGAGTAGATCGGTGATGACCACGCGCGAGGCGGTCAGGCCGCACTCGATGACCAGGTTGCGAAGCAGGTCGTGAGTCATTGGACGTTGTGGGACAACTTTTTCAACCTCGAGCGCGATCGCGTTTGCCTCAAAGGCTCCGACCCAGATCGGCAGCACGGTTTCGGATTCGATACCTTTAAGCACGACGATCGGCGTATTAGTATTCGGGTCCATTATCAATGCCCCGATCTTTACCTCAACAAGATTTCCGTCTTCTTCGATCACAATTTTATACCGCGACGCCGTACAGCGAATTTGCCTTAATTTCGGAAATTTCGACGTTTACGATGTTCCCAAGCATTTCAGGGGAACCCTTGAAGTTAACGACCCTATGGCACGTTGAATGGCCGCTGAGGTCATCCGGAGACTTGGCCGAAATCTTCTCGGCGAGGACGCTAACGGTTCTGCCATTGTAACGCGAGAGGCTTTCCGATTGAAGTCGCTTCTGGACTTTTTCAAGTTCGTTAAATCTATCAGATTTTTCCGCGTGAGATACGTCGTCGGCCATCTTGAACGAAGGCGTTCCAAACCTCGGAGAATACTTAAAGATGTACGCCATATCGTATTTACAGTATTCAAAAAGCTCGACGGTTTGCTCAAAATCCTCACGCGTCTCGCCTGGAAATCCAACAATGATATCGGTCGTAAGAGCGACGTCGCGAGACGAAGATCTGATCCTATCTATTTTCCCTTTGTATCGATCGATCGAATGCAGGCGCTTCATCGCCTTTAACACCCGATCACTGCCAGACTGAACAGGAAGGTGAACCCAGTTACAGAGATTCTCGTTTTCATCGATCGCGTCGACGATGTCGTCATGAAAATCTCGCGGGAATGAGGTGTTGAATTTTACCCGCTCGATCCCGGTCGCAGCTACGGCCCTCAGTAGCTTCGAGAACGGTGTTTTACCGGGAAAATCTTCAAGTCCGGAGTTGTCGGCGGGCTTGTAAGAGTTAACGTTCTGGCCGATCAGATGGACTTCTTTGACGCCCTGACGTCGAAGCCCCAACACCTGTCGAACGATTTCGGATGCCGATAAGCTGACTTCCCTTCCGCGGGAGAAGGGAACGATGCAGTAGGTGCAGAATTTATTGCAGCCTTCGATGATCGGGACGAAAGCGACATAAGGAGAGTGGCGTTGATCTTCGGTGACTTCCCAGTTGTAGTCCCGCTCACGTTCTCCGAGATCGGCATACTTCCCTTTCCCGTCTAAAACGCTCTCAAGGGCTTCGTTAACACGTCCGACCGCACGAGTTCCGATAACAAGATCGACTCCTTCGATCTTGTCGAAAAGCGTTTCACCTTCGAGTTGGGCTACACAGCCCATAACGCCCACAATGGGTTTGTTTTCGAACGATTTTCTGATGCGGCCAACTTTTGAATAAAGCTTTAATTCTGCCTTCTCGCGGACTGAGCAGGTGTTGATCAGGATCACATCTGCCTCGGACTGAACGGGTGTGATCGTGTAACCGCCAGCTGAAAGGGTGCTCGCAACCCGTTCCGAATCCGAAACGTTCATCTGGCAGCCGTAAGTTTCCAAAAAGACCTTTTTCATCTATCTTGTAATCAATGGCCAGCCTTCAGTTCCGCGAAAAAGACTTCGTCCACCTGCATTTACACTCCGATTATAGCCTCTTGCAAAGCGCTATCCAACTTAAGCCTTTAGCGAAGCGTTTAGGCGAATTGGAGATGCAGGCATGTGCCGTAACCGACTACGGAAACATGTTTGGCGCGGTGTCTTTTTACAACGCAATGAAAGGCGCTGGCGTTCGGCCGATCGTAGGTTGCGATGCATTTCTCGCTACCGGATCGCGCCGGTCGCACGATTCCGTGGCTCACGGGTCGGAGAAACCATACTACAACCTCGTTCTTCTTGCGAAGAATTACAAGGGCTATCAGAACCTCGTTCAGCTCTCCTCTAAAGCCTTCACGGAAGGCCATCACGTAAAGCCGAGGATCGACCGCGAATTGCTG
>JBEBGW010000486.1:0-2762 GCA_040081025.1 Pyrinomonadaceae bacterium | reverse complement strand
TCCGGCCGACGCTGCGGGTCGTGATTCGCGTGCCCTGATAATTAAGGAAACAGGCCTTGTCGTCACGTTCGGCAAGCGGTGCATTCGCTAGAAACATCGGCCGGGTGCTGTCGAGGTACAGCATCAACGACTGCAGAGCGTGATCGTGAAACGGCACGATCCTCTCCTTACGCCGCTTGCCGAAAACCCGGGCGGTGCGTTCCCGATAATCGATGTCCGTGAGGTTGATGCTGACAAGTTCGCCGACGCGGATGCCGGTCGCGTAGAGAAACTCCAGTATCGCCCGATCCCGTCGGCCGAGGTCAGTCGATAGATCCGGCGTCTCAATGAACCGGACCGCGTCCTCCATCGACAGATGAGTCGGCAGCTTTCGCTCGATCTTAGGCGTGGCGACCATCTTCGCGGGGTTCGATTCGAGTTTGCCCTCGCGGATCAGGAATTGAAAAAGGGTGCGTAACGAGGCGAGTTTACGGGCGATCGATGCCTTCTTAAGACCCGACGCATGAAGGCTCGCCATCCATTCGCGGATGGTCAAACGGTCGATCTGCTCGACAGGGAAGTCGTCTCGTTTCTCGATAGAAAACAAGAATCCCCGGAACTGCTCAAGGTCCGATTCGTAATTGCGGAGCGTATGAGCGCTCAGATTACGCTCATATTTAAGGTGCTGGAGGAATTCGGTAAGGGAAACCTGGAAGCTCATCGCCTAGGGACATAATACCCTTTTCGCGTGTGGACGGTCATCGCGGTATTACCCTTGACTGCCAGCGAGATCTCGCGAAACTGTCCGCGATCCGTGTTCGTATCGTCGGGATAATAGCTGAGAATATACTGCTGCGAGAGTGCCGCGATGATCTGCCGGAAAGCTTCGTCGAGCTCCCGTTCATCAAGTGGAGAATGGACCATACCGCCTGTCTGGTTCGCGAATTCGATCATCCGCCGCTCAGCGGCGAGTTGGCGTATATTGGCGTTGCCGCGGCGAGATCCGGTTCGTTTGTAGTTCTCGAAATCAGTCGTCTTTACTATGTAGACCTGCACATTACAGACCTGCAAGGCTCGCAGTGCCTGCTCCAGCGTAGCGTCGCTCGCCGTATCGTCGCCGTCGGAAACGATGATGATAACTCGTCGACCAGGTACGCCCGAGAGATAATCCGCAGCCTGAATAATGCCGTCCAGTAACGCGGTAGCCCCGGTCGGCTCGGCGAACATTTCGATCGCACGTGTCAGCGAAGAGATTTCCGCTGTGAAGGGCTGTTCGAGCCTAGTTACTGTAGACACGCTGAAGAGTGCCGCCAGATCTTTTTCGGGCCGGATCACACGCCGAAAGAACTTCAGGGCTGCGTCTTTCTCAAATTCGCGGGCGATTGTAACGCTCGACGAGTTATCAAAGAGCATCGCGAGCCTGACCGGCGTCTCCGAGCGGGTTACCTCTCCGATCTCGGCGGGTCTTCCATCGATCTTTAAATCGAAGTCGGCCAACTTTAGATTTGTTAGCGGACGGCCGTTTGCGTCTATGACTGTGACCGGGATCGGGACGAGCGTCGAGTCTACCGTGATTTCCGAATCGTCAGTTTTAACCGTAGGTGTCGGAGTGGGCGTGGCGACGCGTGGACGATCGTTGTTGTTATTGGTCGGGGCGTAAACGATCGGCGTACTACCGTTCGGTTTAGGCGTGGGCGATTCCGCTGGCTTCACGCGGCCCGACTGAGCGGACGCTGTGATCACGGAGAGTAGGAGAATAAGAAAAACGAACTTCATCAAATCAGGATTCTCGGTTGCTTTGATGCGGATAAGGGCTCTTTCGTACCTAGACGAAGATAAGTTTTACTGCGGCGAACAGCAAGACGGCCGCTAATATACGCCTCAGCATCAGGGAATCGAATTTCCGCGAACCGAGCAACGAACCGAGAACGCCGCCGGCAACCGCCGCCACGATCCAAAACCATACATCGCTTGGCAATACACTTACCTGCCGGTAATTTCCTAGGAGCCCTGCGGCTGAATTGACCAAAATGAATAGTGCAGATATGCCAGCGGCCGTCTTCGTTTCGGACCAGTTCATCAGAAGCAGCAAAGGCGTTAGGAATATCCCGCCGCCGACGCCGACGAGTCCGGACAGCAATCCCATCGCGGCTCCACAAATAAGGGCGATCCAGATCTTCGGCGGTACAGGATCAACGTCCTTCGAGAAGCTCCAGGCTAATCGAAACGCAGCAAACAGAAGCACGAGTCCAAGTAAAATCTTATAGACGTTGGTAGGAAGAGTGATCATGCCGCCGAGAAACGCGAAGGGAATTGACGTTACGGCGAACGGCCAAAACAGTTTCCACGAGAAGTGCCCGGCCCGGTAAAATTGAAAGGCACCGATCGACGCGACAAACAGATTAAGGACCAGCGCAGTAGGTCGCGTTACCGTCGGAGCCACGGAAAGAAACGCCATCACCGCCAAATACCCGGAGGCTCCGCCATGGCCCACTGATGAGTAAAGGACAGCGACGACAAAGATCGCAGAGATAATTAGTACCCCAGTAGCTTCCATCAAACTTGAACTCCCGCCGCAAGTTCGAGCTTTGGCAGCCACTCATCCCAATCCGTTAGTGCTCGTTCGACCTGGACCATGTGCCGTTCGCGCTTCTGTCGATGCTTCTTCCGAAGCTCGACGGGCAGAGGTTCGAGCAGCCCGAACGTAATATTCACCGGCTGGAAGTTCTTTGTTTCGACGTTCGAGACGTAACGACAAAGAGCCCCAATAGCCGAGGTTTGAG
>JBEBGW010000133.1:0-10442 GCA_040081025.1 Pyrinomonadaceae bacterium | reverse complement strand
GGCAAACAGTTGCTAATGACCCGCGGTGCTTTGACCACGTTTTCGATCGCGAACGACGTTGCGAAGTATTTCGCGATCATTCCGGCGATGTTCGTTGCATCCTTTCCGGTGCTCGACTCTCTGAACATCATGGGCCTCGCGACGCCACAGTCGGCGATCTTGTCAGCGGTGATCTTCAATGCGCTGGTGATCATTGCATTGATCCCGCTCGCGCTTCGCGGCATAAAGTATCAGGCGCTTTCAGCGTCATCGCTGCTGCGAAGAAATCTGCTCATCTACGGGCTCGGCGGACTCATTGCGCCGTTTATCGGTATCAAAGCGATCGATATGGTGATCACCGCGATCGGACTTGCTTAAGGGTTTGGTGAAGAAATGAAGGATCTTGTTTCTGCAGTTTTGATGGTAGTAATAATGACGGTCGGCCTTGGCCTGGCTTACCCGCTCGCGGTGACGGGAGTCTCAAGGCTATTATTCCCGCATCAGGCTAATGGTTCGCTTATCGAGCGCGACGGCGTGGTGATCGGTTCGGAACTCATCGGCCAGCACTTTACGTCAGCGAAGTATTTTCACGGTCGCCCTTCAGCGGCGGGCAATGGATATGACGCTGCGGCTTCGAGCGGATCCAACCTCGGCCCGACGAGCGAAAAGTTGATCAACCGGATCAAGGCGGATGCCGAAACACGCTCGACGGAGAACCCTGGTGTTCCTGTTCCCGCCGATTTATTGACGACGAGTGCTTCTGGACTTGATCCGCATATCTCGCCCGCGGCAGCCGAGTTTCAGATCGCACGCGTCGCGGCGGACCGGGGAGTAGACGAAGCGAAGGTTCGTGAGCTTGTCGCAAAATTTACGGAGGCTCGAACGTTTGGGCTGCTCGGAGAGCCTCGGGTAAATGTTCTCAGACTTAACCTTGCGTTGGACGCCGAATTACCGGCTAGTTAAATGTTCATCGATACCGAAATAACTGATGCACCGAACCGGACCGATTCACGGCCCGTGGTCGACGATATTCTCGGATCGGACGGCCACGGACGACTGCGAGTTTACATTGGTGCGGCGGCCGGCGTTGGGAAAACGTATCGGATGCTACAGGACGCGCATCAACTCCGCGAACAGGGGATCGATGTGGTTCTGGCGGCGATCGAGACGCACGGCCGGTTCGATACGGAGGAACAGGTAAAGGATCTCGAACTCGTCCCGTTAAGGAAGGTCGAATATAAAGGTGCGACGTTCGAGGAACTGGATGTGGATGCGGTGATTCGACGAAAGCCGTCCGTGGCGATCGTGGATGAACTGGCGCACACGAACATTCCCGGGTCGAGGAACGCCAAGCGATTCGAGGATGTGCTCGAGCTTATCGAAAACGGCATCTCGGTGGTCACCGCAGTCAATATTCAGCACATCGATTCGCTGAATGATGTTATCTCCAGGACGACCGGAGTAAAGGTCCGCGAAACGGTTCCCGATGGCTTTTTCAAGAAGGCTGACGAGATCATCGATGTTGATGTCTCGATCGATACTCTCCGGACCAGACTGCGGCAAGGAAAGATCTACTCGGTTGAGAAGATCGAACAGGCGCTGAATAACTTTTTCCGAAAAGGGAACTTGGCGGCTCTACGCGAACTGGCATTGCGGCAGGTGGCGCAGCATCAGGCGACGCAGGACGAGGAATACCGAGAACGCGAGGGGCTCGAACAGTTCGTTCTTCCGGAGAAGGTAATGGTCTGCATGGCGAGTCGCGGAAGTGCGGCAAAACTTCTCCGCACAGCCGCGCGGATCGTTGGCAGACACGCATACAAAGATTGGTATGCGGTATACGTGGAGACGCCGGACGAAGAACCCGGCCGGATCTCTCCGAAGACATATGCGGTTCTGCAGGAAAACATACGCCTTGCCGAATCGTTAGGGGCCGAAGTAGTAAAGCTGAAGGGCGGAAATGTGGCCAATGAGCTGCTCAGGTTTGCGTGCGAAAACGAGATCACGCACGTTATCTTCGGTCAGTCAGCTCGTTCGCGTTGGGAGATAATTTTCAAAGGGTCGGTTATCAATCGATTTCTAAAGGAAGTGAAGCACGCCTCGGTGCATGTCATACCGATTGAGGAAGAATCTTTATGAAATCTTTATGAATCTCGTGTAAATGTTGACTCTTTGTCGCGCAAGCTATTTTTAGCGATAATGAGCAAGAATGGCTTCTACAACCACGACGCCGACCGGTACGGCAAGTAAAGGCGGTTTCAAGGATTGGTTTCTCCAGGGTGTTAGGCCGTCGGATGCGGCTGGCGCAAAGGCAAATAAGCATCATCAACACCGCTGGTGGCAGGTGATGTGTTTGACGGGCGTCGACTATTTTTCGACCCTCGGCTATCAGCCTGGAATCGCGTTCGTTGCAGCAGGAGCGTTGTCGCCGATCGCGACGATGATCCTTGTGGCCCTGACCCTTTTCGGAGCGCTGCCGATATATAAACGAGTTGCCGCCGAGAGTCCGCATGGGCAAGGCTCGATCTCGATGCTCGAGAAGCTGCTGTCCCGGTGGAAAGGCAAGCTCTTTGTCCTTATGCTCCTTGGTTTCGTCGCGACGGATTTCGTGATAACCATCACGCTCTCGGCCGCCGACGCCACCGAGCACATCCTTCATAATCCATACATCGAAGAACATTTTCCGTGGCTTGAACATCCCGTTGCCGTTACATTCCTTCTTGTCGGCGTGCTCGCGGCGGTGTTCATCAAGGGATTCAAGGAAGCGATCGGGATCGCGGTCATTTTGGTCATCGTTTACCTCGCTCTAAATCTGGTCGTTGTTTTCACCGGATTCTATGAGATCTGGCTAAACCCCAGCGTGATCGGAAACTGGAAGGATGCGTTATTCACGACGACGACCGCAGGCGGTCTAACGGAACCTCGGTCGCTTCTGGCGATCATCGGATTGTCACTTCTAGTCTTTCCAAAGCTCGCTCTCGGGCTTTCAGGATTCGAGACCGGCGTTGCTGTGATGCCGCTTGTGGAAAATCCGGGAAGGATCGAGAAGACTAGGAAGATGCTGATGTCGGCGGCGCTGATAATGAGCTTCTTTCTTATCTGCAGCAGCTTTGTCACGACGCTGCTGATACCTGCTTCGGAGTTCGGCCATGGCGGGAAGGCTTCGGGCCGTGCGTTGGCGTTCGTCGCCCATACATATCTCGGCGAGATCTTCGGCACCGTTTACGACATCAGTACGATCCTGATCCTGTGGTTTGCGGGTGCGTCGGCATTGGCAGGACTGCTGAACATCGTTCCACGCTATTTACCGCGATATGGGATGGCCCCAAACTGGGCGAGGGCGACTCGGCCGCTCGTTGTCGTGTTCGCGGCGATCTGTTTCGCGATAACGTATATCTTTGAGGCCAACGTTGAGGCCCAGGGCGGAGCGTATGCGACGGGCGTGCTCGTGTTGATGACCTCGGCGGGAATTGCCGTGACGATCTCGTCGTGGTATCGCAAGGAGGCTTCGAAGTGGGTCTTCATGGCGATCTCGCTGGTGTTCGCTTACACGACCATTACGAATATCGTCGAACGTCCGGATGGCATAAAGATCGCGGCTTTCTTCATCGCGGGGATCGTTATCGCCTCATTCGTGTCCCGTGCGATGCGAACGACAGAGATACGCATCGAGAAGATCGAACTCGACGCCACAGCTAAACAGTTTCTTCAGGAGTTGGCATCGGAGGGTGACGTTCGAATTGTGACGAATCGCCGAGAAACGGGCGACATCACGGAGTACCGATTCAAAGAACACGAGAAGCGGATCGACAATCACATTCCGTCCACCGACCCGATACTGTTCTATGAGATCGATGTCGGCGATGCGTCGGAGTTTAGCGGGAAGCTGCTGATCACGGGCGCGGATGTCGGCGGATACAAGATACTCAGAACGAAGTCGCCAGCGGTGCCGAACGCCATCGCGGCTTTGTTACTGCACATCCGCGATACGACGAACAAGATCCCGCACGTCTACTTCGGCTGGAGCGAGGGCAATCCGATCAAGTATCTGATCCGTTACATCCTCTTCGGTGAGGGTGATACGGCCCCGGTAACGCGAGAGATCTTACGTCAGGCCGAGCCAGATCCGGAACTGCGGCCGAGCGTTCACGTCGGCGGTTAGAGGAGGTTGAGGGGGTCGATCTCGATGTTATAGCGTCGGAGGTCGCCGCCGATCGCGGCTGCTTGGTCGAGAGCTTTGTCGAGGGTTTCGCGGAGTTTCTTGCGGCTCTGGGATCGGAGAATTATCTGAAGCCGATACTCGTTCTTCAGCCGTGAGATCGACGCCGACGCGGGGCCGAGGATGCGGACCGATTTGTCGGCGTTGGCGTGATCGAGAGCTTGTTTCAGGATAGCGGCCTGTTTCTGTGCGGTCTCGAGATCCTGATGGCGGATCAGTACGGACGCGAGTGCGACGACCGGCGGGTACGACATCCGCTCGCGGAAGCGGATCTCGTGGTCGTAAAACTTTTCGTAGTTCTGCTCGACGGCGTAGCGAAGTGCGTAGTGTTCCGGGTGATATGTCTGGATGAGCACGCGTCCGCGCAGATCGCCACGGCCGGCACGTCCGGCGACCTGGGTAAGCAGTTGAAACGTCCGCTCCGCCGACCGAAAGTCCGGCATACCCAATCCCGCATCTACCGATATCACACCAACTAAAGTTACGTTGTGAAAGTCGTGTCCCTTCGCGAGCATCTGCGTGCCGACTAACATATCGATCTCGCCGCGGTCGAAGGCGAGCAGTAGGCGGTCGATCTCGCCTTTGCGTTTCATCGTGTCGCGGTCGATACGGGCGATGCGAAGGTCAGGGAAATTCTTTTCTAGGATGCTCTCGATCTGCTCGGTGCCTTGCCCGACGAAGTATAGAAACTCGCTCTCGCAAAACGGGCAGACCTTCGGCGTCGGCGTCGAGTAGTTGCAATAGTGGCAGGTGACCTTGTTCTCGCCGCGATGGTAGGTCAGCGTGATGTCGCAGTTGATGCAGCGGAGCGTTTCGCCGCAGCTTCGGCATAGGACGAACGATGAGAAGCCACGCCGATTCAGCAGAATGATCGACTGTTCACCTTTCGCATGAGTCTCGCGGATCGCGTCGATCAATTGCTGTGAGATCACGACATCTTTGCCTGCTCGCTTGAACACCTCACGCATATCGATCAGCTCCGCCGCCGCCATAGGGCGATCGCCGATGCGTTGCTGGAGCTGCAGATATTGATACTTACCCGACTTCGCGTTGTGGAACGATTCGAGCGACGGCGTGGCGGAGCCGAGTACGATGACGGCGTTTGCGCGATTTGCTCGCATCACAGCAAGATCGCGTGCGTTGTAGAAGGGTGATTCGTTTTGCCGGTATGAGGAATCGTGCTCTTCGTCGATCACTATCAGTCCGATGTCGGTGATGGGTGCAAATATCGCGGATCGCGTGCCGATGACGATGCGAGCCTTGCCCGATCGGATCCGCCGCCATTCGTCGTAGCGTTCGCCGGGCGAGAGGCTTGAGTGAAGTATCGCGACCTGATCGCCGAACGCTGCTCGGAGTCGCCGTGAGAAGATCGGCGTCAGTGCGATCTCAGGGACGAGCATCAGAGATCCGCGGCCGAGCGCGAGCGTTTGCTGCATCGCACGGATATAGACCTCGGTCTTGCCGCTCCCAGTGACGCCGTGCAGCAAAAAACCTTGATACTCGCTATGCCGGACCGCATTCGTGATCTCCGAGAGTACGAACGACTGCTCGGCGTTGAGTTTGAGATCGAGAACTTTCGGCAGCTCAGCCCCGGCGAGCGGGTCGCGTGACACCTCTTGAACGAAGACCTCGACGATGCCTCGTTTCGCGAGCGTGTTTATCGGCGATGCTCCAACATCCGCCACGGCTAAAAGGTCGGTAAATCCGATCGGATCATCTGACGCTTTTAATGCGTCGATTATTCGCGATTGAGGGTCGGTCAGAGCAGTGTCGGCGGATGGCTCGCTGATAAACCTGACGGCCTGGCGGCGTTTGGCCTTGACAGTTGGCGTCGCGGTTTCGAACCTGATCGACGCGAGTCCGAGGTTTGCCAGTTCGCGTACCGCTCGTTTTGCACCCGACTCGCCGAAATCGTCCGCGAGAGATTTAAGATCGGCATCGCCGTCGGATGCTAGTTTCGCAAGCACCTGCGAACGCTTGGTCTTGCCGGCCGCGTCTTTGGTCAGTTCGAGCCGGCCTTTGCTTGTGATCGAGACGATCTGATCGACAGCGGCGTTGATGCCCGCGGGCAACGATGCCTTTAGCATTTCTCCCCACGACGCCGCGTAGTAGTCGGCGGACCATCGCGTAAGTTCGAGTATCTCTTCGGTGACCAGCGGCTGGTCGTCAGTCAGTTCGAGGACGGGTTTCAGCGATTCCACGTCGAGGTCTGGCCCTATCTCGGAGGGGAATCCGACGACGTAACCCGTGAGTGTCCTTTTGCCGAATGGAATGAGAACGCGAGATCCGACCTTTGCATGACCAAACTGCTCGGGAAGCCGGTAAGTGAAATTCTGCCTGACCGGAAGTGGTAGTGCTACTTCGACATACGGCCGTTCGGGCTGGTGAGGTTGTTCAGGGGCAGGCATTTCGGTTCGGATATGAACCGATGATAACCTATGGGAACTTTTGACCGGAAACGAGCGTCTAATCGACACGAGTATGGATACGCTTTTCGATAAGGAAGAGAAGAGATCGGGTGTAAATAAGGGGCTGCTGATCGGCGGGTTTGTCGGCATCGTGCTGATCGCGATCGTCGTCCTGATCGCCATGCAGCGGCCGTCGATGGACGACCAGAAGGCCGCTGTGTTGGCTGATGCTCTTCGAGAAGGCTCGCCTGAGTTTCAGGAGATCACTAAAGACATCATCATCGGGACCGACGCGGATAAAACGGTTCAATTTCCGAATTCTCTCAACGGACTCATTACGATGTCGATCACGGGAAATATCAGGAACAAGGGAAGCCGGACGCTGAATGGACTTGAGGTCAACGCCGCGGTGGTCGATCAGTTCAATGGGATCGTGAAAGAAGAGAAGGTTTTAGTGATCCCGACTCAGCGCGAACTGCTAGGACCGGGAGAGACGATACCGATCACGCTCAGCATCGACGGATTCAAGCGGGATGATGACCGAGCCAATATCCGATGGAAGGTAACAGCGATCCGCGCCGCGCAGTGATCAATCGGCGGTAGCGCTGACGAAAAGCTCTTCCAAAGATTGCTTGGTCTGCTGAACGCTCACGAGATGGCCGCCTTGCTTTCGAGCCTGGGCCAAGACGGATTCGATCTGGGATTCGTCCTCGATCCGAACGGTAATTCCATGGCCGCGGACGACGATCTGAGACTGGTCGACTCCATTCAAAACTAAGCCCTCGGTCGGAAGTCCACGCAGCACTATCTCGAATACCTGATTTTCCGCCTGCGAGACGAGCAGTTCGTCCAGCGTTCCGATCGCCGCGAGTTTGCCCTTTCGGAGTATCGCCACTTCATCACAAAGTGCCTCAACATCTGACAGGATGTGGGTTGACATAAAGACGGTTTTACCTTGATCGCGTAGGCTTGCGATCAGTTCGCGAACCTCGCGCCGGCCCATTGGATCGAGGCCGCTCATCGGTTCGTCGAGAAATAGGAGCTCTGGATCGTTGATGAGCGATTGTGCGAGTCCGACGCGTTGGAGCATACCCTTCGAAAATTTCCGAAGCTGGCGCGAACGGTCGCGTTCTTCGAGGCCGACCTTTTCCAGCAGATCTTCGGTACGGTCTTTCGTTTTGCCTTTCTCAACCTCGAATAGCTCGCCAAAATAAGCGAGCAATTCTCTCGGCGTCAGGTAGTCGTAGAAATACGGATTCTCCGGACAGTAGCCGATCTTCCGGTGCATCGTAAAATCCGATATGTCCTGGCCGAGGATCTTGGCGGTCCCGGACGTCGGATAGAGCAGGCTCATCAACATCTTGATCGTCGTCGTCTTTCCGGCTCCGTTCCCGCCGAGGAAGCCAAATATCTGGCCGCTCCGCACCGATAGCGAAATGCCGTCGACTGCCCGCACTTTTTTCTTTTTGAAGAAGCCTGTCTCGTATTCCTTAGTTAAATTTTCTATCTCGACGATGTTGTTCATGGTGTTTCGAAATGTTCGCGCCGTCGCGACGAAGATACAAGATTAAAGATCGGTAGCAGGACGAGAGCGAGCCCACCAGCGATCGAGACTATCTGAGCCAACCGAACGTAGACGGGTTCGACAAAAACCAATTCAAGATTCTTTGATACCGAACCTTGCGAAAACGAGATCCGGCCTTGTTCATCCGGTTGAATGTCGATCGACTGACCGCTATCAAACAGCCGCCAATGCGGGTAGTAAAAAACGTTTATTACCGAGGTTCCGTCCGGCACGGTAAATAGTACTTTAGAATGCTCGGTTCCATTTATCCGGGCCTTGATCTCCCGGGTTTGGAGACCGTCAACTCCCTCAGGTGTCTGAAGTGCTGCCGGTTTTGCCCAAACAGGCCACCAGCACTCGCAGCTTTTTGCGGCAGCGTGGTCGGTCATCATCGCGTCAAATTCGGTTCGAGTAGTGAACAGAGCAGGTCGGATCACCTGGGCAAACGAAAATACTATCGTAGCAACGAGCAGGCCACCCGAAATAATGACAAATGGCCGATATTTTGTCGCTGCCAGTCTAACGAAACATCCTGCCGAGGCCGCTACGAGCACAGCAGCGCAGAGGCTGATCACGCTAAGGAATCTGAACGGGAACTGGATCTTCTGCAGCAATCCGAAATTCTGCCAGATCAGCCAGCTCAACGGAGTCGCAAGAAAGACGCTCGAGGCAGCAACGAAGCACAGCGGACGGAAGTCAGAGGAATCGTTCGATCGGGCAAGCCGACGGACGAGGATCGAGCAGACTATCAGGCCGAGCGTAATTAAGAAGATCAGATCAGCGAACCACAGCGAACGGCTAATGTAGTCGTCGGCGCCAACATAAAAGTACGCGGCCAGGAAATTCGAATGAAAATCGAAGGTGGTCTTTGTAAACTCCGGGGTCGAGTGATTGACGTAATTGAGTTCGGCAACGAGCTTGATCCAATAGAAGGAGCTAGCCGCTGCCCCTAGAAGTCCGCCGGCTCCAAGTGCTAAAAAAGAACGCAGCGAGCGATTTTCCCATAGTTCTGCGATCGCATAGACGCCTAGTGCGACAGAACCCATCACCGCTGTCGGCAGGTGCGTGAGGACGAGGACGGCCAAGGCCGCGGCGAGTCCCAGAATGCTCAGGAGGTCGCACCGTTTTACTACCCGGGCAACAAACAAGAAGCAGAACGGTAGCACTGCCGTACCGGCGAACTCGGCGTAGAAGAAGGCGTTGTATATCTGATTGACGTGATATGGAAGCCACGTGAAAACGATGGCGGCGAGAACGGAAGCCCCCCCGTCGAGCCATTCGCGGGAAAGAAAATATACTCCAAAGCCCCCAAGGCAAAACCAAAAGGCGAAGGCTAATACGCTGCCTTCGTACCAGGTCGTCGTTAATGTTTTGAAGAATACGAGCGAGTAGTAGGGAAGCGGCGGATAAAACCGGACGCCGACGTCTCCAAGTCCCCCATTCGCCTCCGATGCCCAGCCAGGATATAGCGCGCCTTTGGATAGGCTGCTCTCAAATTGGAGGGCGAACTGGAAATGCTGGGGCATGTCGTTGCCCCGTGGAACGCCCCAAAAGTAGATAGGAGCGCTCACTGCGATAGCGGCCATCACTATCAGGATCGCATCGCGGACAAAGTTTTCGTTGTGAATGAGACGTTCTGAGCCCATCGCTTATAGCGGCCGCGGAATCTTTGATTCTCGGGCTAGCCCGATCGTGCAACTCGAGCGGTCGAAGATATAAGGAACACCGGTAGGATCGACGAGGTTGTTCGACACGTCGATCTGAAATTCGTTTCCGGCGGGAAGGCGGACGTTCTTGATAACGGAAAAGGTATCGGAAACCCGGTCGGGGCACCTGCCCGTTCTTTCCTGGATGTCGGAAAGAGCCTTGTTGACGGCTTCGACTTCGTCTATGGAATCCAGCTCAAACAGGCGGATCTGAGCATTCGATCTGCTCTGCTCATCCTCCGACTCGTTTAGCATTTGGGCATAGATCGCTCTCGCGGTTTCGCGGCTTCCGCCCGCGGCATTCATAGCCGCAACCATTTGTCGCATGAACGGAGGAGCGCCGGGGATCTTCGAGCCTTTTTCATACGTTGCCGCGGCCTTCAAGTAGTCTTTCTGCCGCCAGTAGATATAACCCAAATATTGATAGAGCCGCCAATGATCCGGGTTATTTCTAATTCCTTTTTCGGTCAGCTCGATCGCTTTGGTCGGATCGATCCCGGGGAGGACGATCGCTCCAAACGAGTAGGCGGCGGTGAATTTCGGGTCAAGCTCGGTCGCGTTTTCCAAAT